>JBBQSM010000015.1:0-43459 GCA_038234895.1 Gemmatimonadales bacterium
CCCGGCGGCGCGGTCTGCCCGGCGATGAAGCCGACGACCGGCTTCTTCATGTGCTCCTTGATGAACGTCGCCGCTTCCTGCTCGTCGGTGCCACCGATCTCGCCCATCATGGCGATGGCCTTCGTGTGCGGATCGGCCTCGAACGCCGCGAGGCAGTCGATGAAGTTGGTGCCATTGATGGGATCGCCGCCGATGCCGACGCAGCTGCTCTGGCCGATTCCGGCCTGCGTGAGCTGATTCACAACTTCGTACGTGAGCGTGCCCGAGCGGCTGACCACGCCGACGTTCCCCGGGAGACAGATGCGCCCCGGAATGATACCGACCTTGGACTGGCCCGGTGTGATCAGCCCCGGACAGTTGGGGCCGAGCAGTCGCGCGCCGTGCTCCTTCACGAAGGGATACACGCGCGTCATGTCGAGCACGGGCAGGCCTTCCGTGATGCAGACGATCAATTTCACACCGGCCGCCGCGGCTTCCATGATGGCGTCGGCCGCGAACATGGGCGGCACGTAGATCACGGACGTGTTGGCGCCGGTCGCCTGCACGGCGTCGTACACGGTGTCGAAAATGGGCACGGTGCCTTCGAAATGCTGGCCGCCCTTGCCCGGCGTGACGCCGGCGACGACCTGCGTGCCGTACTCGATCATCTGCTTGGCATGGAAGGAGCCGTCGCGGCCCGTAATGCCCTGCACTACGAGCTTGGTGCCGTTGTCGATGAAGATGCTCATGCGGCCGCTCCTTTGGTCGCGAGTTCGACGGCGCGCTGTACGGCGGCGTCCATGTCGTTCGAGGCGGAGAAGCCGTTGTCCTGCAGGATCTTCACGGCGATTTCCTCGTTCGTGCCGGTGAGTCGGATGACGATCGGTACCGTGAGCGGATTGGCCTTCGTCGCCGTGACGATGCCGTTAGCCACGTCATCGGTGCGCGTAATGCCTCCGAAGATGTTGAACAGGATGCACTTCACGTTCGGGTCTGACGTGATGATGCGCAGCGCGTTCACGACCTTTTCCGGATTCGACGAACCGCCGATATCCAGGAAGTTGGCCGGATCGCCGCCGTAGTACTTCACGAGGTCCATGGTCGCCATCGCGAGCCCGGCGCCGTTCACCACGCATCCCACATTTCCATCGAGCTTGATGAAGGTGAGGTTCGCGTTGCGCGCGTCCACTTCGCTGGGCGCTTCCGACGATTCGTCGCGTAGCGCGGCGATCTCGGGACGACGATCGAGTTCGTTGTCGTCAATGACCATCTTGCCGTCGACCGCGACGAGCTGGTTGTCCGGCGTCATGACCAGCGGATTGATCTCGGCGAGTGAGCAACCGGCGTTCATGAATGCCGTGTAGAGTTGCGACATGATCTTTGCAGCCTGACGCGCGAGCTTGACGTCCTTATACAGGAAGAAGCCCATGCGCATCGCTTCAAACGGCAATAGGCCGTAGCGCGTATCCACCGGATGGTAGAGAATCTTCTCCGGCGTGCTTGCGGCGACTTCTTCGATGTCGATGCCACCGGCGGCGCTGACCATGAAGACGGGCTTCTTGGTCGCGCGATCGACGATGATGCCGACGTACGCCTCGGACGCAATATCGGCCGCCGTGGTGACGAGCACCTTCTCGACTACGAGATCCTTGATCGTCATGCCGAGAATCGCCGTGGCCTTTTCCTTGGCGTCGGCTGGCGTCTTGCAGAACTTCACGCCGCCAGCTTTGCCGCGCCCACCGGCGTGCACCTGTGCTTTGACCATAACCGCCGTGCCCAACCGCTGCGCGATGGATTCCGCCTGTTCCGGCGTCGTTGCGATGTCGCCGGCGGGGATCGGCACACCGGCGGCCCGCAACAGCTCTTTCGCCTGATACTCATGAAGGTTCACGCGCTCTCCGAATCGAAGGAAGACTGCAACAAAATACCAGCCGCGCTATTGCGGCGGCTTGCCCAACACACTGCCGAGGCTGTCAAACGCTGCCCCGAACTTCGTCCAACTTCCGCTGCGCAGCGCCTGCCGCATCGCGTCATACAACCGCCCCACCAGTACATCACGTGGTTCGCCCGCCCAACTATCCCCGCCCACGGCGGACCGTGTGGTGGACCGCGGTGATCCGAGGCGCGCATCGGCTTCTGCCAGCGTCGCACCGACGCCAATCCGCCCCTCGTCGAGCACGGCCACGCGCGAGACCACCGACGATCCATCGGTGCGATTCCAGCGAAGCGTTTGCACCACCACGGGCCCGCGTTCGCCCATGATCACCTGCGGCGCCGCCGGCCGCATGCGCGGCTCACGCCGACTCCCGTCCGGCACCAGTGTGCGCGTACTGTCGAGCGTGGCGCGCAGCTGCTCGGTCAACGCGCTCCACCTTGGTCGCGGTACGGTGGTGGAGTCCCAATACGTACGTCGAAACCGACCGCCGACAGCGGTGATCACTCCGCCCAGCTGATCCCCGGCGTCTAGCAACGGGGCGCTCCACGCGACCAACTGTGCTGTATCCGCGCGAACGAGATGTCCCGACGGTCCATCGCCGGCGAAGGTGCTGTCGGCCAGATGCCGCGGGATCGCCCCCTCCAGCCGGGAGCCGTAGCGCGCGAAGGTACGCAGCTGCGCCATGGCACCATCGGTTGCCGGCGGGAGCCGGTTGACGAGCGAGGCGGGTAACTCGCCGACGCGCACGAACAGCGACGGCGCGCGCGCCATCCACGAACGCGCCACGGGATCAGGCCGATCGATGGCGACGAGTTGCACCCGGCCCGTGGTGGCGTCGACGAGCGCTGTGGCCGCGAGCCGGAAGTAACTGCGAACTTCGTCGGCGAGCTGCCATTGCTGACTGAGCGGATAGCTGTTCGACGCGCTGTAGAGTTGCACCGTCCAATAGAGCGTGCCGTCGTGCAACAGCGGCGCGATCTCCCGACCCTGTGCGAACACCGGCGCGAGCAGCGCAAGTCTGTGGCGGACATCGCGCTGCGAGACGAAGACCGGCGCATCCTCGCCGGGCGGCACGCCATCCAACAGCGACGGATCACGCGCCGCCCACGCGTGCGCCACGCGCAGCGACAGTGTGCGCAACGACGTGCCGAGCACGGTGCCAGTGGGATCGGTCATCATTGCATGTCCAGCGAGTCCGGGCGCGACGGCCAACTCAAGCGGCGCCTCGTCGTCGGCGGCGACGCGCAGCGAGACGGCGCTGTCACGCAGCACCGGCTGTGTCGCATCGACGATGATGAGACTCCACGGCTCGTCTGCGCCGCTGGGCTGCCGCACGATGAGTGCGCCCAGCGCGCCACTTGTCGTGGTGGTCCACGACGCAAACGTGGGGACGACCACGCGCCCGTCGCCATTGGCGCGGGCCTGCAACGAGGAGGCGTCCCACAGGCTCACGGCGGCGGGCAGCTCGTCGGTGCGTAGTCGTGTTGCGAGTTTGGGCAGTGAATCCGGCGTGGTGGTCCGGATGCCGTCCACGTCGAACGCGCGCCGGCTGAAGAGCGTGCGCGTGGCCAGATAGTCAAGATCGCGTTTCGCCGGCTCGCCCAGCAAATCGCCGCGCGCGATGAGCGCTGGGAGCACGTGGCGCAGGCCGAGCGCGCCGGCGAGCACGACCGAAAACATGAAAAAGGCGAGTCGCAATTGCGACATCCATCCCGCGCGAAGCAGAATCAGGGCGGCGATGCTGCACAGGACCGTCATGAACAGGTCCACGCGCAGGGTCACCATGTGATCGACGCGCAGGAACAGCCCATCCGGACCGGAGCCGTAACGCAACAAGTCGAACGAGTCGAGTCGGTAGCTCCAGGCCAGCAGCAGCAGCACCAGCGCGCCCAGCGCACTCAAATGCCGGCGTACGTGCGATGAGGCGTAGACGCGGCGCCCGTCCAGCCGGAGACTTCGGGTCAGCGTGTACAGCACGATGACCATCGTGCCAACGGCCATGACGCTCACGAGCGCCCAGACGTAGAGCGTCTCTTCGAGTGGCAACCAGTAGACATAGAAGCCGAGATCGCGGTCGAGGAACCCCTCGATCTCGCCGAAGGCGATGCCGTGTCGTGCCATGGCGACTTGCGTCCAATCGGAGAGCGGCGCCGCGAGCGCGAGGCCCACCAGACCGGCCAGTGCAATGGTGATGCCCAGGAGCCTGCGCCCGGGAATCATGCTCGTCAATTCGATATTCGCCACGCGCGACGGAACGGCCACGGCACGTATGGTTCGGCGAACGGCATACAGATTGGCGAAAGCGAAGCACGAGCCGACTACCCACGCCCCGCCCTGCAGCAGTACGCTGTCGGTCGCGCGCTCCCACCACAGCGAGGGCACGCCCATCGCCGTGAACCACGCATGTTCAACAACAAGCGTCGTCACCGCGCGCCCGAGCAGGAGCAGCGCCGCGGCGGTGGCGATGCCGACGACCAACCAGCTGCGCGCACGCATGGTCAGGGTGCCTGTTCGGGAGTCAGAGCTGCACGCCCTGCGCGCGCATCCAGCCTTCCATCTCTGCGCGGATTTCCGCGAGTCGGGCCTCGCTGCGGGCTTCGAAGCGCGCCACGATGACCGGTTGCGTGTTCGACGCGCGGAAGAGTCCCCATCCGTCGCCGAACAGCACGCGCACGCCGTCCACGTCGATGACATCGTGGGTGGAGGAAAAGTGCGCGATGGCGCGCTCCATAATGGCGAACTTGCTCTCCTCATCGGTGTCGATGCGGATTTCCGGCGTGGACACGAAAGGGGGCACGTCGGCGAGCAGCTCGTCCACGCGCTGTCCCGCATCGGCGAGAATGCGCAGCAGGCGCGCCGCCCCGTACAGGGCATCGTCGTGACCGTAGAATCCTTCGGTGAAAAACATGTGCCCGGACATCTCTCCGGCGATGGGCGCATGCGTTTCCTTCATTTTGTCCTTAATCAGCGAGTGCCCCGTCTTCCACATCACGGGCACACCGCCGGCCTTCTCGATCTCGTCCGACAGCGCCTGCGAGCATTTGACGTCGAAGATGATCGGCTGTCCCTTGCCGGTACGCGCGAGCACGTCGCGCGCATACAGGATGAGGATATGGTCGCCCCAGATGATTGTGCCGTTGGCGTCGACGACGCCGATACGGTCGGCATCACCGTCGAAGGCAACCCCAAGTTCCGCGCCCTCGCGCTTCACCGTGTCGATGAGATCGACGAGATTCTCCGGAACGGTCGGATCGGGGTGATGATTGGGGAACGTACCGTCGCTTTCGGCAAACAGTGCGATACCGTCGACGCCCAGCGCGCGCATGAGTTGCGGTGCCACCACGGCGCCGGCTCCGTTGCCGCAATCGTAAACGACGCGCAGCGGCGTCCCGTCGCGATGGGCCAACGGCCCGATACGTTGCGCGATATCGGCGACATACCGGTCGATCACCTCAACTTGTCGCACCGTGCCGGCTCCCTCCGGAAACCGGTCCGCCACAATGAGCGCGTACAACGCCTGGATCTCGGCGCCATGTAACGACCCCGTGCCGATGCACATCTTGAAGCCGTTGTACTCCGGTGGGTTGTGCGAGCCGGTGATCTGAATGCCACCCACCACGGTCTCATGGTGGAGCGTCCAGTACAGCAGCGGAGTCGGCACGACACCGACGTCGAGTACATCGACGCCGCATTCAGTGAGGCCGCGTACGAGCGCGTTACGAAGCGTGTCGCCACTGGGACGGTTGTCGCGCCCCACGGCGACCGCGCCGCGAATGCCCTTGCCCGCCAGATATGCCGCGTAGCCGCGACCGATCCCGTAGGCCACCTCGTCGGTGAGGTCGGTGCCCACGATGCCACGCACGTCGTACTGCCGGAAGATAGTCTTGCTGATGGCCATGTCAGACACACACAGGTGGGCGAAGTCGTAACGGCTGCGTCGCTGAGGCGTCGCGGCCGCGCGCACAATCAGCGAAGTGTACTCGCCGTCGTGACCGGAACGCGATTGGCACGAGGTACGGTCGGCTGGCGCGCATTCTCGGCGACGCTATGCGGCATTGCGCGGCGTGCCAGGCGGGCGACGGGCGTGGGATATACGCCGAGCGCGAGGATGGCAATCGCGGCGAACGCAATGAGCGACTGCGTCAGCGGCGTGTTGGACGGAACCGGAGCGCCGTCCGGCCTCGGCCGCATGAACATCGATGAGATGACAGACAGGTAGTACGCAGCCGATACGACACTGCTCAGCACAAGGACGATGGCAAGCATCGTCTGCGGTGTCTTGCCCTGCAGCGCCGCCTGCAACAGGTACCACTTGGCGAAGAAGCCGATGCCGCCGACGAGGGGCATGCCGAGGAACGCGAGGAAGAACACCGCCATGGCGATGCTGAGCCACGGCCGCACGAGCCACAGTCCGTTCAGGTCTTCGATCGTTGGCGAGCGGTCGCGTCCATCGTTAACCGTGATGAGCACGGCGAACGCACCCATGGTCGCGAGCGTGTACGAAACCATGTAGAACACGAGTGCGCTGACTCCCGCCGCGGAATTCGACACGATAGCCACCAGCAGATAGCCGGCGTGCGCGATACTGGAGTACGCGAGCAACCGCACCAGATTGCGCTGTGACAGCGCCAGGACGTTGCCAACGACCATCGTCCCGGCGGCCAGCCACCAGAGAATCGGATGCCATCGCTGCGCCGCGCCGGGCAGCGCCTCAATCATCACGCGCGCAAACGTCGCAAACGCGGCGGTCTTGACCACAGCCGCCATGAAGGCGGTGACGGGGAGCGGCGCGCCGTCGTACACATCGGGCGTCCAGAGATGGAACGGCGCTGCAGCCACCTTGAATGCGAAGCCGACGAGTAACAACGCAAGGCCGACGATAAACATGCCGCTGAGCGCCGGCGTCTTGGTCACCCACGCGGCGATGTCTACGAGCCGCGTACTGCCCGTGGCACCGAACATGAGCGCCATGCCGTACAGCAGAAAGCCCGTGCTGAAGGCGCCGAGCAGAAAGTATTTGATCGCCGACTCGGCGCCGCGCGACGAACGGCGGTTTACGCCGGCCAATACGTACACGGCCAACGACATGAGCTCGATACCGAGGAACACGAACATGAGATCGCGCGCGGCCGCCAACACCATCATGCCGCACGCGGCCAATAGCATGAGCACCGGTACTTCCGGACTGTAGGCCCCGCTGCGTGCGTGATCCGCCTCGAGCAGCACCAGTGACAGCGCCGTCCCAAGCAAGACCACCAGATCGATCGTCCAACGGAAACCGTCACCGGCGATGCGCAAGTCGTCTGTACCCTGTACCCCGTCACCCCACGCAATCACCACGACGAGACCGACGAGCATGCAGAGCACCATGCCGAAGCGTGCTAGCGCTCCGGTGCGCTCCGCACCTTCTGCGCTGCCCTGCACATTGCCCTGCGGCCGCCAGACGGTCGCAAGGAGCAGCGCCATGGCGCCGGCCGCAAGCAACAGCTCGGGGGCGAGTGCGCGGAACAACGAACCAGCGGAAACCAGATCGCCCATCGGTCAGTGAGTCACGGAAGTATTGGCACCAACGGCGGTCGCATTCGGACTGAAACGGACAAGCTCGACGACGCTACGGGTCGCGTTGCCACTGCGGCGCAGGATCGGTTGCGGCGCGAAACCGAGGTAAATCATGGCCACAGCGAACACGGTCATAACCACCCGTTCGCGCCCGGAGAGGTCGGCGATCAGGCCTCGCGATTCCTGCTCGTGCTCGGCCGGTTCGAACAGAATGCGCTGCAGCGCGCGCAATCCGTAAACGGCCGCGAAGATGACGCCGGATGTTGCCACAATTGCCAACGCTGGATGCTCGGCGTATGTCCCGATCAACACGAGGAATTCGCCGACGAAGCCGTTCGTGCCTGGCAGGCCGATCGTGGAAAGAATCGCGAGCGTGAACATGACGCTGAACATCGGCATTGTGCGGGCCATTCCACCAAGCGCCGCCATGTCGGTGGTGCCCCGACGGTCTTGCAGCATGCCGACAAGCAGGAAGAGTGCACTGGTGGATATGCCATGGTTGACCATGATCATCACCGCCCCTTGCACGCTCTGCTGCGTGAGCGCGAACGAGCCCAGCATGATGAATCCGAGGTGACTGATCGAGCTGTATGACACGAGCCGCTTCACGTCGCGCTGTGACATGGCCAGCAGCGCGCCGTACACGATGGCGATGACCGAAAGCACCAGAATGGTGGTGCGGACCGTGGGGTGCGACGCAGCGGCCGGAAAGAGCGGAATGGCGAAACGCAGAATGGCGTAGGTGCCGACCTTGAGTCCGAGCGCGACGGCAGCGAATGTCGGCGCGGCCCCTTGCGCATCGGGCAGCCACGTGTGGAACGGCACCAACGCCGACTTGACCGCGAATGCGGTGAAGAACGCGCCGAACATGAGCAGTTGTGTGCGCGTGTCCAACTTGATCGCCAACAAATGGTCGATGTGCAGCGATTGCCCGCCACCGAGATTCCAAAGCACCATGATCGCCACGAGCATCAGCAGCGATCCGACAAGCGTGAAGAGTACGTAGCGCAGACTCGCCCGCACGCTCGCGCCGGTGCCCCAGATGCCGATCAGGAAATACATCGGAATGAGCATCAACTCCCACGCCAAATAGAACAGCAGGAGGTCGAGCGATACGAAGATGCCGATCAGTCCGGCGGTCAGCATCAGGGCAAGCGCGCCGAAGGCCGGTGTTTTGACCTTGACGTTTGACCACGAGCCAACAAGCGCGAGCGGCATGAGCAGTGCCGTGAGCACCGCCATCGGCAGTGCGAGACCGTCCACGCCAACGCTGAAGGCGGCGCCGATATCGGGAATCCACGGTAAATCCACGCGCGCCTGCCAGCCGCGCGCGTCGGGATCGTAGATGCCCCACAACACCAAGCCGAGCAGGCCTTCGACAACGAGCGCGATCAGCGTCAGGATACGGGCGTCGGGACCACCGCTCGGCGCCTCGGCGCCTTCGATATCCCGCGACACATCGCGGCCGAGCACACGTACGGGAAGCGCGGCGATCAGTGGCCACAGAAGCATGGCGGGCAACACCCACTGCGCCGCGCCCAGAGAGAGCAAGAAATCGCGCATTGATCAGCTCAGCGTGAGAGCGGCGAGCATGGCCAGCGCGCCGGCAGCGACCATCCAGGCATACTTGCCGACGTCGCCGTCCTGCAGGCGATTGCCGATCAACCCGGCGGTGCGCGCCAGCAATCCGCCTCCGAAACTGAACGCTCGATCGACGCCGACATCAACACCACGTGTCAGCAAGTCATCGGCGATGGCGTTGACCGGACGCACCACCACCGCGTCAACGCCGGCGTCCACCCCGTATGCGTTGGCAAGTATGCCGGCGAAACCGGAGTCCGGGCTGGAGTTCGCCTTGTCCGCGATTGGTTTGCGATAGAGGGCGAACGCGACGCCAATGCCGATGAGGGCCGTCGCGACCGCGATGCCGATCAGCATGTATTCGGTATCGTGCGACAGCTCTGCGGTGCCCGCGAGCCGCGCTGCACTCGCGCCCGTGACCGGCGCAAGCCAATGCTCCAGCAATCCCGTGGGGCCCAGCGGAAGCAGTTTGGGGAGATTGAGCCAACCGCCGACGAGCGTCAGGAGACCGAGCACGAGGACGGGGGCCGTCATGATGGTCGGCGCTTCGTGTAAGGCGCTGCGCTCCGTTTCGCCGGTGCGATTCTCACCCGTGAACGCGAGCAGCAGCATGCGGGTCATGTAAATGGCGGTCAGCAGCGCCGTGAGAATGCCGAGTCCGTACACAAAGTACAGCACGGTGCTACCCGGGACGCCAACCAGCGACGCACTGGCCAGTGGTGAACCCTGCGCGCGTGCAAATGTCGCCGACAGGATCTCGTCCTTGGAGAAAAATCCGGCGAGTGGTGGCACGCCGGCGATGGCCAACGTCGCGAGCGCCATCGCCGCGAAGGTGGCCGGCATGTACTTGGAGAGGCCGCCCATGTTCCGCAGATCCTGCGGATCTTCGTGGCGATGCGAATGATGATACGCCTGGTGCATCGCGTGAATGACCGAGCCCGCCCCTAGAAACAGCAGCGCCTTGAAGAACGCGTGCGTGACGAGATGAAAGACGCCCGCCGTGTAGGCTCCAGTGCCGACTCCAATGAACATGTAGCCGAGCTGCGAGACGGTGGAGTACGCGAGCACCTTCTTGATATCCCACTGACGCATCGCGATGGTCGCGGCAAAAAGCGCGGTGATGGCGCCGATCAAGGCGACCAGCAGCGAAGCTTCTGGCGCACCGGCAAAGATCGGTGCCGCGCGCGCGACGAGGTACACACCGGCCGTGACCATCGTGGCCGCGTGGATCAGGGCCGACACCGGCGTCGGACCGGCCATGGCATCGGGCAGCCAGATGTACAGCGGCATCTGCGCGCTCTTGCCGGCACAGCCGAGAAAGAGGAACAGCGCGATCGAGAGGAGCACCGCCGTCCCAGCCATCGGCGTGAGTGCCGCGTGCGCCCCGACAAAGTCGAGTGTCTGGGTGGTCGACCAGATCAGGAACATCGCGATCAGAAAACCAAAATCACCGACGCGATTGACGACGAACGCCTTCTTCCCCGCCTCGACGTTCGAGCGATCCTTGAACCAGAAGCCGATGAGCAGGTACGAGCACAGCCCCACGCCTTCCCAACCCAAAAACATGACCGGGTAGCTGGCACCGAGTACGAGCACCAGCATAAAGGCCACGAACAGATTGAGATACGCGAAGTAGCGCGCGTAGCCCGGGTCGTCCTGCATGTAGCCGATAGAAAACAGATGGATCAGCGATCCAATCCCGGTGATGACGAGGGCCATCAGGATCGAGAGCTGGTCGAGCTGCCATGCCCAGCGGATGTCGAGGTTGCCGACGAGCATCCAGGTGGCACCGCTGCTGACGTATGGCGCATCGAGCTGGCCGGCCACGCCCTGCATGGTCATGAACATGACCAGCGCGACCACGAAGGCGGCGATGATGACGCCGGGGCCGACCAGTGACACGATCGGATGGCGCGCCGTCGTACGCGCGGCGTCGGGACCGGTCAGTCGCGCCGCATTCAGCGCGATGCCACCGTTGACCAGAAAGCCAAGCAGTGGCAGCAACGGAAGCAGTCCGAGCAGCGTGGCCGCGGCCGTGCCAGCCAGCGGATGGCTCGGTACCGAAACCCCGGCAGTCTGCAACAGCGGAAGCAGAAGACTCGTGATCATCCGCGCAACCGACGCAGCATGGACATTTCCACCGTACCGAAGTGCCGAAAGACGGAAATTACAATGGCCAGACCGACAGCCGCTTCCGCTGCCGCGATCGTCATGACCATGACCACAAACACGTGTCCCGTAACGCCATGCAACTTGGCCAGCGCGACAAACGACAGGTTGACGGCGTTGAGCATGAGCTCCGCGCACATGAACAGAATGATCGCGTTGCGACGGGTCAGCACTCCGACCACGCCGATCACGAACAGAATGGCAGAGACGATCAGCGCCTCGGAAATCATACGGTCACCCGCTTTCTGGCGAGGAGTACCGCTCCAACGATCGCGACGAGCAGCACCAGACTGGTGAGCTCGAACGCCACGAGGTAGTCGGTGAAGAGCGAGGTGGCCACGGGTGTGACCACATTGTCCTGCGCGGGGGCGAGTGCGATCCGTGGCGTCTTGTCTCGCAGCACAACGAGCAGATTGGCCAGCAGGGCAAGCGCGACCAGACCAGCGCCGAGTCTCGCGCCGAGCGAGCGGAAATCGGCGATCTCGCTCCGCCCCAGATTGAGTAGCATGACCACGAAGACGAACACGACCATGATCGCGCCCGCATAGACCAGCACCTGGATGACGCCGACGAATGGCGCGTCGAGCATGACGTACAGTCCACTCAAGGCAAACATCACGTTCACCAGCCACAACGCCGCCGGCACGGGACTCTTGCGCGTGACGAACAGCAGTGCGGACGCAATGGCGATGAGTGAGAACAGATAGAACTGGAACTCGTAGAAACCGTTCATTCGCCCTTCGGGTAAGCCGGGTCCCACAGCTCGCTGACGGGATGCGTCTGCGCGGTCAGTCGCTCCAGATCATAGACAAACGAGGCGCGGTTGAACTCTGCGTTCTCATAGTGCCTGCCGAGATGGATCGCTTCCTCCGGGCATACTTCCTGACAGTAGCCACAGAAGATGCAGCGGAATTCATCGATCTCGAACACCAGCGGGAAGCGATTGCCTTGCTCGTCCTCGCCCGGCACGAGCTTGATGCAATTGGCCGGACAGACAGTCGGACAGAGTCCGCACGCAACGCACTTGGCCTTGCCGGTTTCTGTGGTCAGCATGCGGTGGGTGCCACGCCAGCGCGGCGACAGATCCCACTTGGTCTCGGGGTACTGCATGGTGACTTTGTGCGGATCGACCAAATGCTTGAGCGTGACCGCCATGCCACTCAGTGTGGCGCGGATGTAACTGACGCGCTCAAGCGGCCGATTCATGACCTTCACACCAATCGCCATCAGACAGGCTCCTCGACCGTCGACACGACGGGGACAGGCTCAGGGGCGGACACGGTGCGCGCGGGCAGCGAGACCGATGGCGTCGATGACCGCCCGCGCTCGACGGCCAGCTGTCGGCGCGACAGATCGAGCCCGCGTGCGCGAAGCCGCTGAAGGTCGGTCGGCCCGACGCGCGCACTGGCTGGGCTGATCAACTTGCCGCGATCGAGCCACCGCAGCAGCACGACGATGATGACCACGTTCATGGCCAAGAGCGCCAGCGAGAAGATCGGGCCGCGCGTCACACCCAGCGCATCAAGTCCAAGGGTCGCACTCGCCACGATTACGATATACGCCAGCGAGATGGGCAGCATGACGCTCCAGCCGAGCGACATGAGCTGGTCATAGCGGAAGCGCGGCAACGTCCATCGTACCCACATGAAGACGAACAGGAACAGACCGGTCTTGGCGGCGAAGGTACCCAGCGTGACGACCGTCTTGAGGATCGTCCACGGCGGAACGTTGTCCCACTGCGTGAAAGGCACGTCCCATCCACCAAAGAACAGCGTCGCGGTGAGCCCGCTGACCGTGGCCATGTTCGCGTACTCGGCGATGAAGAACATCGAGAACTTCATCCCGCTGTACTCGGTGTGGTATCCGGCAACGAGCTCCGACTCGGCTTCCGGCAAGTCAAACGGCAGACGGTTGGTTTCAGCGAACGACGCGACGAGGAACGTGAACCATGCCACCGTCAGCGACAGCACGTTCCAGCCCATGTGCGCCTGCTGCTGGATGATCGCCTGCAAGGAGACGTTGCCGGCAAGAAGCAAAACGGGAATGGTCGCCATGCCCATGGCAATTTCGTACGAGATCATCTGCGCGCTCGAGCGCAGGCCGCCCAACAGCGCGTACTTGTTGTTCGACGACCAACCGGCCAGCACGATCCCGTACACGCCAAGCGACGAAATCGCGAGGGTGAACAGATAGCCCACCGGCAGGTTGGCGACCGACATGTCGATCAATCCCCATGGCGTCGGCAGCGGTGCCGCGAGGGGCAGCACTGCCCATGTAAGCATGGCCGGAATGAACGCGAGCGCGGGCGCAATCAAGAAGAGCCACTTGTCGGCTGCCGCCGGATTGGTCTCTTCTTTCATAAAGTTCTTGATGCCGTCCGCGACGGGTTGCAACAGGCCCCAAGGACCGGTGCGATTCGGACCGCGCCGGTCTTGAATCCACGCAGCAACCTTGCGCTCGGCGAGCGTGAGCAAGGCCACGCCCAGCATGTAGAGGCCAAACACCACCAGAATTTTGATCACACTGGCGAGCACGTACGTGCCGATCGCGCTCGGTGCGACTTGCGGATCACTGCGCGGAAACCACGACGCCAGATCGATGGCGGCGAGGAGCGGCATGGTGATCATGCTATCGCTCCGGCCGACGCAGGCGCGGTAGCCGGGACCGATGCGTCGACAATCGGTAGACCACGAAGTCCGAGCGCGTCGTACTCGAGCATAGCGAACGGTGCGTGTGTGGCCCGCAACGCATCGAAGACGTCGGCGGCGGTGAAGAACTGTTCGTCGCCGCCCAGCGCTGCGAGCAGATCTGCCAAGACATACCACGACGGCCGAACGATCCCGGGCGCGGTCTTAGCCTGCAGAAACCGCTGCACGCGACCCCGCAGATTCGTCAGCGTACCTTCCTCTTCGATGATGTTGCCAATCGGCAGGACCACCTGTACGCGTGCGGCGAGTACATCGGGCAGCGTCATTCCGATGTGCACGATGGCGGAGGCGCGATCGAGATCGGCCGCCTCGACGCCGTCGAGCTGCTCGCCAACGACCAACAACGCGTCCCCGTCACGCAGGGGCAGCGACGCCGTCGCCAGCTGGGTGAAACCGAGCAAACGTGCCGCGGTCGCATTCGCCGCGCGTTCCTCGCGGAGCGCGAGATCCGGCACGCCGGGTAGCGGTACCTCAACGCCAGTGTCGACGCGAAACACACCCTGCCCGTTCTGGCGCGCGATCAGTCGTTCCAGAAGGAACAGCGCTTCGTTCGAAAGATTGGGTGAGGCGAGAACCATAAGACGCTTGTCAGCCAACGTGCGCGCCGCAGCGACGATTGCGTCCTCCCAATCGGCGATCTGAAGCGCGTGTCCATTGCGAACCAGCGGCTGTTCAGCGCGATCCCGTCGGTTGAACTCGCGATAGCCTGCCCGACCCACCTCGCACATGTAGTACTGATTGACCGTATCGTTCGGGCGCGGGCGCATACGCACCGCCACGTTATCGCGCGTTTCGACCACGATGTTGCATCCCTGACTGCAACCCGTGCACACCGACGGCGCACGATCGAGTTCCCAGGCGCGCGCCTTATTCAGGAAATCCTTGGAGAGCAGCGCGCCCACAGGGCACAGGTCGACGACGTTGCCGGCCCACACGTTGGTGAGGTCGTGCCCGTCCGCCTTGCCGATAAACGCGCGGTCGCCGCGCTCGGAGACGTTGAGCACCGGATCCTGCGCCACGTCGCCCATGAAGCGCACACAGCGCGTGCAGAGGATGCAGCGGTTCTGCACATACAGCACGTCGCCACCGAAATCCTCGACCGGATTAAATCGCTTGGGCTCGTGGTAGCGTGAGTCCGCGCGCCCTTCGGCGAACGTGTAGTCCTGCAGTTCGCACTCACCCGCCTGATCACAGATCGGGCAGTCGAGTGGATGATTAATGAGCAGGAACTCCAGCACTCCCTTCCGCGCTTCAAGCGCCTTGGGAGAGTGCACATGCACCACCTGACCCTCGCCCACGGTCGTGGCACAGGAGGGCGCCAGCTTTGGAAACTTCTCCACTTCCACGAGGCACATGCGGCAAACGCCGGCCACCGGTAACCCCGGATGGTAGCAGTAATGCGGAATGAGCACCCCGGCTACTTTCGCCGCTTCCAGAATCGACGTGCCGTCCGGTACCGTCACCGGACGCCCCTCGATGGTCAGCGACACCATCTTTACCGCCACACTCGCGGACACGTCAGTCATGTCGAGCTCCTCACGCGGCCGTGGCACGAATGGGACCGCGTGCCGACACGACGGAGCGGTTCTGCGCGATCTTGGCTTCGAATTCGCCGCGGAACTTCTTGAGTCCCGACACGACCGGCGTCGCGCACGAATCGCTCAGCACGCAAATCGTCTTGCCAGTCATGTTGTCGGCGATGGAGAGCAACGTGTCGAGATCCTCCGCCGTGCCCTCTCCGTCGCGAATGCGCTCCATGATGCGCAACGTCCACGCCGTGCCTTCGCGGCACTGGGTGCACTGCGCACAACTTTCATGGGCGTAGAAGCGCACCAGTCGCGCGATCTGGCGCACCATGTCCTGTCTGTCATCAAACACGATCACGCCACCGGATCCGAGCAGCGTACCGGCCGCCACCATACCCTCGTAGTCCATGATGGTGTTTTCCGCTTCCTCGCGCGTGAGGATCGGCACGGACGAGCCGCCGGGAATGACGGCCTTGATTTCGCGGCCGGGCAGCGGCCCGCCGCAGAGATCATACAGGAAGTCCTTGAACGGGAAGCCCAACGCGACTTCGTAGTTGCCCGGACGCGTGATGTTGCCGCAGACCGAGAACAGTTTGGTGCCGATGCTCTTGGGATTGTCCGCGCGTCCGAACTGCTTGTACCACTCGGCGCCGTTCTTGATGATGTACGGGACGGTCGCGAGCGTTTCCACGTTGTTGATGGTGGTCGGCTTGCCAAAGAGTCCTGCGACCGCGGGAAACGGCGGTTTGATGCGCGGGTTGCCGCGGCGTCCTTCGAGCGAATTCATCAGCGCCGTTTCTTCACCGCAGATGTAGGCACCGGCACCACGATGCACGTGCACATCCACGCGCCTGCCCGACCCCATCGCGTTGGCGCCGAGTACGCCCGCGGCGTAAGCTTCCTCGACCGCCTTGGTAACGCGTGCGTACGGTTCGGTGAACTCACCGCGGATGTAGATGTATGCCGTTTCGGCGTAGATCGAGTGCGCCGCGAGTGCAACACCCTCCACCAGACCATGTGGAGTCCAGCGCATGATCTCGCGGTCCTTGAACGTGCCCGGCTCCGACTCGTCGGCATTGCAGAGCATGTAGTGGATCTTGCCGTCGGGCTTCATGAACGACCACTTGAGCCCCGTCGGGAATCCGGCGCCGCCGCGCCCGCGCAGCCCGGAGTCCTTGACGATGGTCTGCAACTCCTGCGGATCGGTGTTGAGCGCCTGCTGCAGCGCGTCATACCCGCCGCGCGCGCGCCAGCCGT
This sequence comes from Gemmatimonadales bacterium, assembly GCA_038234895.1. GTDB lineage: Bacteria > Gemmatimonadota > Gemmatimonadetes > Gemmatimonadales > Gemmatimonadaceae > Gemmatimonas. The sequence goes on from JBBQSM010000015.1 coordinate 16,716, forward strand.
CGAGCGTACGTGCCTCGGCGTCGCCGAAGTACTTGGAGAGAATCGCGGTTTCGCGAGGGTGTGACGTATGGGGGTATCCCATTACTTCAGCTCCGACAGAATACGAGGTACCGACTCGGGGGTTAGCGATTCGACAAAGTCGTTATTGATCATGATCGGTGTCGGAAATCCGCATGCGCCGAGGCACTCGACTTCAACCACGGTAAACCGACCGTCGGCGCTGGTGAGGCCAAGGTCGCCACAGCCTGAATGCTCAAGTAATGCGCTCACGACGTCTTCCGCGCCGCACACGTTGCACGGCGTCGTGGTGCACACCTGAATGAAATGCCGTCCGACCGGGTGCTGGTGGTACATGGTGTAGAACGACGTCACGCCTTTCACGTACGCGGGCGTGATCTCGAGCAGTCCGGCCACTTCTTCCATGGACGCCTCGCTGACCCAGCCGCGCGCGTCCTGCACCAGCCAGAGCGCGGGAAGCAACGCCGCCTGTTTAGTGGGATAGCGGGACATGATGGTATCGAGCGCTGCACGTGCGAGGTCGGTGAAGACGGGCACGTGCGGTGCGTCGTGGTGATGACCGTGCGGCGGGGCAGCCACGAGGGCGCCACCAGTTGCTGAGGGACCGTGACTCACCGGTCGATCTCTCCCATGACGATATCGATGCTGGCGTTGATGGCAATGACGTCGGACAACAGATGCCCTTCGACCATTTTGGGGATGGCCGAGAGGTTGACGAACGACGGTGGACGAATGCGCCAACGCACGGGCTTGGCCGAGCCGTCGCTGACGAGGTAATAGCCCTTCTCGCCCTTGGGGCTTTCGACGGCCACGTAACACTCGCCGGCCGGTGGGCGCGGCCCTTCCATGACCAGCTAGAAATGATGGATCAAGGACTCCATCTCGCTGGTCGCTTTGTGCTTGGCGGGCAGAATGAGACGCGGGTCATCCACGTTGACCGGCCCGTCCGGCAAGCGTCGCACGGCCTGCTCGAGAATGCGAATGCTCTGTCGCATTTCTTCGACGCGCACGAGAAAGCGATCGTAGACGTCGCCCGCGGTGCCCACGGGCACGTCGAAGTCATACGTCTCGTAGTCCATATACGGAAAATCCTTACGCACGTCGTACGCCACACCGGACGCGCGCAGCATCGGGCCGGAGAGCCCGGCGTTTACCGCTTCTTCTGCGCTCATGGCACCGAGACCCACGGTGCGTCCCGCCCAGATGGCGTTGGTCTCCAGCATGCGCACCGATTCTTCGAGCGTCTTGGAGAAGCCCTTGATGAACGCGCGCAGCCCATCGAGCCAGCCGTCCGGAATGTCGGCCGCCATGCCTCCCACACGCGTCATCGACGTGGTGAGCCGTGCGCCTACCCATCCTTCGAGCAGGTTATAGACGTTTTCTCGCTCTTGGTACAACCAGAGGAACGGTGTGAACGCGCCGATATCCACCGACGTGGTGCCCAGCCAGACGACATGCGAAATGATACGCGACAGCTCCATCGCGATGACGCGCAGCACCGTGCAGCGCGGCGTGATCTCGACCCCGAAGAGTCGCTCGCATCCCATCGCGAAGGCGACGTTGTTACCCGGTGAATTGAGATAGTCCTCGCGATCGGTCCACGGGATGATCTGGTTGTACTGCCGGTACTCACCGATCTTTTCGAATCCGCAATGCAGATAGCCGATGTGCGGAATGCAGCGCACCACGGTCTCTCCGTCGAGCTCGAGCACCAGACGCAGCACGCCGTGCGTGGCCGGGTGCTGTGGTCCGATGTTGATGAGCATGTGGTCGGACTCGAGCTCGGGCTCGACGGTCGAGCTTCCCTCAAGCGCGACGGCACTTTGCCCCTGCACCACAAGCGGCGCGCGAATGGGCAGACCGTTTGCGTCGAGCCCGCTGGTGCCGAGCGCCACTTCGATCGTGCGCAGGTCTCGGGTAGGCGTGGTCATTCGCCTCCCTCCTGACCATGCCGGGCCGCGCGATCGTCGGCCAGGCGCCGTCGCATGTCTTCGGGCAGCGAGTCAAACGCCTCGGCGATCGACAGCTCGTTCATCGAATAGCGTGCTTCCGGGTCCTGTGCGAGTGCTTGCTTGAGCTGCTCCGACCGGCTGAAGCGACCGCGCAATGGAAAATTCTTGCGCAGCGGATGCCCTTCTTTGTAGCTGTCCCAGAGCAGGATGCGGCGCAGGTCGGGATGTCCGTCGAAGCGAATGCCGAACATGTCGTAGCATTCGCGCTCGAGCCAATCCGCGCCCGAATAAATGTCGATCACCGACGGCACCACGAGATTTCCGCGCTGCGGGAGTTCGACTTTGAGCCGCAGAAAACGACGGTAGCCAAGGGCGCGCAGATGCCACACGACTTCGATCGGGCGCATCGCATCGCGGTACTCCACCGCCGTTACGTCCACGAGGTAGTCGTAGCGCTGGGACGGTTCGTCGTGCAGCCACCGCACGACAGCGTGAATCGCCTCGCGCTGAATCAGGATCGTGGTTTCGCCCCAGATCACGTCCGTGCGCAGAATGGCGTCCCCGAATTGCAGCATCAGCGCGGCCGCGGACGGATTCACGTCACCACCGCTGCGCGGCACGTTGCGCGCGGTGCGGGGCGCGTCATCCGTGGGGACGCGCGTCGGCTCGACGAGCATCAGCTCCGCTCCCGCCTCCGTGGGAAGATTCGGCGCGCTCACGGATTCGAACGGGTCTGGTTGACCGAGTTGCCGAACGGTTCGGACAATTCGTCGATGCGCGACGGCGGAATGTACAGCTGGCTCGTCGGATCCGGCTCAATCTCCAGGTGCCGGCTGCCGTCCCGCATCCGATCACGCATGATCTTTTGCTGCAACATGATGATGCCGTGCATGAGCGCTTCTGGTCGCGGTGGGCAGCCGGGCACGTACACGTCGACGGGGATGATGGTGTCGATCCCCTGCACCACTGCATAGTTGTCGAACATCCCGCCCGTGGAGGCGCAGGCCCCCATGGAAATCACCCACTTGGGCTGCGGCATCTGCTGATAGATACGGCGGATGACCGGAGCAAGCTTGTACGGCACGCGTCCGGCGCACAGCAGGACATCGGCCTGGCGTGGTGAGTAGCTCAGCCGCTCCATGCCGAACCGCGCGAGGTCGAAGCGACTGGCCGCCGTGGACATGAATTCGATGGCGCAGCACGCCGTCCCGAACGGCATGGGCCACAACGAACCCGCACGCGCCCAGTTCACCAGGAAATCGAGTCGCGTGGTCACCCAACCATCCTGCGAGGCCGGATCGACGGTCACATCACGTCGATCGAGCGGAGACGTCACTCCCACGTCAATGCTCCCTTCTTCCAGACGTATACGAATCCGACGACGAGAATCAGCACGAACACCAGCATTTCACCGAGCCCGAAGAACGAAAGTTGTCCCGCGGGGCAGGCGTCGGCGATCATCGGGACACTGCAGGACAGCTGTCGGTACTGCACGCCCCACGGAATCATGAACACCGTTTCGATGTCGAATACGATGAACAGCATGGCGACGAGGTAAAACTTGACGGAAAACCGGTCGCGCGCATCACCCAGCGGCGCGATCCCGGATTCGTACGGCTGTGATTTGACCGCAGTCGGCTGCGACGTCACGCTCAGATGCGACAGGCCGAGAATGACCACCGCATTGAAGATCACGAAGCCGAGCAACAGCAGGACAGGCAGGTAGTTTCGAAGCATCAGAGCCGAGCCAAGCGAAGAAGCGGCGACCTCGTGAAAGAATTCACATAGGAGTTGAAGGAAAGTAGCAACGGGACCACTGGCACTCAACAAGGATGGACACGTCCACAGGTAAAGAGTAACCGCCTACGGCACCTTTACCGGCGGCGCGCGGTTCCGCTACCCGGCGCGGTGCGAGCGCTGCCGCGCGTGGCACTCGACGCGACGTGTCCGTAGCTTACCGAACACGCTGCAACCGAGGCGGACCGACGCGTCCCTCCCGGTCGCCACCACTTCACCTCTATCCACCTCGGCCATGGGGCTCTGCTCCGACCGCTGGATCACGCGCATGGCGCGCGAACACGCCATGATTGAACCGTTCGAGGACCGCCAGGTCCGCGAGGGCGTCATCTCGTACGGCGTCAGCTCGTACGGCTACGACATGCGTGTGGCGCGCGAATTCAAGATCTTCACCAACGTGCTGAGCTCGATCGTCGATCCTAAGGCGTTCGACCCGAAGAGCTTCGTTGAGTTCGAGGGGGACGTGTGTATCGTGCCGCCCAACTCGTTCGCCCTGGCGCGGAGCGTGGAGTACTTCCGCATTCCGCGCAATGTGCTCACGCTCACGGTAGGCAAGAGTACCTACGCGCGTTGCGGCATCATTACCAACGTGACGCCGTTCGAGCCCGAGTGGGAAGGCTACGTGACGCTCGAGATCTCGAACACGACGCCACTCCCGGCCAAAATCTACGCCAACGAGGGGATCGCTCAGGTGGTCTTCTTTACGGGCGACGAACCCCCCGAAATCAGCTACGGCGACAAGAAGGGGAAGTATCAGGGGCAGCACGGCGTGACGCTGCCGCGCATTTAACACCACGCACGGGGTCAGCTGCCGGCGTACACGTACCGGCAGCCGCGATCCTGCGCCATCTGCAGCGTCACGATCATCGCGGGCACGATCTCGACACCGGGAAGCAGGCTCGCGGTGGCTTCCGCGCTGAACGCAGCGCGCGCTGCGGCATCCGCACGTGCGGGCTCGGGCAAAAAGCGCGACCCCGCCGCTCGCAACGAGTTCTGGCACACCAGCAGGATCGCGCCTCGGCCGATGAGCTGAGACACCAGATTACTGCCACTGGGGCCGTTGGGATTGGTCGTCCCCTTCATCCCCATCGTCTCGGCAATCGGGTACCGTGCCCACATGCTGTCGTTGAACAGCAGGCCGATTGAGCGCCCGTTCAGACCGACGACCACGCTGCAGTCGCTGTCCTGACGGCCGTAGGCGGTCTTGTGTGTCTCCAGAAACGTGCGCGCCCACGTCAGTGCGAGTCCGTCGGTCGGCAGATGGGAGTGAAAGACCACACGCTGGGTGCCGCGCAGGCGAGCCATCCACGGCTCGTCTTCGACCAAACCAGGAGGCGACGTGCCCATGGCCCCGGCTGGTCGTGTCAAGACGCCGAGTCCGAGGGTCGCCCCCGCCGCCAGCACACGCGTCAGAAACGAACGACGCTCGGTGGGGGGGGCGGTCCGAGTGGTGGCGGCGGAGTGATCGTTCATCGAGGGCATGCGCATCACCGAGCTGTGGGAGACGAGGCGGCCATGGGTTGCACGAGGCGAGGGAGCACGGGGCGTATCGCCGGCATGACCTTACCCGAGGCGCGCGCCGCGTCAGTGGCGTACGCGACGTCGGTCGGCGGATCGCCCTTGGGCCAATCGCGTTCCTTGCCGGGATGGTCCTGCCTTGGCTTCGAAAGGATATACGCGGCGACATCGGCTGCTTGTTGATTGGACAACGTGTCCTGTTGGTCGTACGGCATGTTCCAGCGTACGAATGTCGCCAACACGGTCTGGCGGGCCAGCCCCGCACCGATGGAGTAGCTCCCGCTGCCCCACACCGCTGGAAACAGCGAACCCTGGCCGGCATCACCGTGACAGCGTGCGCACGACGCGCCGTACACGCGCTCGCCCGCCACCACGCGTCCTACGAGCTTGACCGTGTCGAGCGCGCCGGGAGGTGTCTCGCCGCGCAACGTCTCGAAGTACGCGATGATATCCCGCATGTCGCGGCCCTGTTCGGGCAACATGCGCCCGGCCAGACTCCGCGCGATGCATTCGTTGACCCGCCGCTCCAGCGTCTCCTCGGCGGCGGGACGCGACCGATACTTAGGATAGCGCGCCGGTGTGCCAAGCCACGGCATGGACGTTCCGCGCAATCCGTTGTCGAGGTGGCAACTCGTGCAACGGAGCGCATTCCCGCTATTGGCGGGCAACGAATCCTTGAACGCAGTGAGCAACGCGCGGCCCCGCATCGCATCGCCGACCTGCGATGCAGCGAGGTTCGGCGATGCGTTCGCGGTGTGCGCCTGCACCGACGGTTGATCGTCGCCGGTGCACGCGTTGGCGAAGACGACTCCCATGATCAGGAGCAGCGCCCTCGCGCGGAGCATCATCCCCCGCCTGCTCCGGCCGTTCTTGGCTCTTGACGGCGGGCCGTCGCAACGATGTAGTCGCGATTCATCTGCTTGATGACATCAATGTTGATCTCCTTGGGGCACGCGTCCATGCACTCGCCGGCCAGCGTGCAGTGTCCGAACCCTTCGAGATCCATCGTTTCCACCATCGCCAGTGCGCGACGGTCACGCTCCGGCTGCCCCTGCGGCAACGCGCCGAGGTGTGCGATCTTGGCGCCGGTGAACAACGACGCGGATGCGTTCGGGCACGCCGCGACGCAGGCACCGCAACCAATGCACGCGGCCGCATCCATCGACTCGTCGAGCACTTCCTTGCCGATCAGAATTTCATTCGCGTCGCGCGCGCCGCCCGTATTTACCGAGACGTAGCCACCCGCCTGAATGATGCGGTCGAACGACGACCGATCGACGACAAGATCTTTGACCACCGGAAACGCGCTCGCGCGCCACGGCTCGACGGTGATGGTATCCCCGTCTTTGAACGCGCGCATGTGCAACTGACAGGTGGCCGTCGCTTTCCACGGCCCGTGCGCCTGTCCGTTGATCATCATGGAGCACGAGCCGCAAATGCCTTCACGACAGTCGTGCGCGAAAGCCACCGGTTCCTTCCCCGTCGTCGTCAACTGCTCGTTGAGCATGTCGATCATTTCGAGGAACGACGAATCACTGCTCACGCCGTCGAGCGCGTATGACTCGAGTGCGCCCGGAGTCTTGGGACCCGACTGACGCCAGACCTTCAGGTTCAGCTTCATTTACTTGTAACTCCGCGTAGACAGGTGCACGTTCTCGTACACCAGCGGTTCCTTGTTGAGGATCGGTGCCACGTTGTCCCCCGCGTATTCCCACGCGGCGACATACGCAAAGTGCTCATCGTCGCGCTTCGCTTCGCCCTCATCCTGATACTCGACGCGGAAGTGTCCGCCGCAGGACTCTTCGCGATGCAGCGCGTCTTGGCACATCAACACTCCGAGTTCGATAAAGTCGGCCACGCGACCGGCCTTCTCGAGTTCCTGATTGAGCGACTCACCGCTGCCCGGCACGTTGATATTCGCCCAGAACTCCGCTTTCAACGTGCTGAGTAGCCCGAGCGCGTGCGTCAATCCCTCACGCGTGCGTGCCATGCCGCAGTAGTCCCAGATAATCTTGCCGAGTTCCTTGTGATAGGAATCGACGGTCCGTTTGCCCTTGATGCCGAGCATCTTGTTTTGCAGGCCGCGGACGGCCGCTTCCGCTTCCTTGAACGCCGGATGATTCGTGTCCACCGGCGCGAGCTTTGTGCTCGCGATGTAGTTGCCGATGGTGTACGGCAGCACGAAGTACCCGTCGGCGAGTCCCTGCATGAGCGCCGAGGCGCCGAGGCGGTTTGCCCCGTGGTCTGAGAAATTACATTCGCCGATCGCGTGCAGGCCGGGAATGGTCGTCATGAGATTGTAGTCCACCCACAAGCCGCCCATCGTGTAATGCACGGCCGGGTAGATGCGCATCGGCAATTCGTACGGATTTTCATCCGTGATGCGCTGGTACATGTCGAACAGATTGCCGTACCGCTCGGCGATGGTCTGCTTGCCGAGACGCTTGATGGCGTCGGCAAAGTCGAGATACACACCGAGTCCGCCCGGGCCCACGCCGCGTCCGTCGTCGCAGGCTTCCTTGGCTGCACGTGACGCAATGTCGCGCGGCGCCAGGTTGCCGAAGCTCGGATATTTGCGCTCGAGAAAGTAGTCGCGCTCCGACTCGGGGATGGCAGACGGACCGCGCTTGTCTCCTTTGGCCTTCGGAACCCACACGCGTCCGTCGTTGCGCAACGATTCGGACATGAGCGTGAGCTTGGACTGATGGTCGCCACTCACGGGAATGCACGTGGGGTGAATTTGCGTGTAGCACGGATTCGCAAAGGCGGCCCCTTTCTTATGCGCGCGCCAGATGGCCGACGTGTTACAATTTTTGGCGTTCGTGCTCAGGTAGAAGACGTTGCCGTAACCGCCGGTGGCGAGCACCACGGCATCGGCCACGTGCGACGTGATCGTGCCGCTGATAAGGTTGCGCGTGACAATGCCGCGCGCATGCCCGTCGACTACCACCAGATCGAGCATCTCCTCGAACGTGTGCATGTCCACCGCACCCAGCGCGATCTGACGCTCCAACGCCTGATACGCGCCAAGCAGCAACTGCTGCCCGGTTTGTCCACGTGCGTAGAACGTGCGCGAGACCTGTGCACCGCCGAACGAACGATTGGCCAGCAGTCCGCCGTACTCGCGCGCGAACGGCACGCCCTGCGCCACACACTGGTCGATGATGTTGACCGAGACTTGCGCGAGCCGATACACGTTCGCTTCGCGGGCGCGGAAGTCGCCGCCCTTGATGGTGTCGTAGAACAACCGGCGTACACTGTCGCCATCGTTCTGATAGTTCTTGGCCGCATTGATGCCGCCCTGTGCCGCGATAGAGTGCGCGCGTCGTGGCGAGTCGTGATACACGAAGCACGACACCTTATATCCCAACTCGGCCATCGTCGCCGAGGCCGAAGCACCGGCCAGTCCGGCACCGACCACGATGACGCTGTGGCGGCGCTTGTTGGCAGGATTAACGAGCTTCATCGCAAACTTGTGCTGGTCCCACTGGTCTTCGAGCGGCCCGGTGGGCGTCTTGGCATTCAGGTCTAGCATATCAGCGGGCCTCTCCGGCAGGCAGCGAAGCGACGGGCGCCGGTGTGGCAGTCTTCACGGATGCGGTGGCAGATGAATTGGTCGCGGATTCGACCAAGGGGGGTGCCTCTTTGAACACACCAGCCAGCGTGGCGATGGGAATGATCAGAAAGCCGGCGGCGACTACGACGGCGACGAGCATGGCCGCCGTACGTTTCAGCGGCTCGGCGGCAGGGCGTGCGGCACCAAGGGTGCGTACGGCGGCCCAGATCCCGTGGTAGAGGTGCAGCGCCAAGGCGAGCATCGCGAGGATGTAGAACAGCGCCACCAGCGGATTGGAGAGCCCGAAGACGACGTTGTTGTACGGATCGAGGTGCGTGAAGTTGGGATGAACCCAACCCAGCGTGAGCTGCAGCAAATGGAAGATGATGAACACCAGCAGGAGCACGCCGCCCCAGCGGATGGTCTTCGCGGCAAGTGTGGTCACCTGCGGGCGACGTTCGGCGTAGTTCACCGGTCGCGCAGCGCGTGAGCGCATCGTGAGCTGATACGCGGACAGCGCGTGCAGCACCACGGCCGCCACCAGAACGGTGCGCACCACATACAGCACGGGCATGCTCGTGCGCAGCAGCAGCGCGTAGTCGTGCATGGCGCCCTGCCCCTTGAACATGAGCAAATTGCCGGACATGTGGCCGATGACGAAGAGAATCCCAATGATTCCCGTCGTCGCCATGACGATCTTCTTGCCGATCGTGCTCTGCCAGAAACGCGTGAGAGCGTACATAAGCGGGGTATAAGAAAGAACCGGCGCAGTCACAAGAGTGAGCGCGCCGGTCCGGATCAGTATCAGAACGAAAGCACCGACATCGGCTCGCGTACGGCCTGCGCGGAGCGCTCGAGCGAGGCTCGCTCATCATCCGTGAGTTCGATTTCGAGCACCTTCTCGAGACCGTTGCGACCGAGCTTGCACGGGACGCCAAGGAACAACCCCGACAGGCCGTACTCCCCTTCGAGCCACGCCGCGCAGGGCAAAATTCGCTTGCGGTCGTGCACAATCGCTTCCACCATCTCCACCGCACCCGCCGACGGCGCGTAGTACGCCGATCCGGTCTTCAGGTGCTTCACGATTTCGGCGCCGCCATCACGTGCCCGCTGCACGATCGCATCGAGCTGTTCGCGCGGCATCAGCTGGGTGACGGGAATGCCACTGACCGTGGTGTACGAGATCAACGGGACCATGGTGTCGCCATGACCGCCGAGCACCATTGCCTGGATGTCACGAACGGAGACATCGAGCGCCTCAGCGATGAACGAGCGATAGCGCGCCGTGTCGAGCACACCGGCCATACCGATCACGCGTTCCCGCGGAAAGCCCGTGACCTTCTTGGCGACATGGCACATCACGTCGAGCGGATTGGACACCACAATGACAATCGCGTTCGGCGACGTGTTGCGTACTTGCTCCGACACCACCTTCACAATGCCGGCATTGGTATTCAGCAGATCGTCACGCGTCATGCCCGGCTTGCGTGCGATACCGGCCGTGATCACGACGATGTCCGACCCCGCCGTTTCGTCGTAGCTGTTGGTACCGATGACGCGGGTGTCGAAGCCTTCGATCGGAGCAGACTCCCACTGATCGAGACCTTTACCCTGCGGAATGCCCTCGACCACGTCTACCATGACGACGGTGCGGCCCAGGGACTTCTCTGCGATGCGCTGTGCGGTGGTTGCGCCCACGTTGCCCGCGCCGACCACCGTGATCTTGTTTACCATGTTGTGCCGAGTCTCCGAACGGATAACCGATCGACGTGAGAACGGAAGGAACTACATCGGGAATAGCATCAGGCTGTACGATACGACCAACCACGCATATCGTCGCAACTTAGAGCCCCGCGCGAACGGCAGCAACACGGTAGAGTCAGCCGCCAACTTCGCTTAATGCGCGCAGACCACCCACGCGCATCTGCAGCAACGCGTGCTCTTTTGGCTTTTCCGACAACGCTTGTCGGAACAAGGGCGCCAGCGGCTCGCCCGCGCGAATCGCATCACGCAGAAGTACTTCGTGGTCTCCGAAGAGACACGTGCGCAGGCGGCCGTCCGCCGTGAGCCGTACCCGGTTGCACGTTTCGCAATACGTATGCGTCATTGGCGTGATCACGCCGATCGTGCCTTTCGCACCGGCCAGCCGGTAGTACGTGGCCGGTCCATTGCCACGTTCCGGACCGGCGTCCGCCGCCAGCACACCCAGTCCCCGCACACGGGTCAGCACTTCGTCACTCGGCACCACGTGATCCCACGTCAGCTCGCGCAACTCACCGACCGGCATGAGTTCAATGAATCGCACGTGCCACGGATGCGACTGCGTCAGTGCCGCAAAGTCCGCAACTTCGTCGTCGTTGATGCCGCGCATGACGACCACATTGATCTTGATCGGGCCAAGTCCCGCCGCTTCGGCCGCGAGCGCCGAGCGCACAAGGTCGAAGCCCAGGTCGCGTCGGGCGATCGCCACCACCCGGTCGGCCCGCAGCGAATCGGCACTGATGTTGACCCGTGTCAGCCCCGCGTCGGCCAGCTCACGCGCCATCTCCGGAAGCTTCACCCCGTTGGTGGACAGGGCGATGTCCTCGACGCCCGGAACGTCCCGCAACATGCGCACGAGCGTGGCGAGCTGTGGTCGGATGGTGGGCTCGCCGCCGGTGATGCGCAGCCGGCGCAGCCCAAGCGGCGCGAGCTGCCGCACCACGTCGGCAATCTCCTCGTAACGGAGGATCTCCGTTTTGGGCAGCCACGGCAGTCCTTCCAGCGGCATGCAGTACTGGCATCGGAAGTTGCAGCGATCGGTCACTGAAATGCGCAGGTACTCGATGCCGCGACCGAACTGATCGCGCTCGACGTGCCGCTCGACTGGCGCCGAAACGTGCGTCTCGTCGCTCATGCGGTGCGCGCCGTCCCCGAGGTGGTTGGGTCTACCCAGGCGCGGTCCCCGTCCACGTAATGCTCCTGCTTCCAGATAGGAACGCGCTGCTTCAGCGACTCGATGATCCGACGAGCGCCATCGAGAGCGGGAGCACGATGCGCGTGCGAGACCGCAATCGCGACACTCACGTCACCAACCAGCAGCGTTCCCACCCGATGCTCCACTGCCACGAGCAACCCGGCGGTGTCGGCGCAGGTCTCGCGGGCGATGGCGCGCAGCTCCGATTCCGCCATCGGCTGATAGGCCTCGTAGTCAATACCGGTCACCGCACGTCCGTCGTTGACCTCGCGCACGGTGCCCAGAAAGAGCGACGTGGCCCCACTGGAGGGCGCGGCGACGGCGGCCAGTAGCGCTACGACGTCGATCGGGTCGGTCACGACGGCCACGTGCCGCACGTCGGGGGAATGCACGTCAGCCACCGGCGACCGGAGGAATCAGGGCCACTTCATCGCCCACGCTGATGATGGCGTCTGGAGCCGCCCATGTGCGGTTGACGGCGACGAGCGGCTGCGCGGGGAGGCGCGTCCCCCCCGGCAGCGCGCGGAGTGCATCAACGAGCGTATCCACCCGGCACGGCGCGCCGACAGGCGCATCGAGCCGACGTGCGCCGAACGCGTCGGCGTAGGAGGCAAACAGCAGGACCGGTATCATGCCAGGCTCATCATGCGGGAATCTTCATACACCCCATAAAGATAGCGCTGGCGATGCGAAATCGTTCCGGAAAGCAACGCGCCCCACGATGCAGACATCGCGGGGCGTACTGCATGGAGGCGGGGATAGCTACGCCTCGTACAGCTCTTCGGCGTCTTCGTCGTCGAAATGTGAAATGTCCAGTCCGGCAACCATGGCGCGCAGCTCTTTCGAGGGCTTGAACACCGGCACGGGTCGAGCGGAAACCTCGACCGGCGATCCGGTGCGGGGATTCCGCGCCATGCGCGTCTTGCGCTGGCGGATTTTGAAGGTGCCGAAGCCTCGAACTTCAATGTTCTTCTGCTCCTGCAGCGCGTCCTTGATGGCGTCCAAAAACGCATCGACGACGCGTGCGCAGTCCTTCTTTGAGATCGTCGGGCCGGCCGTCCGCGCGATCCGCGCCGTGACGTTCTCAACCAGATCGGCTTTCGTCATGGTCTCCACCAGGAGGAGCGACGCGCGTCGGCGGGGGGCCGAATCGCAGCGTATGCAAGCTCCGAACGTATGACCTTAGTGCTTATGAGTCAAGCGGTTGGGTCACTTTCTCCCGACGAGCACGCAAGGCCGAAAGAAACTGATTGAACAGCGGGACGGCATCGTGAGGACCTGGTGCGGCCTCGGGGTGATACTGCACCGCGAAAAGCGGCAGGGCGCGGTGGCGAAGCCCTTCGACGGTGCCGTCGTTGAGATTCACGTGCGTCACGACCAAATCGGGAGCGCCATCAACCCCGGCCGCCGAGCCCGCGACCGCGAACCCATGGTTCTGGGCGGTGATGAGCACCTTGCCCGATTCCAGATCCTTGACCGGCTGATTTCCCCCGCGATGACCGTACGGCATCTTGGTGGTGTGGCCGCCGAAGGTCAGCCCGAGCAGTTGGTGGCCGAGGCAAATGCCGAACATCGGCACCCCCTGCTCGGCGATCGTCCTGATAGCGGCCGGCGCATAGGTGACTGCCTCGGGGTCGCCGGGACCGTTGGACAGAAACACGCCGTCGGGATTGAGTGCGAGCACATCCGCCGCCGGTGTGTCGGAAGGCACCACGGTGACGCGGCACTCGTTTGCGTCGAAGAGGCGCAGAATGTTCGCCTTGATACCAAAGTCGTACGCGACCACATGGTACGGCGCCTGCGCGTTGCCCCATTCGTACGAAGCACGCGTGGAGACGACGGACGCGAGATCGAGTCCGGCCATGCTCGGACAGGCATCGAGCGCGGCAAGCGCGTCGCGCGTGGGCGTTTCGCCGGCGCCGATCACGCCCCGCATCACGCCAGTCGAGCGCAGATGCTTGGTGAGCCGACGTGTGTCGACCTCGGTCAGCACCGGTACCTGATGCGCAGCCAGCCACTCCGGCAATCCGCCGGTGGCCCGCCAGTTGGAATACGTGGGCGACAGCTCACGCACGATGACGCCGGCCACCTGTGGTCGCTCTGATTCCGGGTCTTCCAGGTTGATGCCGTAGTTCCCGATCTGCGTCGCCGTCATGACGACGATCTGCTCGCGATACGACGGATCAGTGAAGACTTCCTGATATCCCGTCATGTTGGTCGTGAAGACCACTTCGGCGACGGTCGGTCCGAGCGTCCCGACGAGCCGGCCACGAAAAAGGGTTCCGTCCTCTAGGAGGAGGAACCCCTTCGTCGACTGCGTGTCCACGTCGTCCCTTACGGCTTGGCGGGCGGAACGACCGGCGCCGGAGCGGCCGGCTGTTGCGTCAAGGGCGCCGCGGGTGCGGCTGTGCCGCTCGCGGGTCCCGCAGGCGCTGCAGCCGGTGCGCCAGTGCCAAGCTTGTCGAGCACCGACGAGGGCACCGCCGTACGCGACGACATGAGCTGCAGCACGAACGCGAGTCCGAGGAAAATGCCGCCGCACCACCAGCTCGTCTTGGTGAGCAGATTGCCCGCCTGACGTGTGCCGATGACTGAATCCGACGAGGACGAGGCGCCGCCAAAGCTGGCCGCGAGTCCGCCACCCTTCCCCGACTGCAGGAGAATGGCCGCGCCGAGAATCAGCGCATCAAGGATGAGAAGGACCAGAAGAAACGTGTACATGGCGCGGGGTCGAAGACGCTGCCGTGGCAGCGAGAAGACGCAGGAGTGAGCCTTGAAACATCACAACCTGCCGTCGCGGATTCAAGTCCTTGGTCTGACGGCATTTGCGGGACGCGCATCCGTTCGGGACGCGGCCGGGTCCGGCAGTCAGCTACGAACGATGCTGCTCCAGGCATCCGGGTCCAGTGACGCGCCCCCTACGAGCAGGCCATCCACGTCGGGCGCCGCCAAGAGCGTTGCCGCGTTTCCGCGATTGACCGAGCCACCGTAGAGAATCGGCACGCCCGCAGCCGCACGGTCATCCAGGCGCGTGGCGAGCGCACGACGCAGTACGCCGTGAATGTCGCTGGCGTCCTCCGGCGTTGCGGTCCGCCCCGTACCAATCGCCCAGACCGGCTCGTACGCGAGCATCATCCCTGCCACCTGCTGGTCGTCCAGCTCCGCGATGCCGGCGGCGAACTGTCGCTCCACCACCGACGCCGTCGTGCCCGCCTCGCGCTCCACCAACGTCTCGCCGACGCAGAGCATCGGAATCAGGCGGGCCTGCGCGACCAACGCGCACTTCTTCGTCGTGGCTTCATCCGTCTCGCCGAAGACATGACGCCGCTCGGAGTGTCCGACCAACACGACCCGTGCACCAGCGTCACGCACCATGAGCACGGAATTCTCGCCCGTGTAGGCGCCCTGTGGCTCGCTGTGCACGTTCTGCGCTCCCACCCAGATGTCGGGACGCTCCCTGAGCGCCTCCACGACAGTCGTCATGGCGATTGCGGACGGAAAGAAGATCAGCGTGCGATCCTGCTGTCGCGGCGTCTGCGCGAGAAACCGTTGCAGAAACTGCTTCGCGTCCGTGGGACTGTGGTTCAGCTTCCAATTGGCGGCAATGACGGGCTTGCGATGCATGGGCGGTTGGACCGGTCAGATGGTATCGAGGGCGGTAACGCCGGGAAGCGCTTTCCCTTCGAGAAATTCGAGCGACGCGCCGCCGCCGGTGGACACGTGCGACATACGCGATTCAAGACCCGCTTCGGTCACTGCCGCGGCAGAATCGCCGCCGCCGATGATCGTGGTCGCGCCGTGATCGGTCGCATCGGCCATCGCGAGCGCCACGGAACGGGTACCTGCGTCGAACGGCGGTTTCTCGAACACGCCCATGGGTCCGTTCCAGAGCACGGTCCTGGCCGATGCGATGATCGAACGGTAGGACAGAATGGACATGGGCCCGATGTCGAACATGGCCTCGCCGGCCGGAATCGCGTCGCGGGCCACCACGTGTGCGTTGGCGCCGTCATCCATGCCGGTGGCAATCATCGCATCGGTGGGCAGCACGAGCTTGCTTCCTGCCCGCTCCAGCAGCTCCGTCGCCATGGCGAGCCGATCGGGTTCGACCAACGAGGTGCCGGTCTCGAGGCCCATGGCGCGGAAGAACGTGCAGGCCATTGCGCCGCCGATCAGCAGGTGGTCGACTTTGGGCAGCAGCGCTTCGACGACATCGATCTTCCCCGAGATCTTGGAGCCGCCGAGAATGGCTACGAACGGACGCTCCGGGTTCGCCAGCGCGCCGCCGAGATACGTCAGCTCCTTCTCCATCAGCAGGCCGGCGACCGCAGGTCGGCAGTACTTGGTCACGCCGGCCGTGCTGGCGTGGGCGCGATGCGCCGCACCGAAGGCATCGTTCACATACACGTCGCCAAGCTGCGCGAGCTGCTGCGACAACGCGTCGTCGTTCTTCTCCTCGCCGGCGAGAAAGCGTGTGTTCTCCAGCAGCAGCGTGTCGCCGGGCGCCAGGGCGCGGGTTGCCGCCACGGCCGCCTCGCCGACGGTTTCGCCAAGAAACTGGACCGGACGGCCGAGTAGTTCTTTGAGTCGCGTGGCCACCGGCGCGAGCGAGTACTTGGGATCCGGCGCGCCCTTGGGCCGTCCGAAGTGCGCCAGCAGTACCACCGCCGCGCCCTGAGCGAGCAGGAGATGGAGTGTCGGAAGCGCGGCCGCGATACGCGTGTCGTCGCTGACCACGCCATCGTCGTCGAGGGGCACGTTGAAATCGACACGCACCAGGGCACGTTTGCCGGCGAGGTCGGCGGCGGAGAGATCGTGAACGGATCGAGTGGTCATACTGCGAGTAGGCATTCGGGGAATATGCGCGAGCCCCGGCGCGGTGGCACCGGGGCTCGCGGCACTGTGGGTGACGTGAACGTGACGGGCAGCGACTTAGAGTCGGGCGCCGACGAAGCGGAGGAGATCGACGCAGCGTGACGAATAGCCCCACTCGTTGTCGTACCAGCCCGAGATCTTCACCAGGGTACCATCGATGACGATGGTGCTCAGCGCATCGAGCGTGCACGAGTGCGGATTGCCGACATAGTCGATCGACACGAGCGGAACTTCGCTGTAGTCGAGGATGCCCTGCAACGCGCCGGACTCGGACGCCGCCTTGAAGGCGGCGTTGACTTCAGCCTTGCTGGTCGGACGCTCCACGACGCAGGTGAGGTCGGTGAGCGAGACGTCGGGCGTCGGGACGCGCACGGCAATGCCGTCGATCTTGCCCTTCACTTCGGGAATGACGAGCGACGTGGCCTTGGCGGCGCCGGTCGACGTCGGGATCATGGACACGGCGGCGGCACGGGCACGACGCAGGTCCTTGTGCGGCAAGTCGAGGATGGACTGGTCGTTGGTGTAGCTGTGGATCGTGACCATCGTGCCATGCACGAAGCCGAACGTGTCGCGAATGATCTTGACCATCGGCACGAGGCAGTTCGTCGTGCACGACGCGTTCGAGATGATATGATGGGCGGCCGGATCGTACTTGTCGCTGTTCACACCCATCACGATGGTGATGTCTTCGTTCGTGGCAGGCGCAGAAATGATGACCTTCTTGGCCCCCGCGTCGATGTGCTTCTGCGCGTCGGCGGCGGCGGTGAAGCGACCGGTGGACTCGAGCACGATGTCCACGTTCAGCTCCTTCCACGGCAGCTTGCCCGGCTCACGCTCGGCGATGATGCGAATGCGGTCGCCGTCGATCGTGATGCTCTCGGCGTCGTGCGACACATCGCCCGCGTACTGACCGTGCACGGAATCGTACTTGAACAGGTGCGCGAGCGTACCGGTGTCGGTGAGGTCGTTGATACCGACGAAGTCGATGTCGGCGACGCCCTGCTGCTTTGCAGCACGAAGCACCTGACGGCCGATGCGGCCGAAGCCGTTGATGCCTACGCGAATGGCCATTCGTATCAGTCCCGGTCGGGGTCGAAGTCAGAGGAGGAACGGTCGCCTGGATCCGGCGCCCTTCCAAACGTCAGATAGCTGATGATGCGTGCGCCACCGTCGGTGAGCGCCTGTGCGGCTGCGTTCAGCGTGGCCGCCGTGGTGATGACGTCGTCGACCAGCACAACGTGTGCACCCTGAAGCAATGTCCTCGCCTGCGCGCTCGTCTCGAACGCATGAGAAACGTTGCTCGCCCTCTCGGACGGTGTCAACCGCACTTGCGATCGGGTGTGCCGCGTGCGCCGCACCACAGAGCGCCACACGGGTACGCCCCATTCGTGCGCCACGCCGCTGGCGAGGCGCTCCGCCTGATTGTAGCCGCGCTCACGTTCGCGTGTGGTCGAGAGCGGCAACGGCACCAATGCCGTTCGCTCCGCAACCACGTCGGCCGGCCAGCTCACCCGCGCCATCCGTCGCGCCATGGGCGTGGCCACGGCGGGCCAGCCGCCGTACTTGAGCGCGTGCACCATGGCCGCCCCCGTACCCGTGTCCATGCGGCAGACGGAACGCACGGCACGCACATACGCGGGCAGTCGGGTGCACCAGCGGCACGAGGGCACGTCGGCGACCGTCGCGTGCGCCGGCGACGGCGCGTCGGCGGAAGTCGTGGGCGCGATGCACGAGGCAACGGGCAGCGGCGCGTAGAGCGAAAGACGCGGATGTCCGCAGCGAACGCAGGTGGGGTGCGCGAGTGGTACCACTCGGGCCATGCACACCCCGCAGACGATGCCGTCGGCACCTCCGTGTCGATGGGCCTCGCGGCACACTGCGCACGCCGACGGAAGCAGCAACTCGCCCAGTCCCTGCAGCAGCAGCGTGGCCGCGGTCCCCGGCATGTCAGTCAGCCGCCGGATGGCGCTGCTGGAGCGCTTGCCACATGGCGCGCAACGATGGCTCGAGGTCGAACCACACGCGAAAGGCTTCAGCCCCCTGCTCCACCAGCATGCGCAGCCCGTCCTCTGCGCGCAGGCCGTACGCCCGGGAGGCGCGTACCCATGCGGTTTCGCCGACCCGATAGACCAGGTCGAACACGGCGCACCCTGCGTCGAGATGCTCCGGGGCAATAGGCATCGCGTCGTCGTACATGCCAAGCGGCGTGGCGTTGACGACGAGTGAGGCGCCCGCGGCGGCGCTCTCGGCGGAGTCCACGCACTGCACGGCCACGCCAACCCGTTCACCGATGCGCTGGGCACGCGCCAGACTGCGTGCGGCCACCCGAATGTCCGTGCAGCCCGCGAGTTCGAGGGCCACCAGCACCGCGGCGGCTGCCCCCCCGGCGCCAAGGAGGGCGGCGGCGCGTCCGCGCATCCCCTCGGGACGGAGGGCGGCGATGGAAGACAGCGCGCCAGCTACGTCGGTATTGTGGCCGTGCAACAGGCCGCGCTCATGCCAGAATGTGTTCACCGAACCGATGCGTTCTGCCAAGCCGCTTCGCACCGCGCAGGCCGCCCATACCGCCTCTTTGTGCGGCATCGTGACGTTACCCGCCATGCCTGTCGCGGCGAACTCGCGCAACACCGGTGCAAGTTCGTCGGGTGCGACGTCTCGTCGTTGGTACGCGATCGGGAGCCCTGCGCTCTCCAGCGCCGCATTCTGCATGATTGGGGAGAGCGAGTGCGCGACCGGATGCCCGATGATGACGAGGGTCGTCGGTCGCGTACGCGCCCGCACCCGCTCGACGGCGACCGGTGACACGTTATGACGATGGTCGGGAGCGGTCCGCTCCGACGCGATCGAGAAGCCGTCCGATTTCGCGCTCGAGCTCGTCGAACGTGGCGCGATACACGGCGAGGTCGCCGCCGAAGGGATCGCTGACCGGTCGACCGCTACCGGTACCCGCTGCGTACGCCGTGAGCAACCAGCTGCGCTCGGTTCCGCCCAGCGCTTCGACGCGCTCGAGATGGTGCGGACCCATGGCGAAAATAAGGTCGGAGGCGGCGACGATTTCGGGCGCGAGCTGCCGGGCGCGATGCTCACCGAGATCGATGCTGTGCTCCAGCGCGACCAGGAGCGAGCCATCAGAGGCCGGCGCATCCGGCCACGCGCTGGTACCCGCACTCGAGACAGTCAGATCGGGCAGCCCGCGCTCGGCGATGAGGCGGCGCGCGATCCCTTCCGCGAGCGGACTGCGGCATGTGTTGCCCGTGCAGACGAAGAGCAGACGCATCAGAGACTCACGAGTCGTTCACGTATCGCCGACCAACGTGGGCACGCATTCGCGCAACGTGCTGGCCGACAGGACACCTGGGCGAATCACCCGCGGACGCCGACCGGTGCAGTCGACGACTGTGGACGGACGTGAGGGAGACAGCCGGCCGCCATCGAGCACCTGCAGGAGACCGCGATGGATCGCGTCCGGCCACTGTTCTACAATTTCGGCAGCCGTCATCGCAGGCGGTACCCCAGGGCGATTGGCGCTCGTGCTGGTAATCGGCTCACCGTACGCGGCTAAGAGTCGCTGCAGCCCCGCATGTGGCGTCCACCGCACCGCGACGCCCCCTTCGGGACCGCGCAGCCGCTCCGGGACGCGATAGTCGCCGCCCGGCAGCACGAGCGTGAGCGGGCCCGGCCAGAAGCGCGCCGCCAGATGCGCGGCGTACGTGGGGAGATGCAGGTCGAGTCGCGCGACCTGCGAGGCATGCCCGATAAGCAGCAGAAACGGCTTGCCCGGCGGACGACTTTTCATCTGCACCAACGCTTCGATGGACTCGTGATCGACTGCGGTGCCGAAGCCGTAGACGGTCTCGGTGGGATAGGCGAGCACCTGCTTGCCGGCCAGATGCGCCAGCGCATCCCGCAACGCGCCATCCACCTCGGCGGGCGACCAGAACGGCACGGACATCGCGGTCATGCTCACTCCGGCAGCAGGCTGAGTGCGTCTGCGCGTGCGAAATCTGCCTCTTCGGTGATCTTGAGTCCGCGCTCACTGCCGCGAACCACCACTACGTCGAACCCCAACCGCTCGCACAGCGCCGCGTCGTCGGTCGCGCCAACGTGATCGCGTCGCGCAGCGACGTGCGCCTGCTCCAGCATCGTGCGCGGGAATGCCTGCGGTGTTTGCGCCCGCCAAAGGTTCGACCGATCGACCGTGCGCACGATACGACCGTCCGCGTCGACTTCTTTGAGGGTATCGACGACCGGCAGCGCCGCGATGGCGCCGTGTCCCTTGCGAGCCTCGGCGATCACACGGTCGATCGTGGCATCCGTCACCAGCGGGCGCGCGGCATCGTGCACGACGGCAATCACGACATCTTCCGGCAGGTCTTCCAGCCCGTTCACTACGCTTTCATGCCGTTCGCTGCCGCCCGTGCTCACCAAGAGTCGATCGACATCGCACTGAAACAGCCACGGCGGCGGATCGGCGGCATACGCCTTGGGGAGGACGACCACCACGATGGCCACGTCGGAGCGAGCCATGAACGCCTGGACACTGTGCAGCAACGCGGGCTTGCCAGCGACCCAGCGAAATTGCTTCAGCTCGCCGCCGCCCATGCGCGCGCCTGAGCCACCGGCGACAATGACCACGCCGACGTCGCGCACGACGCCCGGATCGCTCCGCCGCTGTTCGTCACCGCGCGAGGCGACGACGGGCGGTGGAATGATGCGGCGCGGGGCGGGAACGGATGCGTCGTTCATCGGGATACCGCGACTGCACTGTGCTGCGTGACCGTGTGTTCTCTCATACCTCGAGTTCCTCTGCCTCGTGACGAGGCGCGCGCTCCGTGTCGCGCTTTGTGTCGCGCTCCGTGTCGGGCACCTTCTTACGTTCACGCGTGCCGACGGTGCGCTGCAGCACGTCTTGCAACGTGCGCACGCCGATGACCTTGATGTCCCCGGGGATGCGGCGCGGAATTGCCCGGTCGGACAAGAACGCTTGCGTCATGCCAAGCTTTGCGGCCTCGGCCAACCGCCGCTCGGCCTGCGAGACGGGGCGAACTTCACCGCCAAGTCCGAGCTCTCCTAAAAAGATTGCGCGAGGTGGGAGCGGAATGTCCACCACGCTCGACGCCAAGGCGGCAACGATTGCGAGATCAACCGCCGGTTCCTGCACGCGCATGCCGCCCACGATATTGCAGAAGACATCGAGTTGCGCGCACGAGAATCCGCCGCGCTTGTCGAGCACGGCCAGCAACAGTGCAAGTCGACGCGAATCGATACCCGAGGCCACGCGCTGTGGCGTGCCAAAGCCCGCACGCGCGGCGAGCGCCTGTACCTCAACCAGCACGGGCCGCGTACCTTCCATTAAGGCACACACCGCACTGCCGCTGGCGACGTCCTGACGATCTCCGACAAACAGCGCCGACGGATTCTCCACCGGCAAGAGTCCGGTAGGCACCATCCGAAAGACACCGATCTCGTCCACCGAACCGAAGCGGTTCTTGGTCGCGCGCAGCACCCGGTGATCGAGCGTGCCATCGCCTTCGAAATACAACACGGTGTCGACGATGTGCTCGAGCGTCTTGGGGCCGGCGATCCCGCCGCCCTTGGTGACGTGTCCGATAACGAAAACCGTCGTGCCCGATTCCTTGGCAAATCGCATGAGCCGCGCCGCGCATTCGCGCACCTGCCCCACGTTACCGGGCGCGCCCTCGAGCAACTCGGTGTGAACGGTTTGAATGGAATCCACGATGAGTGCGCCGAATTTGCGTCCGTCGTGAGTGCCGTGTGCAGCTGTGGCCAGAATGCTTTCGAGCGAGGTCTCGGTGAAGAGCGCTACCGCCGTGGCATCTTCGGCAAGCCGGTCGGCGCGCAATTTCACCTGCAACGCCGACTCCTCGCCGGAGACGTACAGCGTAGGGTGTCCGGCCGCTTCCAACCGCGCCGCAACCTGCAGCAGAAGTGTGCTCTTGCCGATACCAGGCTCGCCGCCCACCAGCACCATGCTACCCGGCACGATCCCGCCGCCAAGGACGAAGTCGAACTCATTGAGTCCGGTGCGCCACCGATGCGTTTCGGCACCGGTGACCTTGCCCAATTGCACGGTGGCGCCGGCGCGTCCTGAGACCGCACGCGCGGCCGTGCGCTTGCTGGTGCTCGCCGCCACCGGTTCTTCGGCGAGGGTATTCCACGCGCCGCACCCCTCACAACGCCCGGCCCACTTTGGCGACTCGGCGCCGCAGTCGGTGCACCGGTAGACGGTGCGTGCTTTGGCCATCATGCGCGGCGCCTCAATACTCTGGAGGCTGCCATTCGTCGGCCGCCGGGCCCTTCACGAGCTTCGGTCCGCCAAACCCCGCCGACGAGTCGGTGCGGCTGGAGAAGTTGTCGAAGCGCGTGTACTGCTTGTGGAAGAACAGGCGGGCGCTGCCGATGGGACCGTTGCGCTGCTTGCCGATAATGATCTCCGCCTTGCCTTCCAGCGTGGGATCCTTCAGCCGGCCCGTCTCGTCGCGTTCCGCGTAGACCTCTTGCCGGAAGATGAACATGATCACGTCAGCGTCCTGCTCGATCGCACCCGATTCGCGAAGGTCCGAGAGCTGCGGACGACCCTTGTCGTCGCCGGTACGTTGCTCGGGCGCACGCGACAGCTGCGAGAGCGCGATGACGGGCACGCCAAGCTCTTTCGCCAGTGCCTTGAGGCCGCGCGAAATCTGCGAGACTTCCTGCTGACGGTTCTCGGAATTTGCCGGTCCGCTCATGAGCTGCAGGTAGTCGACCATGATGAGCCCAAGGTCGTGCTCGGCCTTGAGGCGTCGCGCCTTGGCGCGCATCTCGAGCAGAGTGATGCCGGGTGTATCGTCGATGAAGATTGGCGCATGACTCAGGATACCAGCCGCCTGCGCCAAACGCGGCATCGATTCATCGAGAGCCCTACCACCTTTACGCAGCGCCTGGGCGTCAATGAGCGCTTCGCTGGCCAGCATACGCTGCACCAGCGATTCCTTGCTCATTTCGAGCGAGAAGAACGCGACCGGTACCTTGGCGGTAATCGCCGCGTGCTGCGCGATGTTCAGCGTGAACGCCGTCTTTCCCATCGACGGGCGCGCCGCCACGATGACCAAATCAGCCGGCTGAAAGCCGGACGTCATCTGATCGAGCTCATGAAAACCGCTCGGAACGCCCGTAATCGCCGACTCATGTTGCGCCAGCTTCTCCAGCTTCTCCATCGCCGGCCAGAGCAACTCCTTGATGCGCGAGAAGCCACTGCGCTCCTTTGACTGCCCCAACGAAAAAATGCGCGACTCGGCGATGTCCAACAATTCGCTCGCTGTCGTGCGTCCTTCGAACGCTTCGCCAACGATCTCGGTGGAGACTTCAATGAGACGGCGCAGCAACGCCTTCTCTTTCACGATGCGCGCGTGGTACTCCACATTCGCGACCGTGGGCACGGCGTCGAGCAGAAACGCCAGATACTCACGTCCACCCGAACTTTCGAGTTCGCCGCGACGCTCGAGTTCATCGGCCAACGTCAGCGGGTCAACGACACCACCACGCTCCGTGACGGCAAACATCGCGCGAAATAATCGACGATGCCCCTCACGATAGAACATGGTGTCGTCTGCGTACTCGGCCGCGCGCAACGCGGCGTCGGCGTCGAGCAACATGGCACCGAGCACGGCTTGTTCCGCTTCCTCGGACCAGGGCGGACGACGCTCCTTGTACGGATCGCGGGGCGCCGGCGAGTTACCGCCGGTTGGGACGGGAAGATTGGTCATCGCAAACGGAACTCAGACACCGGGGGCGGTCGTGGGAAATGCGAGACGCGATGCATCCAGAATGCGGCGGGCGAGTTTCACGTCTTCCCAGGTGGGCCGCTTCCACGATTCGTTGCGCAGGAGCGCGGCCGGATGGTACGTGACGATGAGCGGGATGCCGTGAAAACGATGCAGCTGGCCGCGCAACTTGCCGATCGGCTCGGTGGTCTGCAGCAGCGACTGCGCCGCAAACCGGCCTAGCGCGAGAATGACGCGCGGCTTCACCAGTTCGAGTTGACGCAGCAGGAACGGCTGACAGGCGTGCACTTCGTCGGGCAGCGGATCGCGATTGCCCGGCGGCCGGTGCTTCAGGACGTTGCCGATGTAGACGTCGTCGCGCTGCAGCTGAATTGCACTGAGGATTTTGGTGAGCAACTGCCCCGACTCGCCCACGAACGGCCGCCCCTGCTGATCTTCGCGTTCGCCTGGCGCCTCGCCCACGCACATCAGCTCGGCGAGCGGGTTTCCCTCGCCAGGTACGGCGTTCGTCGCGGTCGTGTGCAAGGCGCACGCGGTGCACGCCCGCGCAGCGTCGGCGATCGCGTCGAGCGACGGCAGTGCGCTGGCCCGGTCGGTTCGCGCAACGGTCGACGGTGAAATGCACAGCCCTTCGGGCAGATCAAGCGCCGTCAGCCAGGCCGGTAATCGCTCCGTGGAAGCGTCGCGATTTGTGGCCGCCGGCGCCGAGGTCGTGCCCGGTGAGATTGACGGTGCACCGGAGGCGACCGGGTTGCGGGGCTCGTCACTGTTTGCGGTCGACGTGGGCGGCAAATCAGTTGTCCCGCGCAGCACCTCGCGCCAGTCGGTGGGCGCACCCTTATCAAAACGCACGTCGGGCGTTGGAGGCGGCGCGACCGTCGCGGGTTGCACGTTTCCATCGCTCGGCCGCTCGCTGGCCGGCGCCGTCGGCGTGGCGGATTTCGGTACCGGCGTAGCGCGCACCGGCTGATCGGCCGGGGATTGGGCCGGTCGGGAGGCGCCGGCGCGCTTCGCGCCAAGTACCGCTAACACGTCCTCCACAGGCATACCGTCGAGTACCAACTCCGCCTCACCCAACTCGCGACGCTGTTCGAGGTAGCGACGCAGTCGCTCGTTAGCGTCCACGCCGCAGCCCCTCCACGCGATCAAGAATGGCTTCCGCGACCGCGCGTTTGGATTGCAGCGGCAGCACGTCCACCTCTCCGTCGGCGCCGAGCAGCGTGACACGGTTCGTCTCGACGGCGAAACCGGCACCGGGCTCGGTCGCATCGTTCAGCACGATCAGATCGAGACCCTTGTCCCGAAGCTTCCGCTGACCTTCCGGCATCGGATCGCCTGTTTCGAGCGCGAAGCCGACGGCGATCATCCCTACCGGACGTAACGCGCGCGTGCTCTGCAAAATATCCGGCGTGGACGACAGCGCGAGCGCGTCCGGACGTTCCGCCTTCTTGAGTTTGTGCGATGCCTGCACCGAGGCCGCGAAATCCGCCGGTGCGGCCGCCATGATCAATACGTCGGCAGTCGGCAGCGCGGCCGCGACGGCGTCACGCATCTGTTCCGTCGTTTCCACGGGCACGACCGTCGGGCCGACCGGTAGCGGCACTTCCAGCGGCCCGGCGACCAATGTCACCTCCGCCCCGCGACGCCAAGCGGCGGCAGCGAGCTCCACACCCATCCGTCCGGACGATCGATTGGAGAGAAAACGCACCGGATCCACTGCTTCGCGCGTTGGGCCTGCACTGATCACGACGCGTGCGCCGCGCAGTGGGCTCTGCGGCTCAAGCAGGCGCGCGGCGTGCGCGACAATCATCTCAGGTTCCGGCATCCGCCCTGGGCCGCTTCCCTCTCCTACCGCCAGCGGACCGTTGTCCGGCTCCAGCACGTGATAACCCAATCGTCGCGCCGCATCGCAGTTCTGTCGCACCGCGGCGTGGGCCCACATGCGATCGTTCATGGCCGGCACGAACAGCACGGGGGCGGTGGTAGCCAACAGACAGGCGCCGAGCAGATCGTCGGCGTGCCCTCCGACGGCGCGCGCGAGAAAATCTGCCGTGGCCGGGGCAACGATTACCAACTGCGCGGCGCGGGCGAGCTTGATGTGATCGAGCGCGTGGCCGGCGGCGATGAGCGCAGTATGCACCGGGCGGCCGGTCAGCGCTTCGAAGGTGACGGACCCAACGAACTCCGTGGCCGATCGGGTCATCACCACATCCACCTCCGCTCCGGCCTGCGTAAGCAGCCGCGCCAGCCACGCGGACTTGTACGAGGCGATACCGCCGGTGACGCCG
>JBBQSM010000016.1:0-42583 GCA_038234895.1 Gemmatimonadales bacterium
CACGGCGTTCTTCTCGCACGCGGCGAGTGTCACGGCGCCAAGGATCACCGCGATCGATCGGATGGATCTGAAGGAGGTCATCGATGATTACGGTTGAGTGATCCAGAGCGGCTTCGTGTGGTAATCCAGGGCCAGTCCGCCAACGGCGTCGAGACCCGGACGATTCCACACGTACTCGGAGTTGAAGCGCGGCCGGATACGCTGCACGATCTTGCCGCCGTTGTCCGGATAGAGCGTCACCGGCGGTGTAAAGCCGGGGAACACCTGCTTGCCGCTGACCGGATCGACATCCGTGTAGTTGTAGCGACGCATGTCCATCCAGATCTCGCCGTGTCCCCATGCCCACTGCGCGATGTACTTTTGCGACATGATGTGGGTGAGCGAGAGCGAGCCGACAGGCGGGACGATGGCCGGGCTGGCCAGGAATGCCGCCTTTTCTGCGGCCGTGACCGGCAGTGGCGACTGACCGGCGTCGGTGTTGCGTGCGTTCACGAAATCGATGTGCGACGAAATTCCCTCGCGGTACGCCGCCAGTGCCGTGGCGCGGTCACCCATCCTGTACGCCGCCTCGGCTTTGATGAACTGCAGCTGCGAGTACGTCATGACCGGCATCTTGGCCTTGTCGGCAAAGAGGTAGCGCCCCGGCAACGCAAGTCCACCGGTGCCCGGATACCCGTAGAAGTTGTTGGGCTGCTGCGCGGCGGTGAGGGCGCCGAAGTTCGCGACGTTTATGTCGAGACCGCGGTACACACCATCGGGTGCCGGTGCGAGCATGCGGCTCATGCGCGGATCGACCGCGCCACCGAACTCGGTGCCATCCATCAGGCCCACGACAAATCGGGTCTGGCGATACGCGTTGAAATTGCCGCGCGTCCGACCAAGGAAATTGATGTCGTCGTTCTGCGTGCCGGGGTAGGCGAGCAGCGCGTCGTCCGCGTTGCTGGTGAACGACTGATTGACCGCCGCGATGACGTCAGCGGGCTTGTACGTGGACTTGTTGGTGTAGTGGTTCAAATGCAGCGCCAGCATGCCGTATGCGAACTTGAGCCACTTGGTGCGGTCCCCATTGTACATCTTATCGGTGCGCCCGAGGTATGCGGCGTCGACGGCTCCATCGGTGCGCTTCAGGTTTTCGATCGCCAGGTTGAGCAGGCGGAACGTCTCCTGATACGCGTATTCCTGGCTGTCGTAATTGAAGCTGAACTTCGACTGATCGATGGCTTCCTTGACGATGATTTCGCCGTGGAGATCCGTCGCGGACTGCCAGCCCCACGCCTTAAGCAGGTAGGCAACGCCGAGCAGGTCCCAGCGCTCCTCCGCCTTCGCGAGGTCGGTCATGTCGACGAGATTCTGGCCGAAGGTCCAGTACACGTCGCGCCAGATTTGCGCGCCGTTGTCGCTGGATGGATCGTAGCCCATCCGGTCCCACGTGCTGATGGTGGTGCCGGTGAGGTACCACTGCTGCGTGTAGCGTCCGACAAAGCGTCCGTCGAACTGGGGGGATGTGGCGAGCCAATGCAACATCGGCGGCAGATACAGATTTGCCGTGACGCGCTCGGGGCCGTTGGGATTGGTGTTGACGTCCAGGAAGTCTTCGCAACCCGTGGATGTCAGCGTGAGCGCGCCGACGAGCAGCGCGCCGAAGAGCCTCTTCATGGGCGATCGGGGTGTCGTGATGGTTTGCATGCTCAGTACCCGACGTTGAAGCCGAACGCGAGACCGCGCGGCATCGGGAAGTTGCCGTAGTCGATGCCCACGCCGCTCGAGCCGCCGACGGCCGCCGAGTTGCCATTGACCACGGGATCGAGGCCGGAGTAGTTGGTGAACAGGAACAGGTCCGTGCCGGTGAGGAAGAAGCTGGCCGAACGTCCCTTCACGAGCCGGCCCGGCACGTTGACCTTGAAGGTCACGTCGCGCAGGCGCACCCAGTTGATGTTCTTCTCGATGAACAGCTCTTCGCTGATGTTCGAGTAGAACGCGGTCTGTACTTCGGGGACCACCACGATCGTGTTCTTGGTCGGGTTGGCCGTGTTCTCCTTGCCATCGCGGAGTACGCCTTCGATGACGCGCGGTGTTTCGCGGTCGAGCGTACGCATGCTGAGTCCACGCGTGGTGAGGAAATGCTGCGTCGCGTTGAAGACGTCGCCGCCCTTGCGGATGTCGAGCAGGAAACTGAGCGACATCTGCTTGTAGCGGATGGTGTTCGTGAGGCCGATCGTGAAGTCGGGCTGGCGGTCGTACCCCGCCTCGATGAACGAGGTGGAACGCAACGGCAGTCCGGTGGTCGGATCGATCAGCAACTGCTTCTCGTTGTTGCGCAGGTAGAACAGGCCGGTCAGCGAGCGCGTCGAGAAGCCGGGCGTCACGCCGTTGCGCACGTTGCCGTACAGCCACGTGTCGGAGACGTACGACTCGGGAAGCGCGTTCGGCAATGCGAGCACCTTGACGCGGGCCCGTTCGAAGTTGGCGAGCACGTCCCAGGAGAAACTCTGCTTCTCGATCGGCGTGCCGCGTAGCGTGACTTCGACGCCACGGCTCTGCGTGGAGGCGCCATTCAGATTGAAAAGAATGAAGCCGGTCGCGTAGCTGCCGCGGATGTCGTTGACGATCTGATCGGTCGTTTCCTTCTGGTACGTCGTCACATCGACGCCCAGCCGGTCATTGAAGAAGCCGAGTTCCGTGCCGCCTTCGTAGGCGGTGGCGAACTCCGGGCGGAGCGCCAGGTTCGGGCCGGTGAAGCCGTAGCCGTAGCCGCCATTGGAGGTCGTCTTGAATTCGAGCGACGGGCGGAACGCGTAGGGACGCGCATCCTTGCCGACTTCGGCGTAGGCGGCGCGCAGCTTGCCCGTCATGAACTTGCCGATCGACGGAAAGGCGTCGGAGAAGACGAAGCTCGACGTGACACCGGGATAAAAGAACGAGTTCCGCTCCACCGGGATGGTCGACGTAAAGTCGTTCCGGCCGGTCACGGTCACGTACAGGTAATCGTGATAGTTGGCGACGGCCTGTCCGTACACGCTGACCAGTCGGCGCTGGATCAGGTTCGTGCGATTGGTGCGCACGTTCGTGTTGTTCGCCGATACGAAATTCGGGTCGAGGAAATCACGTCCCTGAATGCCGTTGAGCTGCTGGCGGAAGTCGGAAATCTGATTGCCGAGCAGTCCACTGATCGAGAAGTTCTTGGTAAGCTGCCTGCGATTCAGATTAAGCGTCGTCTGCGCGGTGAGATTGCGCGTCACGTCGGTGAGCAGGTCGAGAATACCGTTGTTGTTGTTGGCCACGCCAGCACTTTCCGGGTGACGCAGGATCAACTTCTCGTCGGTGTAGCCGTCGGTCTGGAAGTTGGTCTTGAGCGTCCATGAGGAGAATGGCGTGAACGTGAAGCCGACGTTGGCGATCTGGCGGCCGGTTTTGGCGTTCTGCTGATTCCTCTCGACGCTGAAAAACGGGTTGTCCGTTTCGGTGTTCGAGGCCAGCGCGGTGATGCGCCGACGATTGCCCGCGGGGGTGAGGTAGTCGCGCGCGTCGTCGGTACGCGGCCACAACAGCAGGCCGATCAGCGGGCCACCATCGCCTTTGATGGGCTGATCGTTCTCGAGCTGAGAGATCTGCAACGACAGATCCGCATTCAGCCAGCGGGTCACCTGTGCTCCGGTGCGGCCGGTGAGGTTGATGCGGCGCAAACTGCTGTTTCGCACGACGAAGCCCGCGTCGCTGCCAGCGAGCGCCAACCGATAGTTGATACGATTGTCCTGCGTCGCGCCGCTGAACGACAGGTTGTGCTGCTGCGACAGGGCCGACTGGAAGAATCCGTCGATGTTGTCGTAGAACTGGGTACCAGCGGCGTACGGCGCACCGAAATACGAAAACGCGTTGAGCAGGTCGCCCGTGGTGCCCGACGGGCTATACGTACTCTGCACTTCCGGCCGCCCGCGTGTTTGGTCGAGACGGAAGCGGTTGCTGTATTCCAACCCGCCGCTGCCGGCCTTGCCGCGCTTGGTCGTGATGACGATCGCGCCGTTGGCGGCATCGATGCCATACAGCGCGGCCGCTTCCGGCCCTTTCAGCACGACAAGATTCTCGATGTCTTCCGGGTTGATATCGATGGCGCGATTCGAGAAGTCGATGCCGCGGTTGTTGAAGGCGGTCAACGAGCCCGGGGCATCGGACGCCAACGCGTTCGAATTCAGCGTCTTGTTGTCCATCGGCATGCCGTCGATGATCATCAGCGGCTGATTGCTGCCACTGATCGAGCTGACGCCACGAATGGTGATCGATGAGGAAGCACCGGGCACGCCGGAGGTGCTCATCACTTCGACGCCGGCCACGCGGCCTTGCAGCCCGTTGATGAAGTTTTCGCGACCGGTTTGCGCAATGTCCGCGCCACTGACCGTCTGCTGCGAGGTGCCGAGGCTGCGCTTGACAGTGGTCTCACCGAGCGCGGTGACGACGACCGCATTGAGGGACGATGCTGTCTTTTCGAGCTGGACCGAGATGGTGTTCTCGACGCCTACGTTCCGTTCGACCGGCACGTATCCGATCAGGCGGAACTGCAGGACCTGACCGGACTCGACGCGAATGGAGTAGTCGCCGTTGTTGTTGGTTTGCGTGGACTGTGAGGTGCCCCGGACGACGACCGATACGCCGGACAGGGGAACCCCAACATCGCGCGTCACTTTTCCGGTCACGGTCTTCGGCTGCGCAATCGCTTGCGTCGCACAGAGGAACGTGCCCATCAACACCGCGAGTATTCGATGCTTCATCATGAATGGTGCCGGGTGGTGGTAATCAGCAAAACTGGGCCCGGTCGCCGACTGCAACGCGACCGAACGGCTGGCAGGACCTGAGAGGGAGGAGCGAGACTCACGACGTGTCACGTTCCATGGCGACGTCCAGGAGCCGTGAGGGAGGCCGAGACACCGAGTCTGCAACGTTATTCCTGCTGGGGGAGACTGTCAAATACGAGGGAGTGCTCACAGCAGCGCAATCCGTTGCGTCCCAACATGCGAGATTGGGAGCGAAGTTGTTCACCGCTAAGACGATGTTCCTCGCCACTGGCTCGACCGGCCGCTCGCACGCTAGACTTCTGCCGGTGAGCGAACTGAAGAACTGGTGACTTCACGAGAATGGTTAATGCCGAGCCGTATGCGAACGCGATGGTACGGAGCAGCGGTGGTTGCCGCGGTGGCGGGTGGTGCGCTGACCGTGCTGGTGCATCGCACAACCGGCAACGGATATCCGTTTATTGCCGGATTTGTGATGCTCTTCGTGCTGCTGGGCGGCATGGGACCATCGCTGGTTGCCGGCTTTGGCACGCTGACGATTGCGCTGCTGTCTCCAACGGTAGGCACCATCTACGGGACGGATGGTGCCGAAGTGGTCCGATTCCTCGCCAACGTCATCCTCCTTGCCGCCGCAGCGGCGCTGAGTGGCCTGTGGCGTGACAGTCGCGCTGCGAGTGCATCGCGTGCTGTGGAATTGCGCGACGCCAGCGCCCGCCTGCAGGAGATTCTCGATGGAGCGTCCGATGCAATCGTACTGACGGATTCGAACTTTCAGGTCACGTTCGCCAACGCGCAGCTGAGCCGCCTGCTCGGCGAGCCGCTGACGCAGATCGTCGGTCGCCGGTTGCACGAGCTGCGTGATCTGGCGGGCGTGTCGGGCGGGAGCGAACCGACGCCAGAATCGCTGAAGGACGGCGACTCGATGCTCGTGGAGCGCGAGATGACGCTGGCCAACGGCGACCGTATCCAAGTGGAGGCGTCGGTGCGTGTGCTGTCGGGGCGCCGCATTTTGGCCTCCGTGCGCGACATCTCGGAACGGAAGCGGGATCAGGAGCGGCAGCAGGCGGAGCGCAATCTGCTTGACGGAATCTTGGCAACGAGTGTCGCCGGGGTGCTGGTGTTGGACCTGGAGGGGCTGATCATCTTTGCCAATCAACGCGCGGAAGACGTGCTGGAGCTGGTCCGCAGCGCTGATCCCGGACGCCGCTACGACGAGCCGGTTTGGCACCGCGTCGCAATTGATGGTGGACCGTGGCCGCTCGACCAGCGGCCCTATGCACAAGTGCAGGCGACCGGCAAACCGGTCTTTGATGTGCGGCATGCCATCGATTTCCCCGACGGCCGACGACTTGCCCTCTCCGTCAACGCGGCACCGTTGCTCGGCGAGGATGGCGCGATGCGGGCGATCGTGGTCGGGATCACCGACATTACGCTTGCGCTCGAGGCGGAACGGGCTTTGCGCGAGCGCGACGCGCAACTGGAGCGCATCACGACCGCGATGCCCGGCATGGTCTATCAGTACCTGCTCGATTCGCAGGGGAACGCACGCTTCTTGTACGTCAGCAAGTTTGCGGAAGAACTGTTGAACGTATCCGCGGCCGCGCTGTATGCGGACTCGAAGTACGCCTTCAAACGTATTCATCCAGACGATCGGGCTGACCTGTCCCGCTCCATCATCGCGTCGGCGGCGTCGTTGCAACCGTGGACGTACGAGTTCCGCTTGCAAGATCCGTTGCGCCCCGACGTCTGGCGCTGGATCTCCGCGCGCGCGCTCCCCGAGCGATCCGAGGCGCTCGACGCGGTGGTGTGGGTTGGCATCATGGTCGATGCGACTGAGCGCAAGCAACTCGAGACCGAATTGCGGCAAGCACAGAAGATGGAAAGCGTCGGTCGACTGGCTGGTGGGATTGCGCACGACTTTAACAACCTGCTCACGGCCATTCTGGGTCACGCGGAGCTACTGGCACTCGACGTGCCGGACGATCCGGAGGTGCGGGAGAGTGTGGCGCAGATCCGCGTCGCCGCCGAGTCCGGCAGTGCGCTCACACGACAGTTGCTGGGTTTTGCGCGAAAGCAGGTGGTGGCGCCGCAGGTGGTGGACGTGAACAGTGTGGTGCGTCATTTGCCCCCGTTGCTGCGTCGCGTGCTCAGCGACGGTGTCGAACTGCGTACGGACCTTCACCCCTCAGCCGGTCTGGTGCGCGTCGACCCGGCGCAGCTTGATCAGGTGCTGATGAACCTCGCGGTCAACGCAATGGACGCGATGCCGACGGGGGGCATCCTGCAGCTCGCAACGCGACGCATCGAGCCGGACTCGCGCGATCCCCACTACGCGTCGTTCTCCCCCGGCGCACTGGTCGAGATCGAAGTCCGCGATACCGGCGTCGGCATGTCTGAGCAGGTGCAAGCGCAGGCGTTCGAACCCTTCTTCACCACGAAAGCGCCGGGCAAGGGGACGGGACTGGGATTGGCCACGAGCTACGGCATCATTGTGCAAGCAGGCGGCACGCTGTCGCTCGAAAGTACGGTCGGGCGCGGCACCCTCGCGCGGATCGTGCTGCCGGCGACCGATGGGCCGGTTACGCCGGCCCCGTTGCCCGACGCCGTGGTCCCAACCAGCGAGGCCGGTACCGAAACTATTTTGGTGGTAGACGATGATGCCGGCGTGCGTCGTGTCACCGCCGAGTCGCTGCGTCGCTGCGGGTACGCCGTGATCGAAGCCGACGGCGGTCCGTCCGCCATCGACGCGTCGCGCGCGCAGGACGGAACGATCGACCTGCTCGTCACCGACGTGGTCATGCCCCAGATGAGCGGCCGCCTGCTCGCCGATGCACTGCTGCGCGAACGGCCCACGCTCCGCGTACTCTTCGTGTCAGGATACGCGGACGGTGCGCTCGCGCAGCACGGCATCGTCGATTCCGGGGTTGCATTGCTGGAGAAACCCTTCGATCGCGCGGCGCTTGCCCGACGCGTTCGCGCCATTCTGGATGATACCCGAGACGGAGCAACACTATGACGGTGCGCGCCGCAGTATCGCTCCTGCTGCTGCAATTGCTCGTGCTGGTGCCGACGTCGCACAGCACGCGGTTGGCCGCGCAGGTCGCCCCCCGGTATACGCCGACAGACTACACGCACACGTCGCACGACATTCCCATGCGCGACGGCATTGTCTTGCATCTGGAAGTCTTTGCACCCCGATCGATTGCAGAACCACTACCCTTTTTGCTGCAACGCACACCCTACGGCGTTGGTGCGGTCGAAGGGAGACTTAACGGGAGCTACAAGGAGTTGGCGCAGGACGGATACATCTTCGTCTTTCAGGATATTCGCGGACGCTACAAGTCGGGCGGTACCTTCGTCATGCAACGTCCGCCGCGACCGCTGGATGGCCCCCAGACCGCGATCGATGAAAGCACAGACACCTACGATACGATCGCCTGGCTGCTGACGAACCTGCCCAAGAACAACGGCCGTGTCGGCATGCTCGGCGTTTCGTACGACGGGTGGACGGCGGCGATGGGTATGCTCGATCCGCACCCGGCGCTCAAGGCGGTCAGCCCACAGGCATCGCCCGCCGACATGTTTCTGGGCGACGACTTTCACCACAACGGCGCGTTCCGGCTGAGCTATGGGCTCGAGTACGCGTTTCTGACCGAAGCGAGTAAGGAGAACTCCAACATCGCCTTCGATCGCTACGACACGTACGAATGGTATCTGGCGCTCGGACCGCTGGCGAACGTCCAGGCGCGTGTGCTTCAGGACAAAATCCTGCCTACGTGGACTGATTTCACCGACCATCCGAACTACGATGCGTTCTGGCAGAAGCAGGCCATGAAGCCGTATCTCACGCGCGTGACGATGCCCACGTTGAACGTGGCCGGGTGGTGGGATCAGGAGGACTTCTACGGCCCGATCACCATCTATCGCGAACTCGAGCGACATGATACGCGCGGAGAAAACGCGCTTGTGGTCGGACCGTGGTGGCACGGCGGATGGAGCAACGGGACGGGACAAAAGATCGGTCCCATCGACTTCGGATCTGCCACGGGGGAGCACTACCGGCAGAAAATTCAGGCGCCGTTCTTTGCGCACTATCTCAAGGGCCTCGGCACTTTCACGCCGGCCGAGGCGACGGTGTTCGAGTCGGGGAGCAATACGTGGCGTACCTTCACCGCGTGGCCCCCCAAAGAGGCGGTGACGCGTTCACTCTATTTCCATCCTGGTGGACGACTGTCGTTTGAGGCGCCACGCGACACCGGACGCAGCGCGGCAGATCACTACGTCAGCGATCCGGCCAAGCCGGTTCCGTATCGCAAGCGGCCGGTCGAAGCAACCTATGCGCCCAAGGGATCGGGTTGGCGCACGTGGCTGCTCGAAGATCAGAGGTTCGTACACAACCGGCCCGACGTGCTGAGCTGGGAGACGGAGATCCTCACCGACGATGTCGTGCTCGCCGGCGATGTCACGGCGCGGCTGTTTGCGAGCACCACCGGCTCCGACGCCGACTGGATCGTCAAGCTGATCGACGTCTATCCCGAAGTCGTGTCACCCGATCACGCGCTGGGCGGCTACCAACTCATGGTCTCGAACGACGTCTTTCGCGGTCGCTTTCACCGTTCGTTCGAGTTTCCCGAGGCGTTGACCCCGAACCGCGTCACGCCGTTCACGGTGGACCTGCACACGCAGAGTTACCGGTTCCAGAAGGGACATAAAATCATGGTGCAGGTGCAGAGCACGTGGTTCCCACTCATCGATCGCAATCCGCAGACGTGGGTACCCAACATCTTTCGCGCCAATGCCGCCGACTACGTCGCGCAGACGCATACCGTGTGGCGTACGCGCGAGTTTCCGTCGCGCGTGGACATTCAGACCGTAGCGCGGTAGCAGGCGGCGGTGTTGCGCCGCGGCAATGTGTCGTGGTCGCATGCCGCGGCTGAGCAGCGCCGTGGAGCCACTACTCGTCCATCGTGCCGCTGTTACGCGTCTCCGGCATGGTCACGTACACGGCGAGTGACGCAACGATACACGTCGTTACGTACCAGTAGAACCAGGACTCGTGGCCCATGTTTTTGAACCAGAGCGCGAGATACTCCGCCGTGCCGCCGAACATGGACACGGCGATCGCGTACGGAAAGGCGACACCGAGTGCGCGAATGTTCGTGGGAAAGAGCTCCGCCTTCACTACGGCGTTGATGGCGGTGTAGCCGCTCACGACCAGCAGGGCGATGGTGAGTAACACGATCGCCGCCGTCACCGACGACACCTGCGCGAGCGCGGTGAGCATGGGCAGGGTGCCGAGCGCGCCGACGATGCCGAACGCGGTCAGCACCGGGCGCCGGCCGATACGGTCGGAAATGGCGCCAACGAGTGGTTGCACGCACATGAAGATGGCCAGCGACGCCGCGGAGGCGAGCGTTGCGTCGTTCTTGTTCAGTCCCGCCGTATTCACGAGAAACTTTTGAGCGTAGGTCGTGAAGGTGTAGAACGCAACCGTACCGCCGGCGGTGAGTCCGAACACGGTCGCCACCGCGCGAGGGTGCGCGAGCAGTCCGCGCAGCGAGGAGAGTGGCGAATCGCCGGGTGTCACGCTGCGTGTGAACGCGGACGTTTCCTGCAGGCCGCGGCGCAATCGAATGGCGATGAGCGCGCACGCCGCCCCGATGATGAACGGGATGCGCCATCCCCATGATTCCAGTTGCGACGCATCAAGCAAGCGCTGCAACACCAGCAAGACGCCGAGTGCGAGCAGCTGACCCATGATAAGCGTGACGTACTGAAAGCTCGACCAGAATCCGCGATGTTTGTGCCCCGCCATTTCGCTGAGGTACGTCGCGCTGGCCCCATACTCCCCGCCGACACTCACCCCCTGCATCATGCGCGCGATCACCAGCAGTACCGGCGCGGCCACGCCGATCGATGCATACGACGGCGTGATGGCGATGAGCAACGAACCGGCGCACATGAGTAACACCGATGCAGTGAGCGCCGTACGTCGCCCGTGACGATCGGCGTAACGGCCCATGAGCCAACCGCCGAATGGGCGCATGAGAAATCCGACGGCAAAGACCGCCGCGGCATTCAGCAACTGTGCGGTCTGGCTGGCGGGCGGAAAGAATGACTTGGCGAAATACAGCGAGAAGGCGCTGTACACGTACCAGTCGTACCATTCCACGAGATTGCCCACCGATCCGCCCACGATCGAGCGGAGGCGGTGAGAGGCGGTCGGTTGTGTGGCGGCGGTCATCGCGGCGCGAGGGAAGGACGCTGGCTCATGTCGTGTGGCAGCGCGCCACCATTTCCTGCAGTCGTCGCACCGCTTCGCGCACAGTCGCTTCATTCGGTCCAAACGAAAAGCGCAGGTACTGACGGAAGCGCGACGTGTGATCGGCGCGGCGCTTGCCGGGATTGATGTCGAAGAAGACGCCTGGCACCGTGATCACGCCCGCGGCCAGCGCCGATTCAAAGAACGCTTCGCCATCATTGAGCGGCGCCGGAAGCGACGCGACACTCGCCCACACATAAAATCCGCCTTCGGGTTCCTGCTCTACCGTGAGGCCCGCTGCCCGCAGCCCCTCGGAGAGAATGCGTCGTTTGGCGAGGAAGGCGTTGTGAATGGAGATGACTTCTTTGCGCGCGCGATCCGGGGCCAGCAGCGCGGCGGCGGCCTCTTGCAAGGGCCGGTTGCCGCCACCGTCGAGAAAACTGCCGGCGCTCGTAACCGCTTCGATCATGGAGGCGGGACCGACAATCCAGCTCAGGCGCCATCCGGGACAACGCCATCCCTTCGTCAGCCCGTCGAGAATGACTACCGGGTCGCTGTTCACATCGTCGACGTGCGCTGCCGCGGACACCGTCACGGACGCGGGTAGATCCTGTCGCCAGATGTAGTGCGAGTAGAACTCGTCGAGAATGAGGGTGCAGCGCAGGTCGCGTGCTTCGCGCACCCATCCGGCGAGCGCGCTCCCTTCGAGCAGACGGCCGGTCGGATTGGATGGATTGGATAACAGCAGCGCGCCGAGCCCGCGTCCCGTAACCTCGCGTCGAAGTTCCGCAGTGGACAGCGCGTAGCCGGAACCCGGTTCCAACAAAATGGGGATGGCGGAAAACGTGCCGAAAATCTCAAGCAGTTCTTCGTACGCGGTATAATCGGGCAGGACGTGTCCGAGATTGATGTTGCCGAGTGACGCGACGACGCGCGTGAGCGAGGCACGACCGCCGCCGCAGATACACACATTCTCCGGACCGTACTGCGACTCGCGCCCCTGCCGGTAGCGGGCGTTGTACAAGTCGGTAACCGCCCGGCGGAGCGGGTCGATGCCGCCAACGGGCGCATACTCGTAGTCGTCGGAATGAATGGCGACGTCGGCCGGCCGCGCTGGACCGTCGGGCAGCGGTCCCGTTTCCGGTTGCCCCTGCCCGAGGTTGCACCACTCCGCCCCATCCGACCCATACCCGAGCTGCTTGGCTCGATCCATGACGTAAATGACGCCCGTGCGCGGAACGGATCGGAAGGCAGGAACGATGGGGCGATCGACGTCGGCCATAGGTACCGGGGGTGCTCGGCGGAGGTGACTTGGACTGTCTTGACGCGACTTGTCGTGAGTTGCCGCGACTTATGGAACGATGAGTGCTTTCACGACGTCACGGTTGGCGACGGCAGTGAGCGCTTCATTGGCTTGGTCGAACGTGAAACGTGCAGACACGGCCTGCAGCCAGGGTAGTTCGGCCCCCTGATGCGCGAGGATCTGCAGGGCGCGGTGAAAGTGCGAATAGTCGCAGCCCCAGCATCCCTTGATCTCGACATGTTTGCGGTTGATCTGCGCGTGCGGGTTGACGGTGATGGTGCCCGCATCGGTGTACTGGCCGGCCACCACCACGCAGCCGCCGTCGCGCACGAGGTCGAGCGCCTGCGACACAGCATCGGGTGCACCGGCTGCCTCCAGCACGACGTCCACGCCGCGGCCACCGTTGGCTTCACGCACCGCGGCCGCGCGCTCCGCCGGATCGAGGTCGAGCGGGATGACGTGTGTGGCTCCCATCTGCCGCGCGAAGTCGAGCCGTGCCGTTGGCGCACCGACGGCGATGACCGGATACGCGCCGGAGAGCGCGGCGAGTGCGATCGCGGCCTGACCCACCGGGCCCACGCCAAGCACAGCGACGGACGCTCCCAGGCGAATGGCGCCGCGCTCGACGGCGTGCATGGCGGTCACCAATCCGCAGCCGCCCGCGATAAACCGCGCGGAATCGACGCCCGGCGGGATGCGCAGGATCTTCACGCCGGGCTTCATCCAAATGTGATCAGCCCAACCGCCGAGCGGTCCGTCTTTCACTCCGTAGGTGATGCCATAGACTTTGCGGTGTGGGCACCGGGTGGTCTGCTTGGTCACGAGGCATTCGTAGCAGGCACCGCACGTCTCGTGCACATCGAGAAAGGTGACGAGATCACCTTCGCGGAATGCCACGCCGTCGATATCGGTGACCGTGCCGCGAATGTGCGAGAGATGCCCGACGGAGACGTGCCCGGGCACGATGGGATATGGCACACCGCTCAGGCGTCCGTGATGCAGATGCACGTCCGTGCCGCACACCTCAGAATAGAGCGTGCGTAGCATGGCGCTTCCCGGCGTGAGCACCGGCCATGGCAGCTCCTCCACGGCAATCGGGGCATGCGGCGCGCGCATGACGGCAGCGCGAATGGTTGGGGTCATGTCCGGCGGGTTGGCGTCATCGTCTCAAGGTACGCGTCGCGCCGTCTTGCCAACAGCGCGGCGTGGGTGGTAGCGATCTTGAGCCGGCGGTGCCTATTCGCAGAGAAGACAGGATCGCGCGCACGCCGGAGAGGAGGGCACCGCTGGCGTAGCCTGCGCGCTCAGCGACGCGGCATGAGCACGGTGTAGTCGAAGTCGAGCACCACCGCCGGATCGTAGGCGCCGCTCGCATCCTGGTACGGGAATGCGACGCACGGCAGATCTTTGGTCGCTACGGTCCGCACGCGCAATGCGCCGATATCCTGTCGTCCGGGAATCTCGATGCGATCGAGCACCTCGGACCAGGCGTAGATGGTGTCGCCCGCGAACGTGGGATTGGTGTGGCGGCCGCCGTTGATTGCTGCGATGCTCACGGCGTTCGCGAGTCCGTTGAACGAGAGCGCGCGTGCGAGACTGATGATATGCCCGCCGTACACGATGCGCCGCCCGAATCGGCCTTCGCGCTCCACATGCAGGTTGAAATGCACCTTGGCGGTGTTCTGGTAAAGTCGCGCCGCCATCATGTGCTCCGACTCTTCGATCGTCATGCCGTCGATGTGATCGATCCGTTCTCCGACCTCATAGTCGTCCCAGAGCTGGTCGCTGCCGGAGAGTACGGTATCGAAGGCGCCATCACGCGCGTTGAACGGCACGTGCAAATCCGACGCATCCACAACGGACGGCAGTGTGGGTACGACCGCGGTGGGCGCCGACGCACCCGCATCACGTTTGCGCACCATAGCCCAGCGATGGTATTCCACGACCATGCGGCTGTCTTGATTCACACCAACCGAGTGCACGTACACCACGCCCGTCTTGCCGTCCTTGTTCTCGCGCACGCCGGTGACCGTGGACGTGGTGCTGATGGTGTCGCCCGGGTAGATAGGCTCGCCGAAGCGTCCGCCGGCATAGCCGAGATTGGCCACCGCGTTGAGCGAGATGTCGGGTACGGTTTTGCCGAACACGACGTGAAAGGCGAGCATGCTGTCGAGCGGCGCCGAGCGGAATCCGAGCGCTTGCGCGAACGGCGTGGAGGAGTTGATGGCGAAGCGACCGCCAAACAGTGCCGTGTACAGGGCGACTTCGCCATCGGTCACGGTGCGCGGTGTCGCGTGCACGATGATCTGACCGACGCGGAAGTCCTCGAAGAAATTCCCCGGCCGCGTCTTATTCGAAGCCATACGCCGCCGCCAACTCTGGGTCCTTGCGCGCAACGAGCCGCGCCAAATCCACCATCACCTTGGCCTGCTTCCACGTGGCGTCGTCCTGCATTTTGCCGTCGATCGTGGCTACGCCGCTGCCCGAAGGAATGGCGTCGAGCACGCGCTTGGCGAAGAGCACTTCGCTCACATCGGGAGAGAAGACCCGACGCGCGATGGCGATCTGATTGGGCGCCAGCGACCACGCCCCGCTGGCTCCCATGATGAACGCGTTGCGGAACTGTGCCTCGCAGCCCGCCTCGTCTTTGAGATCGCCGAACGGACCGTAGAAGGCGCGAATGCCGTGCGAAACACACGCGTCGACCATGCGCGCGACGGTGTAGTGCCACAAATCCTGCTGCGCGAAGACGCGCGCTGTGGTCGCGTCCACCGGATCGGCGAGCACGCCGTAGAACGGATGTCCGCCACCCACTCGCGTAGTCTTCATACCGCGCGACGCTGCGAG
Organism: Gemmatimonadales bacterium; assembly: GCA_038234895.1. Taxonomy (GTDB): domain Bacteria; phylum Gemmatimonadota; class Gemmatimonadetes; order Gemmatimonadales; family Gemmatimonadaceae; genus Gemmatimonas. Next base: position 15,197 of record JBBQSM010000016.1, read on the forward strand.
GTCGGCCGGCCCCAGACTCATGCCGTGCATGCGCGGGCTGGCGCCCGCGATCTGCTCGACGTTCTTCACGCCTTCGGCGGTCTCCAGCAGCGCGTGAATGAGAATGGGCTTGGTGACCTGATAGCGCGCCTCCAGCAACGACAGATACTGATCGACGAAGTGAATATCCCACGGGCCTTCGACTTTGGGAATCATGACGACATCGAGCTTGTTGCCAGCATCGCGTACGATCTCGTGCAGGTCATCCAGAATCCACGGGCTGTTGAGACAGTTCACGCGCACCCAGAGCGCGGTGTCGCCAAAATCGTTGTCACGCGCCACCTGAATGAAGCCGCGCCGCGCCGCTTCTTTATCGCTGATCGGGATTGCGTCTTCGAGATTGCCACACAGTACGTCGGCCTGGGCCGCCATGTCTGGCACACGCGCGCGGATTTTTTCGATGTGTGGCGGAAAGAAATGGATCATCCGCTCGGGGCGCACGGGAAGTTCACGCAGCGGCTGCGGCGCACCGATCGCAAGCGGCTTGTAGAAGTTGACGGGAAGCTTCATTCGGGTATCGAGTGCTCTGGTGTGAGTGGTGCGTTACTCGCGGACGGGGCCTGCGACGATGCCAGTGTCGTGCAAGGCACCAACCTCGGCCTCGCTCAGTCCGAGAATGCCAAGCAGAATTTCATCGGTGTGCGCGCCCAGGCGTGGGGCGGGCAGGGCGGGAACACGCGACACGCCGCTGAACGACAGCGGAGTGGTGGGCGTGAGGTACGAACCGGTATTCGGATGCGTGACCATTCCGAACAGCGGATTGTCCACGGAGCAGTCGGCATCTTCGGTGAGTGCTCGTCGTACCGTGCGATACGGTGCCCAGGTCACGCGATGTTGGTCGAATGTCGCGCGTACGTCGGCGAGTGTGCGATCCGCGATCCATTGTCCGAGCGCCGCTGCGATCTCCTCACGTGCGAGGAACCGGTTGCCCTCCGCACTCAAGTCCATCCCGAGCGACGTCGCTAGTTGCGCGAATGCCTCCGCCAAACCGGTCGCCTTCACCAGCGTGCCCCACTGCATGTCGGTCAGTCCGATGACCATCACACGCTCGTCATCACGCGTGACGAAGTCCCGGCCGAACGCGCCGTACAGATAGTTGCCGTAACGCGGTCGGTCCACGTCGTTCACCTGCACCTCGGCGAGCATGCCAAGGTGTCCAAGCATGGCGAGCCCCACATCCTTGAGCGCGAGCGTAACCAGCTGTCCGTTTCCGGTACGCGAACGGTGGCGTTCAGCGGCGAGCATCGCCACGGCGAGCATGTTGCCCGCGATCGCATCCCATGCAGGAAAGACATGGTTGACCGGCGCGGCGTCGTGTGACGGACCGGTCAGATCGGGAAAGCCAAGCTGCGGATTGACGGTATAGTCCACTTCGGAGCCACCGTCGCGACGACCGAGCAGGTTAACCATGATCAGGTCGGCACGATGCCCGCGCAGCGTTTCGTAGCTGAGCCAACCGCGCGCGGGAAAGTTCGTGCTGAAGATCCCGGCATCGGCACCGGGGGCGCAGATGAGCTGCGTGAGCAACTCTTGCCCACGGGGCGCACGAAAGTCCACGGCAATTGAACGCTTCCCCTTGTTGAGTCCATCCCAGAAGAGACTGTGCGCGGTATGCTGCGACACGGGCCAGCGCCGGTAGTCGAGCCCACCGCCAATGGGATCGAAGCGAATCACATCCGCGCCAAGTTGTGCGAGCGTCATACCGCCCAACGGCGCCGCGACAAACGCGGAACCTTCGACGACACGAAGACCTGAGAGGATACCCACGTCAGATCACACGCTTGGCGCGGAGATCGGCAATCTCCGCCTCGCTCAGACCCAGTACTTCGTGGAGGACTTCGTCGGTGTGCTGTCCGAGTGTGGGGCCGAGGCTGCGAATGCTCCCCGGCGTTTCGGACAGCAGCGGCACCGGCGACGGTACGATGATCGATTCGCCTGTTTCGGGTTCATCGATTGCCACCAGGTTGCGCCTGGCGTGAAACTGCCGGTCGCCGAAAATGTCGGCGATGTTGTTGAGCGGCCCTGCGGGTGTGTCCGTCGCGTAACAACGTTCGAGCGCTTCCTCGCGGGTGAGCGATCCGCACCAGTCACGCACGATCTCGTTCACGTCGTGCCGGTGCGCGAGACGCGTTTTTTGCTCACCGTACGTACTCGACGACGCCAGTTCCGGGCGCCCCATGGCCGCCGCCAGTCGCGCGAACAGTTTGTCCGTCGCGCAGGAAATGGCCACCCACTTGCCGTCCTTGGTGGCGAAATGTCCGTGCGGACAGGCGAAGTCATTGTGCGAGGAGCCAAGTCGTTCACGGACCATGCCGTACATGGCGAACGCCGGCGCCAGCTCCTCTGTGGCGCGAAAGACCGATTCGTAGAGCGCGGCGTCAACGTACTGCCCCTCACCGGTGTGCTCGCGATGCCGTAGGGCCATCAACACGCCAAGGCAGCCGTACAGGCCGGTCATATAGTCGCCGAGCGTGGTGGAGCCTGGTGTAACAGGTGTCCCTTTGGGCATACCCGCGAGGTACGCAATGCCGCCCACTGCATGGGCAACGCGAGCGAACCCGGGCCGATCGCTGTACGGACCTGTCTGACCGTATCCGGTTACGCGGAGCATGATGAGTCCCGGATTGATCTCGTGCAAAACATCCCAGCCCAGTCCCCACTTTTCGAGCGTACCGGTGCGGAAGTTCTCGCAGAGGATGTCTGTTTTGGCAATCAACCGCTTAAACACGTCCACACCTTCGGGGCGGCGGAGGTCGAGGGTGACGGAGCGCTTGTTGCGCGCTTCACTCATCCACGTCAGCGTGTCGCCGCGCTTGGACGGCGTGCCGAAGCGTCGTAGCGCATCACCACCGACCGGATGCTCGACCTTGAGGACATCGGCGCCGAACTCGCCGAGAATGGTCGCGCAGTAGGGCGCGGCAATAACCGTGGCAACGTCCATGACACGAATGCCGGCTAATGGCAACGCCGCGCCTGCATTGGTGGCCCGGGTGGAGCTGTTCTCAGACTGGCTGGGCAATGTGAGCGTCTCCGGCCTTAGATGATCTTCTGCTGGCGCAGTCGCTGAATCTCACTCGCCGAGATGCCGAGCAGTTCGCGCAGCACGTCGGCGGTGGCGTTGCCGAGCGCGGGGCCGAGATTCGTGATACGACCGGGCGTGGCTGAGAGCGTCGGGACGACGCCGGGCACGACGACATCGCCCAGGCCCGGTTCATCGAAATGCGCGAGATTGCCGCGCGCGATGAAGTGTTCATCTTCGAAGATGTCGGCGATGCTGTTGACCTTCCCAACGGGGACTTCTTCGTCGAGGCACTTCTGCAGCACATCGTCGCGCGACTGGCTGCCGACCCATTCGGTGACGATCAGGTTGACCGCGTCCCGTGCCGCGAGGCGTTTCCGCTGATCGCCGTACAGTCCAGACGACGCGAGATGCGGCTGCTCCATCGCCACGGACAGGCGTTCAAACATCTTATCCGTGGTGCAGGCGATGGCGATCCACTTCCCGTCTTGAGTTTTAAAGTGCCCATGTGGGCAGGCCACGAAACTGCCGGCACCCTCGCGCTCGCGAATGCGTCCGTCGACGCCGTAGGCCGCCGCGATTTCTTCGAGTACGCGGAAGACTGCTTCGTAGATGCCGACATCGATGATCTGTCCGCGCCCCGTCTTTTCCTGATGACGCAGCGCGATCATGATACCGATTGCGCCATACAGACTGGCGATGTAGTCGCCGAGCGGCACGGTGCCCGGCAACACGGGCGTTTCGCCGGGAAAGCCGGCAAGATAGTTGAGGCCACCGAATGCTTGCGCGATGTGAGCGAAGCCGGAGCGACGACGGTACGGGCCGGTCTGTCCGTATCCCGAGACCCGCAGCATGACGAGCCCCGGATTGGCGGCGCTTAGCTCTTTCCAGCCAAGTCCCCACTCCTCCATGGTACCCGGGCGGAAATTCTCGATCAGGACGTGCGATTTTCCGACGAGCTTGAGAAAGAGCTCGACCCCCTCTGGCTGTCGGAGGTCGACGGTGACGGACTTCTTGTTGCGCGCTTCGCTGAGCCACTTGAGTGTCGCGTCGGGGCGTTGCGTCGCGGTGCCGAAGCGTCGCATCGGGTCCCCTGCGATCGGGTGTTCGACCTTGAGCACCTCGGCGCCAAATTCGCCAAGCATGGAGGCGGCGTAGGGACCGGCGAGAAAATTCCCGACGTCGATGACCCGGACGCCGGTGAGGGGTAGTCGGGGTGGACCGTTGGGCTCATTCTGCATAGGTCATGCCTCGCGGTACCCGTGGTGCCAAGCTGCGTCCGCCCAAACAGTCCATTCCTGGTCGACGAGTGATAGACGGTCGAATGTATGCCGGTTCCGGTACGCGCGCGACACGCAGACTCGCACGTTACCGACTTCAACACGCTACGTTTCACCACCAGCATTGCCTAGTGCTGTCCCTCGATTGAACCGCCGGACCCACGCCGCGCCGCCGATGACGAAACCTGCGGAAGAGTATCGCAACTGGATAGGGCGAACGGAATCCGTCCACGACAGCCTCTGCGCCACGCAGGCGGCCGCTGCGGCGGCGACGTTCGATGAGCCAACGAATTCCGTGCGTGAGGGGGCGTCGCTTCCCCCGCTCTGGCATTGGTTCTACTTCCTGCCACGCGCCAGTCAACAGTCGCTCGGGTCGGACGGCCATCCGGAGCGGGGCGGGTTCATGCCGCCGGTCCCCTATCCTCGACGCATGTTCGCGGGGTCGCGAATTCTCGTGCACCGTCCGCTGTGCATCGGTCGTGCCGCGCAACGCGAGGGGGAGATCCGCGACGTGGTGCTGAAGTCGGGGCGCAGTGGCGCGTTGGCCTTCGTAACCGTGGGCTATCGTTTCATGCAGGACGGCGTACTGTGCATCGAGGAAGAGCAGGACATCGTGTATCGCGAACCCGGAGATGCGGTTCCCGCGCCCACGCCCGTTGCGCTGGCGCCGGTGCCTGCCGGCGCCTGGTCACGTACCGTGACGCCGGACCCGCGTCTGCTCTTTCGCTTCTCCGCGCTGACGTTCAATGCGCATCGGATTCACTACGATCGCGACTACGCGGCCACGGTGGAAGGCTATCCCGGTCTGGTGGTGCATGGTCCGCTCACGGCGATGCTGCTCGTGAAACTCGTACGCGCGCATTCGGAGCGCGCCGTGGCATCGTTCACTTTTCGCGGACTGGCGCCGCTCTTCGATTCGGCCCCGTTTCGACTTGTGGGGACACCCACCGGCCGCGCGGTCGCGCTGGTCGCCGAAGGGCCGGATGGTCGCGCCGCCCTGCAGGCTTCGGTGGAGTTATCGTGAGAACGAGCAAGGCACGTCGCGGCCATGCGAGGCGTCGCGCCACGCGGTCGACGTCGAACGGCACCGGCGAACCATGACGGACCGTGAGCTGATGGATGCGTCCGGCGCGTTGGCCGATCGCGATGCGCAAATCCGTCGCGTGTTGCGCGCGACGGGGGCAGCGGCGTTCGATCTCGACCTGCAGCGAGAGCTGATGCATACCGTCGGCAATTTCGGATCGTTCTTTGGGTATGCGGCGCACGAGACCCCCACAGCGTGGTCCGATTTCGAACGACATTTCGATCCGGACGATCGCCGCGCGGTGCAACTCGCCGCGATGGAATCGCTGCGCACCGGTCGGCCGTACGTGTGCGATTGCCGCACCGTCGGGGCGGACGGTACGCGTCGGCTGCTGCGTGTGCATGGTGACGTGCAGGGCGATGCGCAGGGACGTCCGCTGCGCAGCACCGGGCTGATCCTCGACGTGACCGCGGAAGGCGACGTGGCGATCGCGCTGCGGGAGAGTGAGCGACAGCTCAATACTGCGCAACGCATCGCGGGACTCGGCAGCTGGTCGTGGAATATCGGTACCAACACCGTAGACTGGTCCCCCGAGATGTACCGCATCCAGGGGTTCGATCCTGCGGTCACGTCGCCGTCGTTCGAGCTCGTGCTGTCGCTCGCAGTGGACGATGCGCGCCGGGCCGAGTTCACGCAGCGGCTGCAGCGCGCGCTCGATGGTGAAGACGCGTACGACTTCGAAATTCCGATCCGTCGCGCCGATGGCGCGCTTCGGCTGTTGCATTCGCGCGGGGCGGTGGAGCGCGACGTCGATGGTCAGGCCGTGCGCATGACTGGCACGGCTGAGGATATCACGGAGCGGCGACACGCTGAAGAGTCGCTGCGACTCGCGCAACGCGAGTTGTATCGCGCCCAGCGCATGGCGCGAATCGGCAGCTTTGTGCGTTCGATCGACACGGGGGTTGTCTGGTGGACACCGACAACGCGCGCGATCCTCGAAATTCCGGACGATGTGGAGGCCTCGCTGGAACTGGCCCTCTCCCGATTTCCGAAATCGGAAGCCGATCGCTACGTCGCGTTGATGACGCGATCGCTGGAGTCGGGCGAGCCCTACGAGCTCGAATCCGAGACCCTCATGCCGAGTGGGCGGCGGGTGACGGTACGGTTGGTGGGCGAAGTGGAACGGGACGAGGATGGTCGCAACGTGTCGGTACATGGACTGCTTGCGGATCTCACTGCACAGAAGGCACAGGAACGGGCCCTGCGTGAAAGCGAAGAGCGGTTTCGCATCATGTGGGAGGCCTCACCGGTAGGCATTCGTCTCACCGACGCCGCCGGCCGTTCGTTGTACGCGAATCCGCGCATGCTGGAGATGTTCGACTGCACCTGGGATGACTTTGCCAACGAACGTTGGCGTGCGCACATTCATCCCGAGGATCGCGAGCGCGTCGCGATGGAAGGGCGAGACTCGGTGGTGAACGTGCGCGACAAGCGTGTGGACTATCGGGTCGTGCGGCCGGACGGTCGCGTGCGATACGTTCGGGCAACGGTGGCGGTCCTCCGCGCTCCGGATGGTTCCTTCGCGGGACACGTCGGCGCGCTTGAGGATCTGACCGACGAAACTGAGGCCCGTCAGGAAAAGGAGCGGCTTGAGCAGCAAATGCAGCAGGCGCAGAAGCTCGAGTCCCTCGGCGTGTTGGCAGGCGGCATCGCGCACGACTTCAATAACCTGCTCGTCGGTGTGCTGACCAATGCCAACATGGCCTTGATGGACCTGCCGCCCGATTCGCCGGTGTACGAGACGGTGAGCGACATTGAACGTGCTGCCCAGCGCGCCGCCGATCTCACGCGCCAGTTGCTGGCATACTCGGGAAAGGGGCGGTTGCTCATCGAACCGCTGTCGCTTTCCGAGCTCGCTGTGGAGATGACGCAGCTGTTACGTACGGTCGTGTCCAAGCGAGCAAGTCTTCATCTGGAGCTGCAGCATGATCTGCCGTTGGTGCGGGGGGACGCGACGCAGCTGCGGCAGGTGGTGATGAACCTGATCACGAATGCGTCCGACAGCCTGGGCGACGGGGACGGGAATATTCTGTTGCGTACGAGGTTGGAAGAGATCGGCGCGGACACGCCCGCGATGATACTATTTGGCGGGCCGCTTGCCCCCGGTGCGCACGTTGTGTTGGAGGTTGCGGACACCGGCGCAGGCATGGACGAGGATACCGTTCGCAAGATCTTCGATCCGTTTTTTACGACGAAGTTCACCGGACGTGGACTTGGCCTCGCGGCCACCATCGGTATCTTACGCGGTCACCACGGGGCGGTCGCGGTGCGCAGTGCGCCCGGACGCGGCACGACGTTCTCGCTCTATTTCCCGGTGACCAGTGTGGTGCGAAGTGCGGCCGTACGCGGTATGCCGAGCGAGGTGACCGGCCACGGCAGCATCCTTGTGGTTGATGACGATGACGGTGTGCGAGCGGTTGCGCGGTCGCTGTTGCAGCGGCAGGGATTCCAAGTGTTGTCGGCGACCAACGGACGCGAGGCGCTGGAGATGTATGCGGAGCATCGGGATCAGGTGCGGGCCATCCTGCTCGATCTGACGATGCCGATCATGGGAGGGGAGGAGACGCTGCGCCGGCTCCGTGCGGCAGATCCGCTGGTGCGCGTGGTGATCATGTCGGGCTATAGTGATGTGGACGTGGAAGGCACCTTTTCCGGGGCCGGCCTGTCCGGATTCCTGCAGAAGCCATTTCGCGCCGACGACGTATACCGTGCACTCGCGGTGGCGCTGGCCGAGCACTAGTCGAAACCCGCCGTCTTCGGGAGTGTCCCATGGGTTTGAGTCGCAATGTGTGCAGTGTGTCGCATCGTGAGTTGGGCCGTGAAGCGGTGGGTGGGTCGGCGCGCGAGCCGGATGCTGATCGGCATGTGACGGCGCGAAATCAACGTCGCGGCCAGCCCCACGATGATGCGACCGGATCTCCCTACGCCCCCCGCGACGCCTGCGGCGTCGGCTTCATTGCGCGCCAGAGCGGTGAGCGGACGCACGAGGTCGTCGGGCTGGCGCTCGAAGCGGCAGCGCGGCTCGCCCATCGCGGCGCTACCGGTACCGACCTTTCCGCCGACGGCGCCGGTGTGCTCACGCAGATCCCGCGTCGGCTGTTTATCCTGGCAGCCTCGCGTCAGGGGCTGCACCTGCCCGCTGACGCATCGCTGGCCGTGGGGATGTGCTTTCTCCCCGCCGATCCTGAGGCACTTGCGTTGTCCGTTCGGCTGGTCGACGATGTCCTGGCCGCCGACGGCCTGCCCTTGCTGGGTTGGCGCGACGTCCCCGTCAACCCTGCGGTGCTGGGGAAGTCGGCGCGCGACGCGATGCCGGGCATCCGCCAGGTGCTCATCGGCCGGCCGGTGGGGGCGGTGGATGATGATGCGTGGGAGCGGCAGCTCTATCTCGCCCGTCGCGAGATGGAGCACCGCGCCGAAGGGTTGGGACTCGCGCCGTTCTACATCTGCTCGATGTCCTGCCGCACGGTGGTGTACAAGGGACTGTTCAGCGGTGGACAGCTCGCCGACTTCTACCCCGACCTGCGCGATCCGGCCTTCGAGTCGGCGATTGCGGTATTTCACGAACGATACGCGACGAATACGTTGCCGCGCTGGGAGCTCGCGCAGCCGTTTCGCATGCTTGGCCACAACGGCGAGATCAATACGCTGTGGGGGAACCGCAACGCGATGGCCATGCGGGGTGGGTTGTTGGACTCGCCGCAGTTCGGCGTCGCCGGTGCGCGGCTGCGCGACCCGATCCGCCCTCGCGGCAGCGATTCGGCCAGTCTGGACAACGCGCTCGAACTGCTCGTGCGCGCCGGACGCTCGCCAGTGCACGCCGCCATGATGCTCGTGCCCCAGGCGTGGGAGAAGTATCCCGATGTGGAGCCTGCGGTGAAGGCGTTTTACGAGTACCACCAATGCGTCATCGAGCCATGGGATGGTCCGGCCGCACTGGCGTACAGCGATGGCATTCAGGTGGCGGTCTCGCTCGATCGCAATGGCCTGCGTCCGTGCCGCTACAAAATCCGCGCCGATGGCATGGTCGTCGCCGGCTCTGAAGTCGGAATCGTGGATTTCGATCCGCGCGATGTGGTGGAGACCGGCAAGCTGGGCCCCGGCGGTGTACTGCTGGTGGACACCGCGGGTCGTCGCATTGTGCGTAACCTCGCGGCGAAGCGGGAAGTGGCCACGCGCCGTCCGTATGCACGATGGATTGCACAGCACATGGCCACGCTCCCGACGCAGGACGGGGTGGAGCCACTGGTGAAGCCCAGCGAGCAGCTGCGTCCGGTGCAACTGGCATTCGGCTACGGTCACGAAGATCTGCGGCTCATTCTCGAGCCGATGGCGATGAGTGCGGCCGAGGTGGTGTGGAGCATGGGCGACGACACGCCACTTGCGGTGCTTTCGCATCGCTCGCCGTCGCTGTACGCGTTCGTGCGGCAACGGTTCGCACAGGTAACCAATCCCCCCATCGACTCCTTGCGTGAGTCGATGGTGATGTCGTTGCGCATGCATCTCGGGCAGCGCGCGTCGCCGCTGGTGGAGAAGTCGAGCTATGCACGCATGTTGCGCATCGAGCACCCGGTCCTGTTGCCCGAAGAGATGGAGTCGTTGCGCAATTTCCCGGGCTTCAAGGCCGTCACGCTGGACGCGACCTGGCCGGCGCGTTCACGCCCCGAGGCGCTCGAAGCGGCGCTGGACGGACTCTGTCGGCGGGCCGAAGCGGCCGCGCTCAAGGGCGCGCGTCTGCTCATCCTAAGCGATCGCAAGGCGGGGGCGGAGCGAGCGCCTATTCCGGCGCTGCTCGCGCTCGGCGCGGTACGTCAGCACCTCGTGCGCACCGGATTGCGTGCCAAGGTCGGACTGATCGTGGAAGCGGGCGACGTGGTCGAGCAGCACCACGTGGCCGCGCTCGTGGGCTACGGTGCCGAAGCCGTGCACCCGTGGCTCGCCCTCGAAACGGTGGCCACGTTGTTCACGGAAGTCGGACACGGTCGCTCGGACGGCGATGCCGAGCGTCCGCTCCCCGCCGAAGCGCAGTCGCGCTATCGCACCGCGGTAGAGAAGGGGCTGCTCAAGATTCTTGCGAAGATGGGCATCTCGACCCTGTCGTCGTACTGTGGCGCACAGGTGTTTGAAGCGATCGGACTGGGCGCTGAAGTGATCGATCGCTGCTTCTCCGGTACGGCCTCGCCGCTGGGTGGCATCGGGTTCCGTGAGTTGGCGGAGGATGTGTTGGCGCGACACCGGCTGGCCTACGGGCCCGATTCGCTCACCAGCACGTCGCTACCGGACATCGGGCGCGCGCGCTTTCGCAAAGATGGCGAAACGCATGCGTGGTCGCCGCAGTCGGTGTTGGCGCTGCAGCAGGCGGTGGGAAGTGCTCGCGCGTCGCGCGTCACGGCGACTGGTGACGACGCCTGGCGTGCGTACGTCGCCCGTAACGAAGCGACCGCACCGACCACGGTGCGTGATTTGCTGGCGTTGCGCACGTCGGCCCCGGTGCCGCTCGAGGAGGTCGAGTCGATGGAAGCGATCCGCGCACGATTCGTGTCGAGCGCGATGTCGCTGGGCGCGCTGTCCCCCGAGGCCCACGAAACAATCACCATCGCCATGAACCGCATGGGGGCGCGGTCCAATTCGGGCGAAGGCGGTGAAGATCCCGCGCACTATCGCACGCGTACGAACGCGCCCGAAAGCGACCGGCGCGACAGTCGCATCAAGCAGGTGGCATCGGCGCGATTCGGCGTGACGACCGAGTACCTGATGCGCGCCGAAGAGATCGAGATCAAGATCGTGCAGGGTGCAAAGCCCGGAGAGGGCGGGCAGCTGCCGGCGCACAAAGTCACGGAGCTGATCGCACGGCTGCGACATGCCACGCCGGGCGTACAGCTCATCTCGCCACCGCCGCACCACGACATCTACTCGATCGAAGATCTTGCGCAACTCGTCCTCGATCTCAAGAGCGTCAATCCAGACGCGCGCATCGGCGTGAAGCTCGTAGCGTCGGCGGGAATCGGAAACGTGGCCGCCGGTGTGGCGAAAGCCTACGCGGACTATGTGCTGGTGGCCGGTCATGCGGGCGGCACCGGTGCGTCGCCGCTCTCCAGCATCAAGCACGCGGGCGCGCCGTGGGAGCTCGGCCTCGCCGAAGCGCAACATGTGCTGGTGGCGAACGGATTGCGGCATCGGATCGAGGTGCGTGTGGACGGCGGGTTCCGCACGGGTCGCGACGTCATCATTGCGGCGATGCTGGGCGCTGAGAGCTACGGGTTCGGTACAGGTCCGCTGGTAGCGATCGGCTGCGACATGGCGCGCCAATGTCATCTGAACTCGTGTCCGACGGGCATTGCGACGCAGCGTCCCGAGCTGCGCGCCAAGTTTCGTGGTAATCCTGATCAGGTGGTCGCGTACTTTTCGCACGTCGCGACGGAGGTGCGCGGTTTACTCGCCTCCATCGGCGCGCGCTCAATCGATGAAATCGTCGGCCAGGCGCAGCGACTGCAACGCGCCGATCGTCCCGAGGTACCACGATCGGCGATGCTCGACTTGTCGTTGCTGCTCACGCCGGCATCTCGCGGTGATGAGCCGCGCCGGCGGAGCGTCACACGCAACGTGCGCCCGGGTGTGATTTCACTCGACGATGTAATCCTGCCCGACGCCGGCGACGCCATTCGCAATGGCACACCGTTCACCGGCAGTTACGCGATTCGCAATCACCATCTCGCGGTGGGGGCCCGCGTGGCGGGCGCGATTGCCACGGTGCATGGCGACGCGGGGCTCCCTGAGGGAGCAGTACGGCTGCAATTCAATGGCAGCGCTGGACAGAGCTTCGGTGCGTTCGCCATTCGTGGCATGCGGCTCGACCTCGAAGGCGAAGCGAACGACTACGTGGGCAAGGGGCTCAACGGTGCCGAGATCAGCGTGCGCCCGTTCCATGATGCGCGATATGTGGGCGCGAGCCATTTGAACATGATCGTGGGCAACACCGTGTTGTACGGCGCGACCGACGGACTGCTGTGCGCCGCCGGCCAGGCGGGCGATCGCTTTGCCGTACGCAACTCGGGCGCCTGTGCGGTGGTGGAAGGCGTGGGCAATCACGCCTGCGAGTATATGACGGGTGGCGTGGTGGCGGTGCTCGGCCGTGCCGGGCGCAATTTCGGCGCGGGCATGTCCAACGGCGTCGCCTACGTGCTGGATGAGGCCGGCACATTCCCCAGCCGTCTCAATCACGAAATGGTGCTATTGGCCGACCTCGACGACGAGGATGAAGCGTTGCTCCTGCGGCTGTTGCGCGTGCACTTCGGACGCACCGGAAGTGCCCGGGCGCGCGTGATTCTCGACGGATGGGGACGGGGCGCGAGTCAGTGGCGCAAGGTGAAGCCGCGCGGTGCGGCGGAGCCGGTGGCGCTCATTCGCGCGGCGTGGACAGCTCGGCTGGAGCAACTACTTGGCAGCCCGCCGCTGCTGGGTGGGGCGACCGCGCGCGGCGCGGTCGCTCGCCCGCGCAACTGATCGACGACACGCCAAACGGAACTACCGCCGCTACTCCCGCAGGGGTGGCGGCGCTTCGCCGTCCGGAATGAACTGCAACGCGACCCCGTTGTTGCAGTAGCGCAAACCAGTGGGCTTGGGACCGTCGCGGAATACATGTCCCTGGTGCCCGTCACAGCGGCTGCAGTGATACTCGGTACGAGGCAGTATCAGCTTATAGTCGCGCTTGGTCTCGATCGCCTTGGCCAGCGCATCGAAAAAGCTCGGCCATCCCGTCCCGCTGTCGAACTTCGTGTTGGTCGTGAACAGCGGCTGGAAGCAGGCGGCACACACGAACGTGCCGGCGCGTTTTTCCCGGTCTAACGGGCTGGATCCGGCTCGTTCGGTGCCATGTTCAAACAGCACGGTGTACGCCTCGGGCGCGAGGAGCGCCTGCCATTCGGCTTTGGTTTTTTGGAGCGTCGGCACAAGTGTCTCGCGGGAAACTGGAGATGATCGGAACCCGTAGGGACGAACGCAGTACCTTACCCCAGTAATCTGACACCGTTTCTTCCAACTTTCACTGGAGATTTCGTGACGAATTGGAGCTCCTCGCGGCGTGCCGCGCGCCTGGCGACGACCACGCTCGCCGTTGCGCTGCTCTGCGCGCCGTCCATTTCCGCCCACGCCCAGGCTCCGGCAGCACTCGCGCTCGACAGCTATCTGTTGCCGAACGGGCTCAAAGTCATTCTCGCCGAGGATCACTCGGCGCAGGTGGTGACCGTCAACGTTTGGTACAATGTGGGGTCGCGCAACGAGCGGCCGGGACGCACCGGCTTCGCGCATTTGTTCGAGCACATGATGTTTCAGGGCTCGGCCAACGTGAAGAAGGGCGACCACATGGCGCTCGTACAACAGGCAGGCGGCCAGATGAACGGGTCGACCGCCGACGATCGCACCAACTACTACCAGACGCTTCCGTCCAATCGCCTCAATCTCGGCCTGTGGCTGGAAGCCGATCGCATGCGGTCCCTGGCGATCACCAAGGAGAATTTCGAGAACCAACGCGAGACCGTGAAGGAGGAGCGTCGATTGCGTATCGACAATCAACCGTACACCGGTGCGTTCCTGTCCTCGCTCACGAGTGGCTTCGACGGCACTCGCTGCTTCGCGTACGCCCATGAAACGATCGGGTCGATGGATGATCTGAACGCCGCAACCTTGCCGGACGTGCAGGAGTTTTTTAACACGTACTATGTGCCGAACAACGCCACGCTTGTGGTCACCGGCGATTTCCAGCCGGCTGAGACCAAGCAGTTGATCACCACGTACTTCAGCGGTATTCCGCGCGCGGCCGATCCGCCGGCGGCGGCGTGCGAGCAGCCGTTTAACACGGGGGTGCAGCGTCGCACGGTCACCGATGCGAAGGCGAATTTGCCAGCCGTGCTCTTGCTCTATCGAATCCCGGAGTACAGCAGCGCCGACACTCCCGCGCTCGAATTTCTCAGTACGATCCTCGGTAGCGGGGAGAGCTCGCGCCTGAATCGTGCCATCGTGCGCGAAGCGAAAGCGGCGGTGGCCACGCAGGTGCTGGCGGGTATCGGACCACGCCGTGGGCCGAATGTCTTCGCGGCCCTCGCCATCGCCAATCAAGGTGTCTCGCCCGACTCGGTGGAGGCGTTGCTGCTCTCGCAAGTGGCGGACGTGCTCGCCAATGGAGTGAGCGACGCGGAACTGTCGAAGGCCAAGAACGCCTATCGCGCCGCGCGGATCGGCGAACTGCAAACGTCGATGGGGCGCGCCGAGGCAATTCATACCGCCGACATGTTTCTGGGCGATCCGAAGGCCGTGAATGCGGATCTCGACCGGCACATGGCGGTCACCGTGGATGATATCAGGCGCGTGGCCGCCCGCTACCTGCGCGCTGACAACAGCGTGATCACTCTCATCAAGCCCGAGGGGAAGACGCCGTGAATATGCGCTCCCGTACCGCGAACGCATTGGTCGCGCGTCGCCACGCTTTACCGCGTCCGTTTGCCGCGCTCGCCGCCGCGTCGGTTGGGCTGACGTTCGGCGCAATCGATGCACGCGCGCAGACCTATCCGACAACGCCGCCTGCTCCCGCGCCCGTCAGGCCGGCGACCCTGCCGGCATTTCAGGAGACCGTTCTCGCCAACGGCGTACGCGTGGTGCTGGTGGAGAACCACCGCAACCCCGTGATCGCGTTCCGACTGGCGATTCCGGCCGGTGGCATTTTCGATCCCAAGGGCAAGGCCGGTACCGCGAGCCTCGCGGCCTCGCTGTTGACCAAGGGCGCAGGGACACGCACTGCCGATGACATTTCGGCCGCCATCGAAGGGGCCGGCGGGTCGATCAGTGCGTTCACCGACGATGATTTCCTGAGTGTCTCAGGGAACGTGTTGTCGAACGCCGCGCCGCTCGCCTTCGAACTGTTGGGTGACGTCATCGCGCGTCCGACGCTCAACGACAAGGAGTTCGAGTTGGCGCGCACGCAGGCGCTGTCCGGCCTGCAACTGGAGCAGGCCAATCCGGGAGCTCTCGCGTCGCGCTTTTTTGCGGCTGGTCTGTACGGTGCCCATCCGTACGGGCGCAGCAGCACGGCCGCGACAGTCCGCGCGATCACGCGTGCCGACCTGGTCGCCTTCCAGAATGCACGAATCAAGCCGCGAGGCGCGGTGCTTGTGGTTGCCGGAGACATCACGCTCCCGACGCTGGTCACGCTCGCAAACAAGGGCTTTACCGGCTGGACGGGCGCGCCGGCAGCGGCGCCGGCATTACCGCTGCCACCCAAACGTAACGCTGCTGAGATCACGCTCGTGCATCGGCCGGGCTCCGTGCAGTCCAATCTCCTCGTTGGCAATCTGGCGCTCACGCCCGCCGATCCGTCACGATTTGCCGCGCTCGTGGCAAACCGCGTGCTCGGAGGCGACAGCGATTCGCGATTGTTCGTGACCTTGCGTGAGCAGAAGAGCTGGACGTACGGCGCCTACTCGAGTCTCACGCGTCCGCGTGGTGTGGGGCAGTTTCAGGCCAACGCAGAGGTGCGCACCGAGGTCACCGACTCGGCGCTGGTCGAGATGCTATCGCAATTGCGCCGCATCACTGCGGAGCCGATTCCTGCCGCTGAGCTGGAGCCGGCCAAGAACGCGCTGGTCGGTGTCTTTCCACTCACCATCGAAACGCCGCAGCAACTGGCAGAGCGTGTCGCGGCAGTAAAGCTGTACGGACTGGCAGCGGACTATTTGCAGACCTATCGCACGCGTGTCGCCGCGGTCACCGCAGCGCAGGCACAGGCCGCGGCCAAGCTCGCGATCAAACCGCAGCATGCGCTGGTCGTCGTGGTGGGTGACGGCGCCAAGATCTATGAGAAACTCAAAGCCATCGCGCCGGTAAAGATCGTCAGCGTGGACGGTGATCCCATGACTCCGGCCGACTTCACGCCGCGGGCAATGGGGCTCTCGCTGGATTTCAGCAAGCTGGCGGCACGCCGTGATTCGTTCGTGGTGATGATGCAGGGGAACGCACTGGGGGCGTCGGTGGTGTCGCTGGAAGGGGTGGCCGGCGGCTGGGTGGTGCGCGAAGCGACCAACCTGATGGGCGGTATGATCGACCAGAAGACCACACTGGAAACGGACAAGTCGCTCGCGCCGACCAAACTGGTGCAGACCGCGTCGATGCAGGGGCAGAAGCTCAACACCGAGATCGCGTTCGCCGGAGGGCGCGCCACGGGTAGCTCCATGACGGCGACACAGACGGGCCCAAAGACCACCGCGGTCGATGCTGAAGTCCCGGCGGGTACGCTGGACTCCGACGCGCTGCAGGCCGCGCTGCCGCTGTTCCGATGGCTGGCCGATGCGAAGTTCACGGTCAACGTGTTCAGCCCCGGCAAGGGAACGGTCGAGCCGGTGACGCTGACCGTGCTGGGGAGTGAATCGGTGACCGTGCCCGCGGGCACGTTTGACACGTGGAAGGTCGAACAGAAGGGCGGGGAAGCGACCGTGATGTTCTACATCACCAAGGATGCCGTGCATCGTGTGGTGAAGATCGCGCCAGTGGGACAACCCATCGAACTGTTGCTCGCCAAGTGAGCGGCACGCCACCCGCTTTTTCGTTTCGTACGACGCATCAGGAAGGGAACGCTCGGCTGGGTTTCTTCACGACACCACACGGTGTCGTGGAGACACCCGCGTTCATGCCGGTGGCGACTCACGGCACCATCAAGGGGCTGTCTATGCCCGAGGTGGCCGCCGCCGGCGGTCAGATGATGCTCTCCAACGCGTATCATCTGTATCTCCGGCCCGGCGACATGATGGTGCGCGCGCTGGGCGGGTTGCACGCGTTCGCCCGCTGGCCGGGCCCGATGCTCACCGACTCCGGCGGATTCCAGGTTTTCTCGCTCTCCAAGTTGCGCACGGTGGCGGAGAGCGGCGTGGAGTTCCGCAGTCACCTCGACGGGTCACTGCATCAATACACGCCGGAAAGCGTCATGCGTATCGAGCGGAATCTTGGCGCCGACGTGATCATGCAACTCGATGAACTGATTGCAGGCGGTGCGGAGGTCGAACAATCGCGCAGCGCCATGGAACGCAGTCTCCGCTGGCTCGAGCGGTGTCGCGTCGAGTTCGACCGGCTCTCGCGCGAGGGGCGTGCCGCGCCGACGCCATTCGACGTGCCCGCCGGGGCGCCACCACTGGCCACGCAGCATGCCGACGACGACCTGGCGGTGCCGACCCAGGCGCTGTTTCCGATTGTGCAGGGGGGAACGCACGCCGAGTTGCGACGTGCGTCGGTGGCCGGCATCCTGAATTCGGGTGACTGGGTTGGCGTGGCGGTGGGCGGACTGTCCGTTGGCGAGTCCAAGCCGGACATGTACGCCATGCTCGACGTGTGCGAGCCGCTGCTGCCGCGCGCCAAGCCCCGCTATCTCATGGGCGTCGGCTTTCCCGATGACTTGGTCGAGGGAATGAGACGTGGCATCGACCTGTTCGATTGCGTCGTACCCACGCGCATGGGTCGCCATGGCACCGCCTTCACGCCGGACGGCACGGTGCAGGTGCGACAGAGTCGTTTCCGAACCGACCGTCGTCCGTTGGTCGAGGATTGCCGTTGTCCCTGTTGCACCGAGTACGATCGTGCATACATCCGGCATCTGTTCGTCAGTGAAGAGATGCTGGGCTTGCGGCTGCTGGCGCTGCACAACGTCACGTTCTTGCTCGATGTCACCCGTCGCGGACGCGAAACGCTGGCGGACGGCACGTTCGGCAGCTGGAGCGACGCATGGCTGGCGCGCTATCGGGCGAAGGGCGCACGCGACGCGTAACGCAGTAGACGCATGACGCACGCGTGATTTTCGCCAGCAACGCGACCGAGTCGCTGGCCTGCTTCTGGTCACCACCGCTTTCGACAGATTCGCCTCATGTCCGTTCCCACTCGACCCTACTCGCCCATTCGCTGGGGCATTCTCGGCGCGGCAAACATCGCGCGAGGTCGCATGATCCCGGCGATGCACGCCAGCGCACACGCCACGCCGATTGCCGTCGCGTCGCGCGATCGCGAGAAGGCCGTTCGCTTCGCGCAGGAGCTGTCGATCCCGCGTGCCTACGGATCGTACGAGGAATTGCTTGCCGATAAGGATATCGACGCGATCTACAATCCACTCCCGAATCATCTGCATGTGCCGTGGACGATTCGCGCCGCCGCGGCAGGAAAACATGTGCTGTGTGAGAAGCCGATCGCCCTGACCGCAAGCGAGGCGCGATCATTGCTCGAAGTACGCGCTTCGACGGGCCTCGTCATCGCAGAAGCCTTCATGGTGCGCTCGCACCCGCGATGGCATCGCGCCAAGGCGCTGGCCCATGACGGAACCATCGGCGCGCTGCGCGCCATCAGCGGCCACTTCAGCTATCCGCACAAGGACGCGACCAACATCCGCAGTCGCGTCGAGTGGGGTGGAGGTGCGCTGCTCGACATCGGCATCTATCCGCTGGCGTTGTCGCGGTGGCTCTTTGACGCGGAGCCCACCGAAGTGCTGGCCACACTCGATCGAAATCCCGAGACTGGCGTGGATGCGCTGCTGGCGGCCATCGTACGCTTCCCGACAGGACTCGCCACCTTCACCTGCTCGGGCGAACTGGTACTGCATCAATCCATGCTCCTGTTCGGCACCACGGGGCGCATCGAGGTTCCCGTCCCTTTCAATCCGAGCGAGACCGCGCGTACCCCACTCATTATCGACGACGGTCGCGATTTACAGGGGGCAGGTCGCACGGTGCTCAAAACGCCGGTGGTCAATCAGTTCGTCGAGCAGATTGATGCGTTCGCTGGCGCGATCCGCGGAGAGCGCGACGTCCCGGTCTCGCTGGAGGATTCGCTCGCGAACATGAGAGCAATCGACGCGCTCTTTCGTTCGGCAGAGTCCGGTAGATGGGAACGCCTTGCCGCGGACTGATGGCGAGATGATCGCGGAGTGCAGACGACGGAGACTTCAATGCGCACGTCAGGATTCTCCCGATTCCAGTCACTGGCGCGCCGGTGCAGGATTCAACGGATTGCTGTAGCGGTTGACTCCGTCGCTCTTCACTGCAGGAGTACGCATGTCCTCTCCGATCAACGCAACAAGCCCGATGTCTTCCGGCTACTCGTCCGTGTCGCTTCCTGACGGGCCGATCTTCGTCGCGTCCGACACCTCGGAGGACTCCGACGCCGCGTATCCGATGGCCGAGGTGCTGTCCGCGCGCACCAAGGCCGAAGTGCGTGTGCTCAGCGTACTCCGACCGTACGCGCTTCCGCTCTTTGCGATGGACGCCGTGGCGGTGACGATGGAGGCGGAAAGCGATTTGCACAGCGCGCGCGAGGCGGCGTTGCGTTCGCAGATGGCGCGGCTGGTACCGTCCTCACCGACGTGGCCGGTAGCTGTCGTCACGGGGGAGCCAACACACGAAATCGTTACACAAGCAGCGGCTGTGCACGCGCGCGTTATCGTCACCGGACGCGGTCGGCACAGTGCGCTCGAACGTGTAGTGGGTGGTGAGTCGGTGCTGCGAATGCTGCAACTCGGCGACGTACCCGTACTGGCGGTGGAGCCGGGAATGACCCGACTTCCGAGAAGAATTGTCATCGCCACCGACTTCAGCGACTACGCACTGTACGCGGCGCGTGTCGCCTTGTCGCTGGTGGCGCCAGACGCGCACGTCTCGCTAGTAAACGTGGCGCCGCCGTTCGAGTCTACCGATCCGGCGCTCCGACAGCATGCGGTGTCGTACCGCGAACAATCCGAGCGGGCCTTCGCCTCGCTGCGCGAGTATCTCTCACGCGGCGATCTGCACTTCGAGAACGTGATGCTTGAAGGGAACGCGTCGGATCAGTTGGTGTCGTTTGCCAGGTCGTCCGACGCGGACCTCGTGGTTCTCTCCACACACGGCTACGGCTTCCTGCGACGGATGATCCTGGGCAGCGTGGCGGCGACGATCGTGCGCAGCGCGCCGTGCTCGGTACTCTGTGTGCCGGGCTCGGCGCGAAGCGCGCAGGGGCCTCCCGCGTAGACGGCCCTCGCTGCCAGACAGCGCTGATGCGGCGCTACGCCCTGTCACGCTCGATCATTCCCGGTCGCGCTCCGGCAGCAGCAGATCCTGAAGAAAGAACGCGGCCAGTTCGGCGCGGCCCTGCAGTCCGGCTTTGCGGTAGACCTCCACCGCGTGTTGGCGTACGGTACGCTCTGATCGATTGAGTTGGGCCGCGGCCTGCTTGTGCCCCGCGCCCTTGAGCAACAGCAACGCCACGTCGCGCTCAGCGCGGGTGAGATTCCAGCGTAGAAACTGGGTGTCGATCGCTGAGGCGAAGCCGGAGAGGGCGTGCTCGGCGCTCTGGCGCCAGTGGTCACGCTCCGCCTGCTGCGCCGCCAGCGCGCCACGCGAAGCAGCGAGCGCCTGCGTGGCCCCGTCAAGCGCGCGCGCCGAACGCCGCCAGCCGCGGAAGAGCGCTATGGCAAACGACAGACTGGCGAGCACCATCATCGCCTCGAACGCAACATGCCATGACCATAGCGAAGTCGGCGCATCGAGAATGAGATCCACGGTGCCGCCAACCACGACAAGGATCAGAAACGACGCCATGGCCAGTGGCAGTGGTCCGCTGAAGGCGGTGCCGGCGCCGTCGTCCTCGCGCGACCTTGTATCCTGTTGCCAGTCAGTCACTTACGCTCCGTGCGGCGGGTAGCTCATACCTGAGCAGGACAGTTGTCGCAGGTGAATCAAGTCACTTGTCGGATACTCCGCAGTCGGGCGCTACCCGATGCTGAGGGTGTGATCGGCTTCAGCGCGGCGCAACAACGCAGCCGCAGCGATCGCACGACTCCTCCGAGGACCCAATCATGTGGCAGACGATATTGTCATTCGTTCCGACGCCGTTGCATCCGGCCATCGTGCATATGCCGATCGCCTTGACCCTGCTCGTCCCAATGTTTGCCGCCGGCGCGCTGATCGCCATTCGCCGCGGCGCGCGACCGTTGGTGGCGTGGAGCATCCCCGTTGCCTTGCTCGCTTTGCTACTGGGCAGTGGCTGGGCGGCACAGGAAACAGGGGAACAGGACGAGGATGTCGCCGAGCAGGTGGTTGGCGACGCGGTGCTACACGCCCACGAAGAGGCCGCCGAGCGCTTCATGTTCGCGACGGGCGCGGTGTTGCTGCTGGCCGGCGTAGGACTGCTCGGCGGCCGCCCGGGGCAGATCGGGCGCGGCGTGGCGACGGCGGGCACCGTCGTACTGCTGGGGATGGGTTATCAGGTGGGGCACAGCGGTGGGGCGATCGCCTACGCGGAGAGTGGCGGTGTGGCGCTCAACCCGGGTTTGCGCGGAGTGGGTGGCGCTACGACCGGTGCATTGCTCTCGCAGTCGCCGCGAAGCGAACCACGCGACGATAAGCGAGATGACCGGTAATCGCGGCGTGCGCGTACGCATAGTACTTTCGCAGGCACTTCACACATGGGGGAGACGTGACACGACGTTGGTGGCGGAACTCCAGTGCGATCGGCGCGCGGGCGGCACGGCGAGTCGCCAGGTTGCTTTCGGTCGTGGTTGTCTCGTCGATAGCCGCCTCTACGGCGCATTCGCAGATTCGCGGTGGTGCCGCCGCCCGCAGCGTACGCATCGAAGGGCTGCCGTGGACGGATGCGGCAGCACTGCTTGATACGTCGGCGGTCATCATGATTCCGCTGGGGGCGCAGTCCAAGGAACACGGCCCGCATCTACCACTCAACAACGATTGGCTCTTGGCCGAGTACTTCGCCAAACGGGTGGCGGCGGAGACGCGCGTCATCGTGTTTCCCACGCTCAACTACGGCTTCTATCCATCGTTCGTGGAGTATCCGGGGTCTACGACGCTGCGCCTCGAAACCGCGCGTGACATGATCGTGGATGTCGTACGTTCGATCGCTCGACATGGTCCGCGCCGCTTTTACGTGCTCAACACCGGCGTGTCTACACTGCGCGCACTCGCCCCTGCGCGTGACTCGCTGGCCGCGAGCGGAATCGTGATGGTCTACACCGATATTCTGAACGTTGGCAAGGAAGCCGAAGCACGCGTGCGGCAGCAGGAGGGTGGAACACATGCAGATGAACTGGAGACGTCCATGATGCTCTACATGCATCCGGATCGCGTGCGTATGTCGCTGGCTCCGAACGACTATCATCCCGGCGCGGGCGGCCTCACGCGCGATTCGGCGACCGCGGTCCGCGAAGGAAAGACCTGGTCGCGTTCCGGGACGTACGGCAACGCCACGCTCGCCACGAAAGCGAAGGGAAAGATTATTGTGGAGGCGCAGATTCGCGGCATGGTGCAGGAAATCGAGCGACTGCGTGCGACGCGCATTCCGTAGAACGGATCTGGTATGCTCGACGTGATTGGAGTGGGCGTGCTGGTGCTCCGCGACGGGCGCGTATTGCTCGGTCAGCGGCTTGGTGCGCACGGTGCGGAGCAGTGGGCGCCGCCCGGCGGGCACCTCGAGGCGTTCGAGTCGGTGGAGAGCTGCGTGCGCCGCGAGCTATTCGAGGAGACGGGGCTTGTGGTGCACACGTGGTCGCCGGGACCGTGGTGCGTCAACGAGTTCCCCGAACGTCAGCGACGCTACGCCACGTTGTTCGCGCTGGTGAAGGTGCTGGATGGAGTACCGGCGGTGCGAGAGCCGGAGAAGTGCCGCGCATGGCACTGGTTCACGTGGGATGCACTCCCGGCGCCACTATTCGCGCCACTTGCCTCACTGGTCAGGAGCGGCTTTCGCCCGGAGTGGAACGAAGATCAGCCGGGTCGGTGAAAGGACGGTACCGACCGTACGCGCACCGACGGCGTTGTACTTCTCCCACTGGCTGTTCCCTACGTACACGACGCCGTCACGCCAGCGCGTGACGATTGTTGGCTCGTCGGCCAGCTCCGGCTGACGATCGAGCACCGTGGCCTTCCGTACCCGCGACCGCGAAGCGTCGAGCGTGAATTGGGCAAGACGCGATGGCTCAATACCGTGCTGCACCGCGATCACGCTGCCGTCGTGCCACACAATGCCGTCGATACCACGCGACGTGGTGCCAGGCGCATCCGTAACGCGAGAGACGATAGACCGCGCCGGCCGACGCGCCACGTCTACCTGCAGCAGCCCAGGCGAATAGTCGGCGACGATGATTCGGTGCGTCTCGCTCGCATCACTCGCGTCCGCATTGCCTTCGCGCGGCAGCACGAGCACGCCCTGCAACGATCAAAACAGCGGATGACGAATCGCGTCGAGCTGTGTGGCGCCGGGACGTAGCCGAAAGAGAATGGGGGAATCGGAATCGGTCGCGTACACCGTGCCGTCGGGCGCCATGGTCAGGTCGCCGAGCAGATGCTTCGCGCCATTGCTCGGCACGTCGACGCGCTGTTCGAGGGCACCGTCGGCGATGCGAAGACGCACGATCGCCGCGATGCTGGTGTCGCTCGGCGCAAACCCGCGCATGGCCGGCAAACCCGACGTGGTGGCGTACAACGAGAAACCGTCCGGCGACACACGCACGCCAAGGAGTGCGCCGATGCGCACGTGACGAGCGACGTCGAGATCGCGCACGCTGCCATCGGGGCGCACCTCGTAGATGGTACGATGGCGGATGCTGGCGACGTACAAGGCGCCAAAGGTCGGATGCGCGTCGATGCCTTCTGCGAATACCGTGCTGTCAGCCAAGGTCGCGACCACACGACCGGCGGCAAGCGGCGCGACGGCAGTCGCCAACGCGCCCAGCGCGGCGGACACGGCCGGAACTCGGGCAAAGCGCACTACTGACGTGTCTCGTAGCACGGCAGATCCCCCGCCGAGTGCCGTGAGCGCATGGATGGCCGCAATGACCGATGCGGTATCGTCAACGCGAGCGGCAAAGCGCGCAACCGGCGCCCAACGGTCTGGCCGGGTTGCGATCGAGCGCCGTGGTAGCCGCCTGCTGTAGCAGACGCACGCGTGAGGCGGCGATGGTGGCGCCGGGCACGGTCGCCGGTAGTCGGTCGGGGCGAATGCCTCGCAATCGCTCGAGCACGATCAGAGCCGCGACGTACGTGCCCTCGAGCGACGGATGCAAACCATCCGGCGCGTACATCGCACGCGGGTCACCAAGGGCCGTCCATCCGTCACCCGCCGGCGCAAAGATCCCGCCGACCGACTGCGCCGCATTGCGATAGGACTCCAGCACGGCAGGGAAGTCGCCCAGTCGCGCAGTAGTTGGCCACACCATCATGAGCACCGGAATAGCGCCGGCTGCTCGAATGGCGGGCGCGAACAGCGCCACACCATTCTTGAGATGTACCTGACTCGCGGGCAGCGCCGATGATCCTTGTTGCATGACAACGAATTCCCACGAACTGGGGGTCAGACTCCGTCGAGCCGTACCCTCCGCCCAATGATCTTCGAGTGCGAAGTCAGGGAAGGCCACGCTCGCGACGTGCAGGCTGCTGTCGCCGACCAATCGCGCCAGCGCATCGACCGTGCGCGGCAAATCGTTGGTGTAGGTCAGTGAGTTGCCTACAAAGAGTACGCGCGTCCCGCCCAACGGAAAACGCGGCGCGGTCAACGCCTGTCCGCTGCAGGCTATGAGCGGCAGGCACACGAGCAGCGCGACGAGTGAACACACCGCGCGACGCGACAGGAGGAAGCTCATGTGCGTTGGACGCGCGCGCCGGCGAAAAGGTTTGCGGGCGAATGCACGCTCACCCGGTCACCGCGCGCGGCGCCCCTGCGCATCAGACGCCAGGACCCGAAGAGAAACGCCACGTGAGACGGCTCGTCCTGACACCAGATCAGTGACCGTCACCTGCACGACATGTCGTCCGGAAGGCGCATCGCCGAGGTTGAACGTGAGGTAATCCACCACCGCTGGCGCCGCCAACTCGTCGCGTGAATACGATACGGCCGGCGCATCGGGTTCATCGGCGATCACGCGCTGGCCGGCACTCTTGCTGCTCGTGATGACCTCACGAATTCCGCCGCGTCGCACGGCGACACCCAGCTCACGACGGATCTCGATGCGCCACCGGACACGACCATCGGCTGCCGGCACGAGGTCGTACACCTCCCACGCCAGCGCAAATTGCTGACTCGGGGTAATTACGCCGCCGTTCGGCACGACCTTCAGATCCTGCCACCGCCTGGCGGTGCGGGTCGCAGGTGTCGCGCTGGCGGCCACCAGCACATCGCTCATGCCGAAGCCCCGCAACGGAAAATCGGCCAGTGCGTCCGACGTGAGAATTGCCGCGCCGCGCGCGCCGGCGGGCTGCGTTGGCTCGAGCGCTTCGACGCGGTGCATGACGGTCCCCGACTGCAGCCGGGCGGACCACTGCGTGTGCCACGCGCGCTCGCCAACCCGCGGGAGCTTCCGCTCTTCCGGCAGATGATGAATGATCTGGCCGAGCGGGGTCGTGACCCACGCCGACAGCGTGATCCGGTCGCGCGACGATGCGTCGGTGCGTCCGTCGTACTTCATCCCGCGCAGCGGCACGCGAGCACCGAGATAGAGGTCCACCGAATCGGGTGTGCGGGCTGTGCGATTCGCCGCATGCAGCACGCGGAATCGCGAGGCGACCACGTCGATCGTATCCGTGCGACCATAGAACGGCACGCCACTCCACACCGAATGCTTGGACTCGGCGCAGTCGAGCAACGTGATGCTCGGGCGGTTCGGATCTGTGCATTCCAACAGAGAGCGTGAGACCAAGGTGCGTGCGAGCGCTTGCGCGGAGAAGCGCGGGTGATGAAAAATGGCCCAACCAGTGCTCGGCGCGTCGGCGATGAAGGTGTGTTGCAGTCCCGGCCACTGCCGCAGCAGCGTCCATCGCTCGCCCGGCAGATTGCGCGACGACCAGCGCTCATCGATCGGACCGCGGCGGAGAAAGACGCGCCCCGCACTGGTCTCGCTGCCGGCCTGACCGGTCGTGGCATCGCTGACGTACAGGTAGTCGGCCTCCGCGATGCGTGCACGCTTTTCCAGCCGGATCTCGTTGACCGGTGTGCTCCACAGCGGGTCGAGCACGGCCCAACTGCGCACATCGAGTTGCAGACGGTCGGTGGGCAGAAATCCGTTGCGCCACGCGTCGTCTGACTTGGTGAGGACATTGTCGAAGTCGTCGTAGCGCGCCGAGTCTACGCGTGGCATAGCGGCGAGCGCGGAATCGAACAGCGTCATCACGGCCGGCTGTTGTGCGACCGGTGTGCGAACCTGTCGATGGGCGGCGAGTGCGAGCGCGGGGAGCACGGCGGAGTCGCGCGGGGCGCGCCGCAGCAGGGCACGCGCCACGGAATCGACGGCGGGCCAGTCGCGGAGCGTGACGGCGGGCGAGAGTGCGAGACGGTGCCAACGGCTTCGCTCTGCGGGCGACATCGCGTTCGCGGCCAAGCGGTCGAAGAGTCGTGCGGACCACCATGCCTCGGAGTGGCCGTAAGCTGCCGAGGTTCTGGGAATCGCCGGCAGAAAAGTGAGCCGCGGCGCGCGACGGTCGAGCTGATGCGCGTCCTTCTCCTGGTCGCGCAGCGGAATTTCTACGGGTCGCTCGAGTTGCCGCTGCGCGCGATCCCACATGCCGAGCGCGAGGACCGCGAGGGCCTGCTGTGCAGCCCGCTGATGCCCTGCGCGGTGCAGCGAGTCGAGTGTGTGATCGAGTTCGTGAAGCGCCTCGTTGCGTACGGAGTCGTGCACGGACGCGAGCTTGAACAGCGTCACCTCCGCGAGCAGGTCGTGATCGTCCGGACGTAGCTGGCGCGCGTACTTGTACGAGAGTCCGATACAGCCGTGCGCGTCAAGGAGACCGTCGTACGGCGCGCGCGCAAACCTCTGCCACACGTCTCGTGCATGACGCACGGCGAGCGTTGCGTCGTGCATCGCCTGCAGCGGTACGCACGGCGAGCAGCGGTCGAGATTCAGGAACGGGTCCGTGCGGCCCATCGAGTCCGCGCACACCAAGGTGCTGGCCAGTGTGGACTCGGTG
>JBBQSM010000017.1:0-42047 GCA_038234895.1 Gemmatimonadales bacterium
GCGCATGAGCACGTTGTGAAAAGTCAGCAGCGCGCGGTCGTACTGCTCCTGCAGCATCTGCGCCCAGCCGAGCAGCGTCTCCGCCTCGCTGTTGCCCGGCGTGAGTTCGAGTGCGCGGCCCAAGGCAACTTCCGCGCCGGCAGCGTCGCCCACTGACAGCTTGGACCACCCCTTTTCCACGAACGTGGACGCTCCCAAATGATCCACACGCCCCGACGCAACGGCATGCGCACCCAACCCGGCTTTTCCGTCCAGCTGCTTCCAGGTCTCGGCCAGCGCCTTCACCTCGTCCTTAAACGCCGCGTACGCCGTGACGGCCGCATCGGCGTCGCGAAACAGCGCGATGATCTCCTGCTTGAGCTGCGCACGTGTCTCCGCACCGGGATTCGCCTCGCCTGGTCGAGCCTCCAGCGCTGCGGCCAACGCCATCCGGCGCGCAGACAACGCCGCCCCGTCGGGCAGTCGCGGTGTCATCGTGTCGCCATTGTCCGCTTCACTCATGTGCGCGCTCGGAACGTGCGATCCGGTGTGTCATCGGGAGTCGTGGCCCGCGGGAGATCCGCGGCGACGTGGTCGAGTCGCATGTAGCGGGACGAGGCCTGCAAGGCGAGGCCGACATCCAGTACGATCACCGACTCCTCCTGCCGTACGAACACGCCGCGCGCCCCGACCGGCAGACAGGCGCGAGCCCCGTCAAACGCAAGCGGCGCCACGATGGCAGCGTCGATGGTCACGACCTCATGCACGGCGTCGACCACCGCTGCCAGCAACCGCTCACCGTCCACGAACACCACCACGCGTGACAAGTTGGATGGGGCAAGCGCCAGCCCCAACGCCGACGCCAGCTCCGTCAGCGCAATGCGCTGATCGCCGTACGACACCGCGTTCGACGAACCCTCCACTCGTAGCACCCGCTCCACGCGCTCCACCGCCACGCCGAAGCGGTGACCGCCAATCGAGAAGACGACGAAGGTGGCGCGATCAACCACGTGGAGTGATGCCCGCGCGCGCGGCGCGAACGCCGCCGTCGAACGGAAGCGACCGATACTCATGCGGCTGCCTCGGTTGCCCACACCATCGACACGATTGCATCCGCGATGTCATCGAGCATGGCCACGCGATCCGCGCCCGCGATACGCAACGCGGCATCCGGCATTCCGGGAATCACGGCCGAGTTCCGGTGCTGTACGATGCCGGTGCCGCCGGCCTGACGAACTGCGGCCAGCCCGTCCGCACCGTCCCGCCCCATGCCGGTCATCACCACCCCGACCGCGGCCGCACCAAACAGCGCCGCCGCCGACGTGAACAGCGGATCTGCCGCCGGTCGCACACCCCATATGCTCGGCCCGCTGTCGAGCGCCAGAGTGGGAGACTGTCGTGATCCGGCAATTCGTACGTGCAAACTACCCGGGGCCACGTACGCATGGCCGGCGAGCAAGGGTTCGCCCTGCACCGCTTCGTGCACGCTCAGGCGCGACGCACCGTGCAAACGCGCAGCCAGCGACGCAGTGAAGCCGGGCGGCATATGCTGCACGATTACCACCGCTGTCCGTTCGAAACGAGGCAGACGGGGTAGCACGCGTGCCAAGGCCGCCGGACCTCCAGTGGACGCGGCGATGCACACTACCTGGGTTGCGTTCGAGCCAGCCGCCCCCCCGCGATGCGCGGCCGTCCGTTCCGCCGCGCGGTTCGCGATCGCTGTGGCGCCCATCGGCCTCGGCAGCGTATCGAGATTGGTACAGGCAGCCGCGCGCAGCGCATCGAGCAGTTCGTCCGAGACATCCTCAAGGTCGAGACTGATGGCGCCCGAGGGCTTGCGGACGAAATCGACCGCACCCAGCTCCAGCGCGCGCAGCGTCGCGTCCGCACCGCCATCGGCGCCGCCCGCACTCAGCATGACTACGGCGCGTGGCCGCTCGGTCATAATGCGTGCGAGCACGGACAGGCCGTCCAATTCCGGCATGTCGACATCCAGCGTGACGATGTCGGGATCGAGTGCGGCGATCTGCCGAAGCGCATCAACGCCGTCGCGCGCCGTGCCTACCACGGCGAACTCACCGCTCGAGGCCACAACATCGCTGACCACGCGGCGCATGAACGCACTGTCGTCCACCACCAGCACGCGGTGGATGCGCGGAGCCCGGGTCTCAGAGATGGACATCGCCCTTTGCGATCGAACGCACGTGCACTGTCCCCGCCTGTATGTCGAAGGTCACGGAGCGCCCGTGGTCGCCCCCAACGTCCTCTCCAACGATCGGGATGCCCGCTTCAGCCAGCGCGGCGCGTGCGGACGCGATATTTCGCGCTCCAAGCGATGGGGCGCCCGAGCCAAGCAATGGTGCGAACATGCTCGCCCCGCCGACGATCCGTGCGTTGATGACTCCGATGGCTTTGAGCTCGCGCATGCGTCGCAACATGACGGGGATGGCCGACGAGGCAAACTTGCCCGGCAGTTCCTGCGACGCCGAAAGCACCTCGTTCGGCAGCAGAATGTGCGCCAGGCCGCCGACCTTGCGCTCGCGATCATACAAGACAATGGCGACACAGGAACCGAGTCCGTTCGTCACCAGCTGAGCGGCACCGGCGGCGACCGCATAGTCGGCTATGCCAACGCACAAAACCGAAGGCGCGTGCTCGACGGGCGGCGCGACGGCCTGCAGTGTGCTCACGCCGCCTCTCCCGTCAGCGGCGACGCAAGTCGATCCGCACGACTGAGTGCGTCAAGGTTCGCGCGAACGATCTGATTGCCCGGATCGAGTACGCGCGCACGGTCCCAGGCAGCCTGTGCCTCCGCAATTTGTCCGCGACGATAGTGGATATTGCCGAGCTTGAGATGCACGTCAGCACCGTGGCGCGGTTCGAGCCGGGCGACCCGCGTCAGTGCGTCAAAGGCCTCGTCGTAACGCTGCGCGCGGTACAGATAGTCGCCGAGATTCTTGTGCAGGTGCACGTCGTTCGATGCCTCAAGCAACGCATGCTCAAGCGTACGGGCTGCCATTTCGTAGCTGCCCTGACGCTCATGCACCACCGCCAGGTTGTTGTGCAAAACGGCCGCATGCGGATGCACCCCGATCCCTTCTTCAAGAATCGAAACGGCGCGTGGGAGATCGCCGGCAGCGGCGGCGGACAACCCGGCGGTGTGATACCAGGCGGCCGACGGCTGTCGCGCGCCCCACTGCGCCCGAGCGGACGCGAGCTGCGCGTCGGCATTCGCGATGTCCCCCTGCAGCAGTGCAACCGCGGCACGCGACAGTGTCGTGCGCGGATCGTCGCTTGTACCGCGTCGTCCCGCTTCGTGCAGGGCGGCTTCGGACTCCGCGTACCGACCAAGACGTTCGAACGCATAGGAAAGATTGTGATACACCGCCGCAGGTGCATCCGGCTCCTGCGCAGCGCGTGAGAGCACACGCACGGCGTCGGTCCATTCGCCGCGTCGCAAATGCACCAGTCCGAGATGGAAATGCGCGGCCCCATCGGCGTCCCGCAACTCGAGCACACGCCGGAACTCGCGCTGCGCCTCATCGTACAGTCCGGTGCGATAGAACGCGACGCCGAGGTTGCGGTGCTCGACCACCCGACTCTCGGGTGGCGGCTGCCGCCGCGCGGCACTGCGTCCAACACGCTGTGCGTATCCGGCGGTCAGCAGTCCGAAGATGGCCTTCCCGACCTCGAACTCACCGAGCCCCGAGCGTTCCACGATGGCCGTCACGTCGTGCGTGCCGTCGAGCAGAACGAGGAGCTGCTCCTGCGCGGCGCTCAGCGGCGTTTCGCGTGTAGCCAGCCTCGACGCATCCAGCTCAAAGATGAGATCCAGACTCGGGATCTTTTTTGCGATCTGCGTCCACTCGTCAACCCGGCGCGCACCTTCCAGCAGCAGCGAGTCGGCACTCACCGACACCAGCACATCGCCGTCGTCGAGGCGTGGGGCCGTCTCGAACGTAAACGTTCCGTGCGTCCACCCCAGCAGGTGGTACGCGGCTTCCTCGATGTGAATGCGGTAGTGCAGTTCGAGCATGTCGAGCTCCACCAGTCCGCGATCGAGCAACGTCGCCGCGAGCGCACGATCATCGGGCGGCGCCGCCGCGGCCACGGCGCGCGCCAGCGCATCGGCGGCAATGACGCCATGCCGCACTAACCGGTCTCCCAACCGGTCACGACGGTTCACGATCGCCGCGAAGACGATGCGGCCCGCCTCGAAATGGATGGTGCCGAAGCTCCCCTCCCGCGCGACGCTGAGACAGCCGGTCTTCTGGCCAAGCGCGAGTAGTTGCAAGACGTCAGCGAGACTGGCCTCGCTGAGATTTCCGCGAATAGCCATCAGCGATAGTCCTCAATCACGCGTCCGCCGATGTCGGGCCAATCCCAGACCACCTTCTCCCGATCGAGAAAGAAATCGTCAAGTCGTGCGTCGCCCTCGCCGCGCGCCGGAATCCGTGGCGGCAGGCGGTGCGTGTGGGCTGCGGGTGTGAGGCCGAGTGCGCGACGCGCCGACTCCGCGCTGATGCTGAAGCCATGCAGGTCGGCGGCGGCGGCAATCTGCGTAAATACGCCACTCAGCTCGCGCACGCTCGACACGTCGCGGTCCGCAAGCAACGCTACCAATTCTTGTGTGGGCTCGGCACCGGCCGCGTGCAGCCAACGCTGCACAAGTCGCTCACGCAATGCTCGATCCGGGGCCTGTACCGCGACCACCAGGCCTCCTTCGAATCGCGAGCGCAGTCGATCGACGATGCCTGTCAACTCGTGCGGCGAGCGGTCGGCGGTAAGCACGATCTGCCCGCCGCGATCGTACACGTGGTTGAAGAGATGAAACAACTCCTCCTGCGTGCGCTCCCGACCCTCGAGCGACTGTACGTCGTCGAGAATGAGCACGTCGGCGGCCCGATAACGCGCACGCCACCGTTCAATCCGACCGTCCTGCATCGCCGCCACCAGCTCATCACCAAAGGCCATGACGGACACACAGGCCACCGCGCGGGCGGGCCACGCCGAGCGCATTGCATTTCCGATAGCGTGCGCGAGATGCGTCTTGCCCACCCCGCTCGCGCCGTGGATATACAGCGGATTGTAGCGCGCGCCCGGATGCTCGATCAGCGCATCGAACGCTTTGAGCGCGAGTTGATTGGCGGTGCCCGGTTCAATGAGATCACGCGAAAGCGTCGCGATAGGTGCCGGCAACGGCTGCGCCGCCGCGATCGCGCGATCCAGCAGGGTGTGCGCATCGGCTACCTGCTCCGGATTGCGAAAGGCCGGGTGCCCGCGCAACAACGGGTCCAGCGATACCGCTTGCGCTTCGAGACCACGCAGGTGCTCGACAGCGGCCGCGAACGTGGTGAGTAGGCCATTCACATCCGGCTGCGTCGGATGCGACATGGCGCGCTCGAGGACTGTGGTGGCGATTCCCTCCGTGCGCCAGTACGCGCACGCTTCGCCAAGCACGATGCGCCACTGCTCCACGCGTGTCTCAACTTCCTGAAACACATCCGCCAGAAATCCTTCGTATTCCGTGCCCGGTTCGCGCGCGCCCGGCGTCGCCATGGGCACGTGCGCCGTCGACCCCGCGCGATCGCCGAGTACGGCGCGCACGTCGGCCGACGCGATATCCTGCCCTTCGAGTTGTTGGTACGCCGTCAGCTTGTTCAGCGCTCCCTTGAGCTCGCGGACGTTGCCGAACGCCAACCGCGCCACCTCGTCGAGCACTCCATCGGCAAAGTGTAGGGCACGCGTGGCGCAGGCGTTGCGCACAATCGCGAGTCGCATCTCGTAGTCCGGAGCGCCCACGTCGACGATCAGCCCACCCGATAGCCGCGACACCAACCGCTGGTCGACGTCCGGAATCTCCATAGGCGGGCGGTCGCTTGTCATGACGAGCTGGCGTCCGCTTCCCTGCATGACGTTGAACAGTCGCAGCAGCTCGCTCTGGGTCTCCCGCTGGCCGGCAAGAAACTGCACGTCGTCGAGCACCAACAGATCCACCTGCTGGTAGCGCTGGGTGAATTCGTCCTGTTGTCCCGCCGCGATGGCGCGATGCAGTTGCTGCGCCACGTCTTCGCCGGAGCTGAACTCGACGCGCAATCCCGGCGCCGCCTCCAGTGCGCGGTGCACGATCGCCGCGACCAGATGCGTCTTGCCGAGCCCGGACTGCCCGTACACGAGCAGCGGGTTGTACGCGGCACCGGGCGCATCGGCAACCGCCATCGCCGCCGATGCAGCGAGTCGATTGGACGACCCGATGACGAACGTATCGAAGCGGAAGGTGACGTCGAGCGGTCCAGTCATGCGGCCACGTCCTCGACGCGCTTGTTCGCATCGTCGGCACCGAGACGTCGCAGGACGCGCATGCCGAGTGACCGGAGCGTATCGAACACGCCCACGCCACGCGGGGCGTCGGCGGCAAAGTCAGGCACACCGCGGAAGTTCAGCGCCGCCGACAGTTCGTCGACAGTGGCGGCCAGCGACGGCGGAAGGTCCTGCTTGTTGTACTGGATCACCATCGGCAACGTGCGCGCATCCACACCGTGCTCGGCCAGGTTCGCATGCAAATCCTGCATGCTGTCGATGTTGTCCTCCCATCGATGGCGCTGACTGTCGGCGACGAATGCGATCCCGTCGGCGCCTTGCAGGACGAGTTGGCGTATGGTGCGATAGTAGGGCTGCCCCGGCACCGTGTAGAGCTGAAAACGCACCTTGTAGTCGCCGACCGTGCCCAGATCGACCGGGAGATAGTCGAAGAACAGCGTTCGGTCGCGACGGGTCGCGAGCGACGTGAGCGATCCCACCTGCGTCGGCGGAAGCGCCGAGTGCAGGTAGGTGAGATTGGTGGTCTTCCCCGATCGGCCCGGCCCGTAGTACACGAGCTTGCAGGTGATCAGACGAGTGGCGTGGTCTACGATTGGCACGCGCCGGCTCCGTCTTGCAGCATGGCGTGCAGTCGCGCCGCGAGCGCCACGGCTTCGCGTACGCGGTCCGCGTCGATGGTGCCAACGGGGGCACGCAAGGCGGCGCTCCAGAGCGTCAGTGCCCCGGCCAGATCGCCCCGTCGCGCGGCGTCGTCACCGTGTGCGCACAGCAGCGCCGCATCCGGTGCGGCTGAGGCGAACAGCGGCTGCGCGTCAGGGAACGTGAGCGTCGACGCGGCGTGCAGCACCTGCGCGGTCACGCTGATCACGTCGGTCGCGTGGGCCTCCCGGCGGGACTCAGGCGCGGCGTCAGGTACCGTCCCAACACGATCCGTGGCCGCGATCTCCGATGCGGCCACGTCCGCATTCGCGCGGTCGGGCGTCGGGATGGCGAGCTGCGAGGGGGGCGTGGGGCGTCGACGGGGCACGGCCTCGTGGTCGCGCAACGTCAGCACGCGCGCACCAATGAGCGCGTGCACGATCTCCACCACGTCCAGCAGGTTGCGTCCGAGCACGGCGGCCAGTTCGGACAGTGTGCGCCGTCCGTCCACTCGGGTCAGTACTTCCCACTCCTGCGGCACAAGCCGGAGCGACGGGAGCTGCTGCGGCTCGATGTCCACAAACGCCGGCACTGCGCGCGCATGCGGCACGCGGTCCTTCACGCGCTCCCAAACCTCGGCGCGCTGCGCCGCCTCCACCAACAACGGCTCCACCGCCATGCGCACCGGACTGTGCGAGCGTCCGGACGACTTCTCCGCGTGAAATCGGAAGTCTCCGTCATTCCACGTCAGCAAGTCGAGCATGCATGTTTCCAACGCGCGTGCGTCCGCAACGGGCGGTACCGGTCGCTCCCACGCCTCGTCGTTCACGGGCGCCTCGACATGCCACTGCGCCGCGTCGGTGACGACACCGTGCGCAAAGCGGACTTCCGCCGCGCGCGCGTTGAGCGGCGCCTGCACGCGCAACGTGCCGGACTTTCTGCTCGAACCGAGTAGTTGGCACACCTCGGGCATCCCGAGATCCCGGAGACGACCTTCGAGACTCATGCGCGCGCCCTCACGACGCCAACCGCATCGGCTCGCCGTCGTCGCCGTGACTGGCCAACCGATCGAGCGCACTGGCAGCCAGTGACGCGAACACCCCGTCGCCCGTGGCGTGCGCGCGGCGCCACCTCTCACTCGCCTCACGCATGCGCGACTGGCGTGCCAACAGCACCCCGTCGAACCAGAGCGCGCCGGCATTGCCGGCGTCGTGTCGCAGTACCCGCTGTATCGCCACTCGTGCATCGTGGTCGCGCTCCAACATCACGAGCGCCTCGATGAGCAGGAGCAGCGCATCGACGTCGGTCGCGTTCGTCGCGAGATGACGGATGAGCGGACGGAGTCCCAACTCCGGAGTGCGTGCGGCCAGCGCCACGCGAGCGACCTCGAGAATGGCCTCACGCAGCGTGGGCGCAGACGCGAGCGCGGCGAGCAATTCCAGCCGCGCCGCCGCCAGATCACCTCGCGCACGCAGTACCCGGGCGATAGCCACACGAGGCGACGGTCGCATAGGGTCGAGAACGAGTGCGCGACGATAGAAGCCGAGTGCCAGGGCGAACTCCTCCATCGCGACGGCGGTATCGCCCACGAAGTGCAGCAACGCGGCACTTGGCGCATCGGCTTTGAGCAGCCGACCCATGAGAATGCGCGCCACATCTGCGGGCAGTTCTCCGCGCAAGGTTGCCGCCGCCGCCGCACGCGCAAACAACGCGAGCACTTCGAGATTGTCCGGGGCGGCAGTCGCCAACGCGCGCAACTGTTGCACGGCCATAAACCCGCGGTCGAGCAGACACTGACAACGCGCCTCGCCGATCGCCGCGCGACGCCACGAGATTTCACGGGTCGCGTCACCGTCGCGCAATCCGACGCCGATGCTCTCCAGCAATTCACGCGCACTGCCATACCGCTCGAGCGCTTCGCCGTGCAACGCGCGCACAGCGAAGCCGTCGGCCTCGTCGCACCGTATCGACGCCAGCTCCACGACATCGCCCGAGGGCGCCGACCGGGCACGTTGCGCGATTTCCGGCAGCAGCACCTCAACATCCGTAGCGTCGAGCAGTACACCGGCCAACGGGTCGTTGGCACGCACGGCCAGCAGATCAAGCGTACCCGCCGCGTCCGGACACTCCAGCTGCAACTCGATCCCCACCGTCAGGCGCGATTCGATACGCACCGGGGCGAGTCCGAGCGCATGCTGTGTTTCGCGCAATGCTCCGTCTTCGTCGCCGAGCGAGCCGAGCACCTGTGCCAGCGCATACCGCGCCTCCGCATGTTCCGGGCGCTGTTCGATGGCGCGAGTAAACGCATCGTGCGCCTCATCGGTTCGATGCAGGACCTGCAGCACCAAGCCGAGTTCGTGCCAGGCGTCTGCGCTGTCCGGCTGAAACGCGACCAATTCGCGCAACATGGAGAGCGCCGCCAGCGGATCGCGATGGCGCACGTACCAGCGCGCGAGATTCAACCGCGCGCGCGCCAATGCGGGATCGAGCTCCGAGGCGCGAACCAGCGCTTCACGCGCGGCCGATGCTTCGCCGAGATCAGCGAGTGCCACTCCCAGGTTGTTGTACACCAGCGCGTAGCGAGGATTGGCGCGCAGGGCACGCCGGTAGCTGTCTGCGGCCGCTTCTACTGCACCGCTTTGGTGCAGTGCAACCCCGTGCTCGTTCCAGTAGCGCGGCTGATCGGGATAGTCGGCCAACAGTGCTTCGTATGCCGCTCGTGCCGCCGCAGAGCGACCACCGATCAGGTCAAGCTCCGCAATCGCGTGTCGGGCAAGCCGCGCGTCCTCTCCCTGTGCGAGGGCGCGATCGAACTCGCGTCGCGCCTCGTCAAAATAGCCCCGCTGACGAAACGCCATGCCCAGACCATAGCGGGCCAGCGCGCTGCGTCCATCGCTGCCCGTTGACTCAGGAGATGGTGCAACCTGCAGCGCCCCCGTATCCAGTGACAGATCAGGTTGCAGCGTTTGCAGTGCCGGATTGAGCGCGGCTGCTTGCTCCGCCGATGCGCGCGCCGCATCGTGGCGACCCATGTCACCCAGTACGAAGCCATGCAGCAAATGCGCTTCGGCAATCGTGGGATGCTGCGTCAACAACGACGTGAGTGCATCGAGCGCCTGTTCGTTCTGCCCGCGCTGATAGAGCACCTCGGCCAAATGCAACTGCGGAATCGGGTCCGCAGTCTCGGCATTGACGGCCCGCTCGAACCACCGCTGTGCACGACGCAGGTCGCCCGCGCGCTGCTCGATCAGGCCCCGCTCGAACAGCGCCACCGCATCGTCCGCGTCGTTGGCAATCAGCGCGTCCAGTGCCTCTGCGGCGTCGGTATGGCGACCGATGAGGCGCAGCAGCCTGGCGCGCTCGCGCAGGGCGTCCACATCGCCGACGTTCTGCTCCAGCCGCGCAGCCAGACGCGCCAGCCGCTCATCGCAGGCACCGTGCTGCGACGCGGCGATTTCGAGATTGCGCGCGGCCGTGCGCATCCGAGGGTCGAGCGCCAATGCATGCAGGAACGCCTCGACCGCATCGGCGTAGAGCGCCTTGCTGTAGTACAAGACCCCGAGGTTATTGAACGCGCCCGGGTCCTGCTGATCGATACGATGCGACATCGCGCGGAGAAGCTCCACGTCGCGTGCATCAGGGGCGACGGAAGTCGTCTCCACGTCTGCCTTCTGCTGACTCAGGCCAGCCGGAGCGCGCGAAGCATGACCTGCAACGACGCCGGATCCGGGAGCAGCAGGAAGAAGCCGCGCAGCGAATGTGCCGTTTCAGTCAGCATGAACTCGCTCTCGACACAGATAATCGCATCGGGATCGGGTGCGAACTCTGCGAAGGCGCTGCTGAGCACCGCCGTCGACATATCGATCACGAGCGTCGGCGGCGACGGGAGCAACAGCATGCCGAGAAAATCGCTGAGCGCGTTCATATACGCGCCGCTCAAGATGTTTCCCGCTTCCTTGATCGCCGACGTTTCCATTTCCCCGAGCGCGAGCGACGAGCCGACCGGTCGCCGGAGCATCAGCTCGGCGAGGCGCATGACAGTGGGCCGCGGAAAGACGAGCAGGGTGCGGCCACTGAGGTCGCCAAGCATGTGCATGAGCACCGCCGCGACCGGCTCTTCGTCGTTGGTGAACTGCGCCGGCAGTTCGTCCATGCTCGCGATGCTGATGGCGGGCACTTTGATCATGATCGTACTGCCCGTCATCTGCGACAACGCCGTGGCGGCGTGGCCGGCGCCGATGTTGGCCGTTTCGCGCAGCGCGTCGAGCTGTATGGTCTTGAGCGACCGGATCGCCTCCATCTTCACTCCGAATGCTGTGCTGGCTGCGCGATTGATGTGCGGCGACTGTCCCGCGTCCGCGAGGCGGTGCGTCTCGGCAGAACGTCAGCCGAGGCTGCCTACATCGACGATGAGTGCCGGTGTCCCGTCACCGAGTACCGTAGCGCCCGTGAACAGCGGTGCGCTGCCGCGCGCGACGTCGAGGGATTTGACCACGATATCCTGCTGGGCGAGCAGTGTGTCCACCACAATCGCCGTGCGGCGGCCGGCTGCCTCGATCACGGCGACATACCCGTCGCCATCGACGTGCGGCATGCCGAACCGTTCGCGAAGGCGCACCACCGGCACCTGTTCGTCCCGGATCGAGATCCACTCGCGGCCCAGCGATGTGACGATCGTGCCGGGTGCGAAATCCAGCACCTCAACGACGTGCGCGGCGGGTAGCGCGTACGTTTCGTCCGCAACGGTCACCAGCAATGCGCGCATGATGGCCAAGCTGACCGGTAGACGCAGCGTGAACACCGTCCCTTCGCCTTCAAGGGTTTCCACCTCGAGCGTGCCGCCGAGCGATCGCACGCGGGTCATGACCACGTCCACCCCGACACCGCGGCCCGAAATGGAGGTCACGGCGCGCGCCGTCGAAAAGCCCGCGTGTGCGAGCACGGTGAGCAGCGCGTCGTCGTCGAGATACTGCACGTCGGCGGGCACGACGCCCTGTTCCTGCGCGCGCGCCAGGATGGCAGCACGGTCGATCCCGCCGCCGTCGTCTTCCACCTGCAGCACCACCGACGCGCGGTCACGACCGGCGCGCAGGACCAGCTGTCCCACGGCCGGCTTGCCGGCAGCCTGACGTGTGGCCGGATCTTCGACGCCGTGATCGAGTGCGTTGCGCAGCAGGTGCATGATCGGATCGCCGATGGCGTCCAGCAACGAGCGATCGAGTTCGATCTCGCGTCCTTCCGTGCTGAAGTGGACCTCCTTGCCGAGCTCGCGGGCAATGTCGCGCACGAGCCGTGGGAAACGGTCGAAGACCTGTCCCAATGGCACCATGCGCGCCTGCAGCACTTCGTCTTGCAGCGCGCTCACCAGTCGCGCCGTGTCGTGGGCAACGCGCGCGAGCGCCCGACTGGCCCCCTGCTCCACGGCGGTGTCGGCTTCGCGCAGCAAGCGATCGCGCGTAATGACAAGTTCGCCCACGAGGTCGAGCAGGGTGTCGAGCCGTCGCAGATCGATCCGGACAGTCCGCATCTGTTCGCGCAGTGGGTCGCGAAGCGTGTCGCGCAATGGGCCGCGCGACTGGTTGCTGTCGTCCGAGGTCGCCGACCGATTCTGCTCCCGCTCGACGAGGCGCACCACCACGCGCGCCACATCGCCCGCGGCGCGCACACTGGCCTCGATCGCGGACGCATCAACGTCGCTGGCCAGCGTCACCGAAAAGACGCCGTCGAATTGATCGTCCTGCCACGCGCTCTGCGGTGGCACCACCGCCTGCACCGCACCGTGCGCTTGCAGCCGCGTGAGCACCAGCAGCGCGCGCACGCCCTTGAGCGGGCAGTCTGCGGTCAGCCGCACCGCCACCAGGCGGGTCGCGCGTTCGCTCGCGTCGGCGAGGGACGTCGTGGCAACGGGCGCCGGCCCGACCGCTGTGACGCAGCCGAACAGGTCGTGCGGAGCAGCCGGCGCGAGCGGTTCGGCCA
The DNA here is from genome assembly GCA_038234895.1 of Gemmatimonadales bacterium. Lineage (GTDB taxonomy): Bacteria > Gemmatimonadota > Gemmatimonadetes > Gemmatimonadales > Gemmatimonadaceae > Gemmatimonas. The sequence goes on from JBBQSM010000017.1 coordinate 12,916, forward strand.
GCCGCTGCAGCAGTGCCTGCACCGTGCGATGCGGCGCATCGGTCCGCCCTGCGTTGACATCGTCGATCGCCAAGCGCAGGGCGTCGCTGCCGTCGAACAACAGCGCAAGCACGGCCGGCTCCACATGCCGGGTGCCCGCACGCAGCGGGTCAAGCAGCGACTCCAACGCGTGCGCGACCTGCTCCACCACGCCGTAGCCCATCGCGCCAGCCATCCCCTTGATGGAGTGCATAGTGCGAAAGAGCGTGGCGACGTGCGCGGGCTCGGCCGACTGCTCGAACGAGAGCAACGCGGCGTCAATGTCCGCGAGATGCTCGCGCGCCTCGGTGCGGAACAGCTCCGCGTACCGTGTCTGATCCATGCGACTGTCGCGCGGCGCTGGGCGCCGTTGCGCGATGTCAGGCGGCGAGAACCCGCGTTACCGCTTCAAGCACACGACTGGGCTGGAACGGCTTCACGACAAAATCTTTCGCGCCCGCCTGAATCGCCTCGACTACCAGCGCCTGCTGTCCCATCGCGCTGCACATGAGAATGCGCGCCGACGGGTCCTGCTTGGTGATCTCGCGAACGGCATCGATGCCACCCATGTCGGGCATCACGATGTCCATGGTCACAAGATCCGGGCGCAGCGCGCGATACTTCTCGACCGCCTGCACACCCGTTTCGGCCTCACCCACGATCTCAAAGCCCGCCTGTTGGAGGATGTCCCCCACCATGGTGCGCATGAAGAGCGCGTCGTCGCAAATCAGTACGGTCCGGCTCACTGTCCCATCTCCTCGGAAGAGAGCAGATGCCGCGCGCAGAGCGCAGCCGCGTCCAACGGTACGACGTCTTCCATGTCCGCACGCGACGCCGCAGCATCTGCCGCATCGTCCGTGGCGCGAACATCGCGTACCGCCTGCACGGCCAGCCCAACCAGGCGGGACCCATGCTCGATCAGGACGATCGAGCCCACCGTGACGGCACGTACCCCGGTCAGCAGCGCTGCGAGGTCCAACAGCGTGACGACGGCGCCCCGTACGTTGACGATGCCGTGGACGCTGCGCGCCGCGCCGGGCACCCGCGTGACGCCGACGGGGCGGATGACCTCCCGCACCTGACCGATCGGAATGGCATAGCACTGCCCGGCCACTGCTACGATGAGATCGTGGGGACGCTGGTCGTCGTCGTCCACAAACGACCGACCGGCCGCCGAATCACTCGACGGAGTCGTCGTCCCCGTCGGGGAGATCCCGGTCCGAGCGGAAAGGGTCGTCCCGTCCGTCGTCCCGATCATCGGGCTCGGCAGCGGTTGGTTCGTCGGCGCTGAAAAACTTGAAGACATCGAGCGGCACTTCCTGCGTGGCGAGTTCCGGCATGCCGGACAGCGCCGCGATGGAGCGACACAGATCGGCAGGCAGCGGGGAGCGCAGGTCGACCAGCTCGCCCGTCACCGGATGACGGAAGCGCAGCCAGGCGGCGTGCAGAAAGAACCGTTTCGGCGGTAATTCGGCGAGCCGACGTCCCCCGCCCCCACCATAGGTATCGTCACCAACCACCGGATGCCCCACCGATTGCAGGTGGACGCGAATCTGATGGGTGCGTCCCGTGTGCAGATGCGCACGGAGCAGATCGCACGAATCGAAGCGCGCGAGCCGGTGAAAATCGGTGCGCGCCGCCTTTCCGCCTTCCACGATCGCCATGCGCGTGCGGTCCTTCGGATCGCGGTCAATCGGCTTGTCCACGCGCAGCAGATCCTGCTTCAGGTGCCCCCAGCTGAGCGTGGCATACCGGCGGGTAACCTGCCTTGCCGCGATCGCCGCACTGAGCTTGCGATGCACCTGATCGGTTTTGGCGACGACCAGCAAACCGGACGTCTCCTTGTCCAGCCGGTGCACGAGTCCGGGCCGGTCGTTGCCGCCGCCCTCGGCCAGCGGTTCGCCGCGGCCCATGAGCGCGTTGACCAGCGTGCCCGACCAGTTGCCGGGCGCCGGATGCACGACCATGCCGGCCGGCTTGTCGATGACGACGAGATATTCGTCCTCGTAGGCCACGTCGAGCGGAATCTGCTCGGGGACGATGTCGCGGCCCGCCGGTGGGGGCACCGTGACCTGCAGCCGGTCACCCGTTTCGCAACGATAGGAGGCTTTATACGCCTTCTCGTTGATAGACACATGCCCGTTCGCGATCAGTGTGGCGGCCTGCGTGCGCGAAAGCTCACATCGCTGCGCCACGACGAGATCGAGCCGCTGCCCGGCGTCGTCGTCGATCGTGAACTGGTGGATGGCGGCGGTGGGCGTGCTCATTGGGCTGCGTCTTGGTCCTGACGCCAGAGCGCCAGCACCAGACACGCTGCGCCGATCGTCACCGCCGTGTCAGCGACGTTAAATGTCCAAAACCGCACGTCGCCTACCCCAATGTCGATGAAATCCACCACGCCGTCCCGAAAACGAATCCGATCGAGCAGGTTGCCGATCGCTCCACCAATGACGATGGGCACGCCATAGGCGGCCAACCGGGATTCTCTCGTGAGCTCGGCGGTCGCGCGCAACAGCACGATCACGATGACCACGCTCAACGTCGCGAAGATCCAGCGCGAAGCCGGACCCAGGTGCATGCCGAATGCCGCACCCGGGTTATAAGCTAGCGTAAAGCGCACTACGTCGCCGATGATGGGGTGCGGCACGTGTCGCGGCACGAGCTGTGCGACCGCTATTGCCTTCGTGATGAAATCGAAGGCCGTGACGAAGGCCACGATCATCCAGAACGTGGGCGTGGTGGATGCCGCCGGCGCAAGCGCGCGAGTATCCGCGGAGGCGGAGGAGGCACTCACGACACATCTCCGGCCGTCGCGCTCGTGGTCGTCTCCTGCATGGCGTCTCTGGGCGCGTCGGGGTGCGACTCCTTCGCGTGCGGCTCCTCGTGCTGTTCCTCACCCCACAGCACGTACGCGAGCAGAAACGCCCCCGCGCTCACGGCCATGTCGGCCACATTGAATGTGGGCCAGCGGTACGAGCCGACACCGACATCGATGAAGTCCACCACCCCGCGCTCCGACATGATACGATCGATGAGATTACCGATCGCACCTGCGGCCACGAGCGCGATGGCCAACACGCGCACGAGTTCGGTGTCCCGTGACTGCTTGTACAGCCGCCACAGAATGATCAATGCGCCGAGGGTCAGCGTCATGAAAATCCAGCGCGAATACGCGCCGAGGTACAATCCGAACGCAGCGCCCGGATTGTACACGAGCGCAAACCGGACGCCATCGCCGAGGACCTGCCGTGCCGTGCCGGAAGGTGCAAGCACCGCCACTGCCACCTGCTTCGATATGACATCGAGCAGGACAACAAAGATCATCAGCGGCCAGGAGACGAGCGCCTTCACAGGGAACCCTTCACAATGACTCCGTCACGTCAGCCCTTTTTCGCCTCTTCTTCGCGCGTCTTGCACGCAAAGCAAAAGCGCGCATGCGGCAACGCATCCAGTCGATCGAACGCGATGTCTTCTCCACACTGGTGACACTTGCCGAATGTCTCCGGCGTCTTGTACAGTCGCCGGAGCGCTTGATCGATGTGCCACAGGAATCGTCCTTCCTGCGATGCGAACAGGAACGCCTTCTCGCGCTCCATGGCGTCGGTTCCCTGATCGGCCATGTGGAACGAGTACGCGTCGGAGTCTCCATCGGAAGAGTCACCGTTGGGACCGAACGTATCCCCATGATGCCCGAGTTCCTTCAACACGCGACGGCGCTCTTCCATCAAGCGCTTCTCAAAATACGCGAGCTGCTTTTTGGGCATTGACTTCGGCTTTTTTGCAGCGTTCGATCCTGCCATCACTTTCCTTCCTTAGAGAGCGCGAGTCGGACGGGACGTCCTTCAACGTCCGCCACCTGTGTCGCTGTCCACGTGGAGCCGTCTCCGTTGTTGCGGAACGGCGAGCCCGCCTCCTCCCCGAGCAACAGCTGCACGGCGAGGACCTCTTCGGCGATGCGGCCCCGATGGGCGGCCACGGCGCTTTCCAGCTCTTCGTCACCGGCAACTGCAACGGTGATTCGATCGCTCACGTCGAGTTGAGCTTCCTTCCGTAGACGCTGTACCCTGCTGATGACCTCACGAGCCAATCCTTCCAATCGCAATTCCGGCGTGACCGTGGGGTCGAGCGCCACACCGTACCCGCCGTCCTCCTGCACCACGGCGGCGCCGGAGGCGCGCCTGATGATAGCGACGTCCTCCGGGTCGATCAGGCGCGAACTTCCGGCCGCCTCGATCGTGACGGCGCGACCCGCCGCCAGTTCCCGTAACACGTCCAGCGGCAGCTCAGCGATTGCCGCCGCCACCAACGGCGTTTCCTTGCCGAACTTCTTCCCCAACGTGCGGAAATTCGCCTTGGCCTCCAGCGACACCAGCGCGTCTGTGGACGTCACGAACTCCACCGCTTTCACATTCAGCTCAGCCGCCAGCAAATGTCCGAGTGCCGCAGTGAGCGTCGTATCACCGGGGACGACGCACTGCAGCGAAAGCAGCGGCTGACGCACCGGCACGTCGGCCACGTCGCGCGCCGCCCGGGCGAGCCCTGCCAGTGTCCGAATGTCCTGCATCGCACGCTCGAGCGCGTCATCCGTCGACGCGGCCGGCGAGCGTACGAAGTCGGCCAGATGCACCGAGGTTCCCGTAAGCGCCCGATGCATCGCGTCCGTCATGAACGGCGCAAACGGCGCCAGCAGTCGACAGGTCACGGTGAGCACTTCGTGCAGCGTCGCGAACGCGGCGCGATTGTCGGCGCCGTCGGTGTCGTAGAATCGCGCGCGGGACGAGCGGACGTACCACTTGGAGACGTCGTCATCCATAAACTGCATCACACGTCGCGCGGCCAGCGTGGCATCAAAGCTGTTCAGATGTGCATCGACCTCACGCTCCACGCGCGCCAACCGCGACAGGATCCACCGATCCAACGGCGCGCGATCGGCCACGGCCGGATCGCGATCGCTCGGCGACCATCCGAAGTTGGCGTACTGCGCAAAGATGCCGTTATACACATTACGGAACGTCAGCAGAAAACGCCCCGCCGTTTCACGAATCGCGTTCTCGTCGAAGCGGCGCGGCACCCACACCTGACTCGACGCCACGAGGAACAAGCGCACCGCGTCGGCACCATGCCGTGACAGCACTTCCCACGGATTGACGACATTCCCCTTGCTCTTGGACATCTTCTGGCCAGCCGCATCGAGCACGAGATCGTTCACGACCACCGCGCGATACGGTGCGGCGGTACCCGCGCCGTTGTTGGGCAATGCGTCGCCCAGTCCGGTCGCGATCGCGATCAGCGAATAGAACCAACCGCGCGTCTGGTCGACTCCCTCGGCGATGAAATCGGCCGGAAACTGCTGCGACAGCATCTCCGCGTTTTCGAACGGATAGTGCCACTGCGCAAAGGGCATGGCTCCCGAGTCGAACCACGTGTCAATCACTTCGGGCACGCGACGCATGGTGCCACGTCCGCTGGGCGAGGGCCAGGTGTACTGATCGACGTGCGGCTTGTGCGGATCGAAATCGTCCGGCAGCGCACGACCCAGACGCGTCGATAATTCGGCGAAGCTGCCGAGTACGTCGATTTCCGCCGGATCTTCATCGTTCACCCACACCGGCAACGGCGTCCCCCAGTACCGGTCGCGCGAGACGGCCCAGTCCACGTTGTTCGTCAACCACTCGCCAAAGCGACCGCTGCCGACCTCGTTGGGGTTCCAGTTCACCGTCGCATTGCGAGCGATCAGGTCGTCTTTCACAGACGTGGTGCGCACGAACCACGAGCCCCGCGCGTAGTACAGCAACGGCGTGCCGCAGCGCCAGCAATGCGGATACGAGTGTACAAAAGTGCTCGCCTTCCACAACACATCACGCTCGCGCAACACCTCGATGATGCGCGCGTCCGCCTGCTTCACAAATACGCCGCCCACCTCCGGCACGTCGGTCGTGAACTCGCCCTGCGCATTCACCGGCTGCAGGAACGCGAGCCCGTGCCGCTGCCCCGCCGCGTAATCGTCGGCGCCAAACGCCGGCGCCATGTGCACGATGCCGCTGCCGTCGTCGGCCGATACGAACTCCTCGGCGACGATCACCTCATGGCGGCCATCGGCGGGATACGGCACCCAATCCAGCGGGCGCACGTATCGCATCCCGACAAGATCAGCGCCCACGTGCGCACCGATCTGCTCCCATCGATCAGCCCAGTCACCGCCGAGCACGGCCGGCACACGCGCCTCGGCCATGATGATGGTCCACTCGGTGTTGTTCTTCTTGCGCAGCTCGACGTAGTGCAACTCGGGGTGCACCGCGAGCGCGGTATTCGATACCAACGTCCACGGCGTGGTGGTCCACACGAGCATGCGACGACGCACGCCCGGTGTCGGTTCGCCGTTCGCATCATGCAGATCGAGCGCGACATACACACTCGGATCTTCGACGTCGTCGTAACCCTGCGCGACCTCGTGACTGGACAGCGCCGTACCGCAGCGCGCGCAGTACGGCAGGATCTTATGCCCCTTGAAGAGCAATCCCTTTTGGTGCAACGTGCGCAACGCCCACCACACGCTCTCGACATAGTCGTTGTGGTACGTGACGTATGGATCGTCGTAGTCCAGCCAGTAGGCCGTGCGCTGCGACAGCTTTTCCCATTCGCCGCGATACTTCCACACGCTTTCGCGACAGCGCCGGTTGAACTCGGCGACGCCCGTCTGTTCGATGAGCTGCTTCCCGCCGAGCTTCGCGATCTCCGACGGATCGACGCCCTGACGTTCCGCTTCCTCGCGCTGCAACTCCTTTTCAACTTCGATCTCGACCGGAAGACCGTGCGTGTCCCATCCCGCCTTGCGGCGCACGAAGAACCCCTGCATCGCGCGATGGCGGCAGAAGAGATCCTTGATCGTGCGCGCGAACACATGGTGAATGCCCGGGCGGCCGTTGGCCGTGGGTGGCCCTTCGAAAAACACCCAGGGCTTCGCATCCTTGCGCGCCGCGAGCGTCGACTCGAACAGCTTTTCGTCTTCCCATTGCGCAAGCAGCGCCGACTCGAATGCATCGGCGCCAACGTCTGGCAGGAGCGGGTACAGCGGTTCAGTCATGGACGAGTGTCGGAGTCGAGCAGTCAGGAAGCGGGAGATTGCAACAACGGCGAGCTACAGGCGGGCGACAACTCCCTTCACAACGGCAGACAACCTGGGCTCCGCCGTGCGCGCGACAGCAATGATCTGTTCAAGGCTCGCCGCCTCGAGCGCATCCGGCAGGCACTGGTCGGTGATGATCGACAAGCCCAACACTCGCATGCCGCCGTGGCGCGCCACGATCACCTCGGGTACGGTGGACATTCCCACCACGTCCGCCCCGACCGTGCGCAAAAACCGGTACTCGGCGCGCGTCTCGAGATTGGGACCCTGCACCGCCGCGTACACGCCCTCACGCAGCGTGATGCCGTTGGCGATCGCCACTTCACGCGCGATGGCTCGCAGCGCGAGGTCGTACGGCTCACTCATGTCCGGAAAGCGCGGACCGAGCGCGTCGTCGTTTGGACCGATAAGCGGATTGTCGCCGAGCAGATTGAGATGATCGGCTATGAGCATCAAGTCACCAGGCTTCCAGAGCGGATGCATGCCGCCGCACGCGTTGCTCACGATGAGCGTCTCCGCGCCAAGCGCGCGCAGGACACGCACCGGGAACGTCACCTGCTGCAGCGAGTAGCCTTCGTACCGGTGAAAGCGCCCCTGCATGGCCACCACCGTCTTGCCCGCCAACGTGCCACAGAGCAACCGCCCCTTGTGCGTCTCGACCGTGGAGAGCGGGAAGTTGGGCAGGTCGCTGTATTCGATGATCGTCTCGACGGCGATTTCGTCGGCAAGCGCGCCGAGTCCCGTGCCGAGAATGATTGCGGCATCGACCGGCTTGTTGAAGCGCGCACGCACCGACTGCGCGCACGCTTCGATGCGCTCGCGCGCGTGCAGCCCCAGCGCGGGATGCGCGAGTCCGACCGCCTTGTGCTCCTGCGTGTATTGCAACTGGGGAAACGTTTCCGGTTGCTTCAATTTTCCTCCACCACGTCCAGCCACGACGGCGTTGGCGAAGCGCCCCGCGGCGGCAGATCGCGCAGCTCCTGCATCAGCTCGGGCGGGTCGCTTGCGGGCACCGCGCCGGGCGTCTGTCGCGGAAACTGCGCCGGCGCCTCCCGTGGCGTGTCGCGCGACAGTTCACGCGTAGCCTCGCGCACCGTCTCGCGCGACGGCTCGCGCATCTGCCCGAACGCCGGCACGGGCTCGTCTTCCGCCGCGTGCAGTTCGGTCAACTGCCGTTCCAGGTGATGACGCAACTGTGCGAGATACGTCCGTCGCGCGCGCCAGAGCTGCTGCAACTCCTCCTCCGCGCGGCGTACGTCATCGCGCACGTGCTGCACCGCACTCGCCGCTTCCGCCTGTGCTTCGCGCACGATCAATTGTGCTTCACGCTCGGCCTGCTGCCGGATTTCCCCGCGCAACTGCTGTGCACTGACCAGCGCTTCGTTCAACGCCTTGTCGCGCTCACGAAACGCCCGCAACTGCTCGTGGAAGTTGCGCGCCTTGGTCTCGAGATCCTGATTGACGCGCGCCATGCGCTCCAGCTCCTCGGCGACCTGGTCGCGGAACTGGTCCACGCGAGCACGATCGTAACCACGCAGCGCGTTGCCGAAGTCGTACCGTCGGACATCGAGCGCTGTGAGGTGGAAAGCGTCGTCCGTCATGCAAACTCCCGGGGATGGCGGCAGCGGAACACGAGGTGGCTGGGCATGGCAAACATAAACGGTTGCTACGTCCGGTCACCGAACAGGATCGTGCCAAGGCGCACGTGGGTCGCCCCTTCCTCGATGGCGATCTCGTAGTCACCGGACATCCCCATGCTGATTACCGACGCCGGATGTCCCGCCGCTCGCAGCTGATCGTTGCAGGCGCGTGCCCCCGCAAACACCGTCCGCAAGACGGACTCCGGCGCATCGAACGGGGCCATGGTCATGATGCCGAGCACACGCAGCGGAGGTAGCGCGTGCAAGCGTTCGGCCAACGATGCGATGTCGGCGGGCGAGAACCCGGACTTGGTATCTTCCCCGCTCACGTTCACCTGCACCAGCACGTCAAGCGCCGTTTCGCGACCCTGCGCCGCCCCTGCGAGCGCCTCGGCGAGCCGATGGCTGTCCATGCTGTGCACCAGATCGAAGCGCGTGGCAGCCTTCGCCTTGTTCCGCTGGAGGTGGCCGATCAGGTGCCAGCGAACGGGACAGCCGACCACGGCCATTTTCGCTTCAGCTTCCTGAACCCGGTTCTCCCCGACATCGGTGACCCCCGCATTCCAGGCGGCGACCACTGCTTCGGGTCCGTGCGTCTTGGTGACCGCGACCAGCGTCACTTCCTGACCATGCCCGCCCCGCGTTCTCGCGGCGTTGATACGGTCACGAACCTCCGCCACACGTGCGGCGACCAGCGCATCGTACGCGGGCGCGACATCCGTGGAAGCGGCCGAAATTCGCATAGCACATAAGGTTAGACACCCCCACAAGCGGACACAAGTAACGGGTCCGATGGCTGCGTAATGGTTGTGCAGCGAAGCAGATTGTGCAGCTGACGCGCTCCTGCATCTGCTCCCGCGGGCAACGGACGCAGCAGTGACAACGGCACCCGGTCACGCGCGGCATTCAGCGCAGGGAGATCGAGTCCGAAACTGCCCGGCGGGAGCGTCGAATCGACCGCGTACACCAACCCTTCGAGCGCCCAGCCGACCCCCGGATCGAGCAGGATTCGTTCCTCCGCCGCCAACAGTGCGCTCACCCGCACCCCTCGCCGTGACGCACCAGCCCGGGCCACGATCTGTCGAGTCACATCGGACAGCGAGGCTCCCGGAGCCGTCATGGGCGGGTCCAACAACGTCGAGCGCGAGGCCAGCTCCTCCCGGTACCAGCGCGCGGCCAGCAGCGGGACCGTGACGACAGTGACATCCGTGCGCAGCTCTTCCACCTGCTGCAGATACCAGAGCGGAAACGTGTCGTTGTCGCCGGCGGTGAACAGCACGCCCCCCACAGGTACCGCTTCAAGCAGGAGACGAGCGTAGCCTCTCGTGATGGATGCCACCGGCTCACGCGTTCGATCCATGACGGTGGCGTTGGCCAACAGCGGCACGCTGGCCAGCGCCAGTGCAACGACGGCGACGGCGGCGGGAAGCCGCTGGGCAAGGCGTTGCGCGATGGCCCCCATGCCCGCGCCGGCCAGCATGCCCCATGCCCAAAAGCCGAGGGCAAAGAAGTAGTCGCGTTCCCGCGCCTCGTGCAGGGCGCTCTCGGGCAGTACGCCGGCGCCGTACGACGGACCAGCCTTGAGATTGAGCCAGAGCGCCACCCCCACGGTCGCACAGCAAACCAAGGCGACCATGGCCCGACCGACGCGCGCGTCGTGACGCCAGAGCGCCCGCGCGCCGAGAATAGCCAGCCACGCCCACAGCACCGACAGGAAAGTGCGCGCCCATGCCGGCTGCGCCTGCGGAGCGAGTCCGAAGGCGACCTGCCAATCCGCCCACTCAAACACGTTCCCCAACTGAATCCAGAGCGGCGCCATACGAGGCCAGAGGCCGGCCACGTCGTACTGCGCCCGCGTGAGCACATCTATGAGCGCCGCGAACGACAGCGGGCGCCCCGAGTTGAGCCACGGAGCCTGCGCCGCACGGAGCGGCAACACCAGCACAGCGGACAGCGCGAGCGCGACCAGCGCGAACCACGTCATTACCTCGCCGGCGCGAGGGCGGGAGCCTCGCCACGCGAACGCGACTGCGGCCGGGAGCGCCACCAGTGCACTCAGGTGCAACGGCACGGCAAGCGCCGCAAGAAATACCAGCAACGCCCGCCAGCGCACGCGCGCGTCGTCGTTCACGTCATGCCGCCCGGCACGCTCCCCTGCGCTGAGCATGGCCACGGACAGCAGCAGCGCGACCGCGTACACTTCGGTTTCCGTGGCACTGGCCCAGACGCTCATCATCGCACCCGCGCCGACGGCCGAAGCGACCGCCGCCCGTGCGCCGATCCATCGCGTTGCCATGGCCGCCCCGAGCGCGCCGGCACCCGCCGTCGCCCAGACCGACAGCAACGTGACTGATCGCGCCGGACCCGCCGACGAAAACAGCAGCGTGGAGACGCGGCCGAGCAGCACCCAGAGCGGCGTGCCGGGCGGATGCGGAATGCCGAGTGTGTGCGCCGCCGTGGCCAACTCGCTGGCATCCCACACGGTAAGGTCGGGAGCGGCCGTGCTGAGATAGACGCCCAGCAATACAACCAGCGTAATCACCGACGCCACCACAGACGACGGCAGTTTGATCGCGCGGCGTGGGCGCGCGGGAGAGCCCGACGGACCGCCGGTCACGCGAGACGGCCGACGACGGCGAATTCCGCCGTCTGTCGACTTTCGCGACCGGCCAGCAGGTCCCGGACCTGCGTGGACGTCAGTCGCTGGCGCAGAACGCCCTCTCGTGCCACGGAGACGGTGGCCGACTCCTCAGAGACCACAATCACGACCGCGTCGCTCTCTTCACTTAGTCCGAGCGCGGCACGATGGCGCGTGCCGAGCGATCGGTCCGCGACGACCGATTGCGAGAGCGGCAGAATGCAGCCCGCCCCAATGATGCTGTCACCGCGCACGATGACGGCACCGTCGTGCAGCGGAGAGTACGGCGTGAAGATCGTGGCCAACAAGTCCGCGGTCAGCTTGGCCTGCATGGCCGAGCCACTTTCCACGTACTCGCTGAGCGGTACGTCACGCTCCACGACGATGATCGCCCCGATGCCGGAACGCGCGAGTCGTTCCACCGCGTCGGCGATTTCGTCTTCGATGGGCCCCTGATCGAGCCGGCGGAAGAAGCGGGTGACCTGCGTCTGCCCAAGATGCGCCAGCGCCGCGCGCAGTTCGGGCTGAAAGATGATCAGCAGCGCGAACGCGCCGTACGTGAACACGAGTCCAAGCAGGTACGTGATCATGGTCAGCTTGAACATCCACGCGACGACGTACGCGCCCACGAGCACAACGATCCCGGCAAGCATTTGCAGCGCGCGCGTCCCTTCGATCAGTCGAAGTACACGATGAAAAATCAGCGCGACGACCAGAATTTCGAGGCCGTCCCGCCAAGTGAACTGCAGCGCCGTCAGCAGATCGAGATCGTTCACACCGAGTGGGAAGTGCGCGAGGGGGAAGCAACGAGCGGGTCCGGATGAACACTATCCGGACCCGCTCGTGTACGGGTGTTACAACAGCACCACCTCAACCGGCCTGGACATCAGGTCAGGCAGGCGCGATCTCCGGGCCGCCCAGCAGCGGCGGAGCGACAGGGCGCGGCGCCGGCACCACCACTGGTGCGCTCGGCGTCGGCAATCCTGGCATGCCGTCCGCCTGAGGACGGGGGCCCAGCGGTTTGCCTTCCTTGAGCAGAATGATGTCGTCGCGAGTCAACGTCTCCCGCTCGAGCAACTGCGTGGCGACAATATCGAGCAAACTGCGATTCTCGGTCAGCACCGCCACGGCGCGCCCGTGCGCTTCCATCACCACGCGCTTCACTTCGCTGTCGACCAGCTGCGCCGTCTGCTCGGAGACTTCCCGACGTGACTGGATTTCGCGCCCCAGAAACAGCTCCTGCTCGTTGTCGCCGACCAGAATGGGACCGATGGTGTCGGACAAACCCCACTGGGTGACGTAGCGGCGGGCGATGCTGGTGGCCTGTTGAATGTCGCTGGAAGCGCCCGTGGTCACACGGTTGCGGCCAAAGACGATCTCTTCAGCGGCGCGACCACCGTAGGCCATAACGAGACGCGCTTCGAGCTGCTCACGCGTGACCGAGACGCGATCGTCTTCGGGCAACGTGAAGGCAATACCCAGCGCACGACCACGCGGCACGATGGTGACTTTATGCAGCGGATCGTTCCCCTTCACCATCATCGCACAGACGGCGTGACCGGCTTCGTGGAATGCGGTGAGTCGACGCTCATCGTCCTTCATGACCAGCGACTTGCGTTCGGCGCCGAGCATGACGCGATCCTTCGCCTCTTCGAGATCGCTCATGTAGATCTTGTCATGCCCCTTTCGGGCCGCAAGCAGCGCGCCTTCGTTCACGAGATTGGCCAAGTCTGCACCGGCCATACCCGGGGTGCCACGCGCCAGCGACGTCACGCTCACGTCATCCGCCTGCGGCTTATTGCGCAAGTGCACCTTGAGGATACCTTCGCGGCCGCGCAGGTCCGGCGCGTCGACGACGATCTGCCGGTCGAAGCGACCCGGGCGCAGCAGCGCGGGGTCGAGCACATCCGGACGGTTGGTCGCGGCAATCAGAATGACGCCATCGTTGGACTCGAAGCCGTCCATCTCGACGAGCAGCTGGTTGAGCGTCTGCTCGCGCTCGTCATGCCCACCGCCCAATCCAGCGCCGCGGTGACGACCGACTGCATCGATTTCGTCAATGAAGATGATGCACGGCGCGTGGGCTTTGCCCTGTTCGAACAGGTCACGCACGCGCGACGCGCCAACGCCGACGAACATTTCGACGAAGTCAGAGCCGGACATGCTGAAGAACGGACGACCAGCCTCCCCTGCCACCGCCTTGGCGAGCAGCGTCTTGCCCGTACCCGGCGGGCCGACCAGCAACGCGCCCTTGGGCAGACGGCCACCCAGCTTGGTGAACTTCTGCGGGTCTTTCAGAAACTCGATGATTTCCTGCAGCTCGACCTTGGCTTCGTCGGCACCGGCGACGTCCGCGAAGGTGATTTTGGGGGTATCGCCGCTGAGCAGCTTGGCTTTGCTCTTGCCGAACGAGAAGGCCTTGTTGCCACCGGCCTGCATCTGACGGAAGAGGAAGATCCAGAAGCCGATGAGCAGCACGTACGGCAGCACGGTGATCAGGAAGCTCATGCCACTGAAGCGCGGCTCCTGCGCCGAGGTGCGGACACCGCGCGCGTAGAGCAATTTCTGCTCGTCGTTGGCGGCGCCGTTGACGAGGCGCACTGTAAAGCGGCGGGCTTCGCGATTCTGTACACGGACGGGCTGACGGAACTGTCCCGACATGACATTGTCGTTCGCGATCGTCACCGCCTGAATGTTGCCGGCGTCGAGCTGCTGGCGATATGCCGTGTAGTCGATTTCCGGCGCCTGGGTCTCACGCCCTCCCTGATACGAGAGGAACGCCACCGGGATCAGGATCACGAGGATCCAGAACGACAGTGTCTTGGAGAACCGGCCCCAGTTGAAGGGCTTCTTCGGAGAGGGCGTCATGTTTGCTGGCATCGTATGACCTTTACTGCAGGCTGGCGACGTACGGGAGGTGCCGGAAATTTTCGGCGTGGTCGAGACCGTACCCGACCAGGAATTCGTGCGGCGCGTCGAAGCCCACGAACTTTGTGGGATGCGACAGCTCCGTGGCAATGTGCTTGTGCAACAAGGCGCAGATCTCGAGCGATTTGGGCTTCCGTTCACCGAGCAGCTCAATGAGCCGGTTCAGCGTGCGCCCGGAATCGACGATGTCTTCCACCAGTAGAATGTGTTTCCCCTCCAATTCCGTTTCCGGATCGTAGAGTAATCGCACCACACCGCTTGATTCCATAGCGTCGCCGTACGAAGAGGCCACGAGAAAATCCACCTGCAACGGCCGTGCGATGTCGCGCACGAGGTCGCTGAGGAAGATAAAGCTGCCTTTGAGCAGGCCGAGCACGAGCAGGTCGCCGTCGGGATAGGCGTCCGTGATGGCCGCTCCGAGTTCGCGCACGCGCGTCTGGATGGCGACGGCATCGTAGACGATACGGCGCACCGCGCGGCCGTCGAGCCGCGGATCGACCGGAATATCGGATGCCTCGGGTCCCGCGACTTCAGTCGAGCTGATGCTCACACCGGTACCAAATCAGATCCGGCCGACCGGGCCGGTGCGGGGCCGCGACACTGCGGCAGACTCCAGGAACCCACACGACTTCCTCAGCCTGCAGGACGACCGGCCACTCCGACCGGTCAAGTGCGGGCACACCTGCCTCTGCAAAATATCGCGTCACACGCCGTCCCGCCGGGGCACCCGCCGTGCGAATACGATCTCCGGGCTCCCACGGTCGAAGTCCAACCTGCGCCGCGCCGGAAAGACCAAAGCACGTCGCATTGTCCGCGGCGTCCGCCGTGCCACTCCCGTTTGCGGCGCTTCCACCGATAACCCGACGAAACCGCCAGCGTCCCCATCGAGGCGGAAGCGTCGCTCCACTGCCGTACCACGCGACGGGTCGTGCAACGCGCGCCGACGCGCCCCGACGCAACTCAAACAGGTCGCGAGCGCCATCGCCGACACGAAGCGCCACCGCTCCACCTGCCAAGGTGATGTGCGCCCCCCTGCGTCCACCGGTAGTAAACCGAACCAAAGCACGGGTTCCTCGGGCGTCGAGGGCCACGCCGGTGTGCGCAAAGAGCGCCGCCCACAGCACGGCACGCCCGGCATCCGTGGTTGCCTCGAGGGGAGCGGTGGGCACACGCACGCCGCCCGGCACACGCACCATGTCCAACGTGCCCACGTAGGCATCGAGTTCGCGGCGCCACTGTGCCGCTTGCTCGCCGACGGCGAGCATCTCGTCGGCGAATCCATGGTGCCCGGCCTCGAGCATCGGCAACAGATCATGACGCAAACGGCCACGCAGGAAGTGCAGTGTCGCATTCGTCGGATCATCGAGAAACGGCACCGACTCCGCTTTCGCCCACGCCGCGACCTCGTAACGCGAGACACCAAGCCACGGGCGCACGACCGGCGACGGCGCGGCGAGCGCGGCCAGCCCGCGTGCGCCCGATCCACGCAGCAGGCGCATCACCACCGTCTCCACCTGATCATCGCGCGTGTGCGCGGTCGCCACCCGCGCTTTGTACGCCCGGGCAACCCGATGCAGGAAACCCCACCGCGCGCTACGCCATGCCGCTTCCGTCTCGCCCTTCACACGGGCGCGCTCGCGCACCACGGTCAATCCCAGCTTCCGCCCCTCGGCCGCAACCAGCGCCGCCGCGTCGGTGGCGTACCCGCCGGTGGCGTGGTCGTAGGTGGCCACCGCTGCCAATCGATCCGGCGCCCAGCGCGCGACGGCGTGCAGCAGCGCCATCGAATCGCGCCCCCCGGAGACGGCCAGCACCAGCGGCCCCGCGGCGTTGTGCAGTGCGACTTCCAACGAGGCACGCAGCAGGGTTGCCGTGGGGATCTCGTCGGCCTGGGCATCGTGATGAAGCCCGTCGGGAGTATCGCCGAAGGCGTCGTCGCTGCGATCCGGCGGCCACGGAGTCCCGGCAGCGTAAGGCCCGAGCTCTGATGTCACGAATTGGTGTGCTGGTGCGTGCGCGTGCCCATAAGGGACAAATCACCCCGCGGCACGGGCTCGTCAACTACCGGCGCCGGATCCGACGCGAAAATGCGGAACCTGCTCCGCGCCCGATCTTCGGCACGGTCAATCCAGCCGCTGCCCCTACCTTCCGGTCGGTGACATCGCTACAATGCGTCCGAACCTTGTCCGCACCACGTACTCCGGAGACTCGCTGTGGAATCGCACGGAACGCTCGGCACCATCTGGGCATCATTGGGCATGACCGCCTACTACATGGCGCTCATCTGGATCAACATCCTGCTGGGGTTGTTCCTGTCGCCGTTGTTCATGATTCCGATGACGTGGGCACAGGACAGGTTCCGCAAGGCGTAAACGGCGGACCGGCGTGCAACGGGGGCGATCGTAATGATCGCCCCCGTTTTTGTTGCCGGCCTATTCCGCGCCGTTGGGCTCCCGCGCTACGCCTTGCGCGGAATCGCCGAGCCGTACATCTCGCTGGCGGGAATGGCGACCGCGTCGCCGATCGACGAGGTGCGTCCCGTCAGGTCGCTGAGATCGCTGCCGTGATACGCTTCCTCGCCATGCTCGCTGATGTCGATGCCCGAGACTTCGGCGTCGACCGGAATACGGAGCGGCAGCACGAGCTGCAGCGCGGACACGATACCGAAGCTGCCGATCCCCACGAACGCGATGGTGGCGAGCACCGCAATGAGCTGCACGCCGAGCAACGACGGATTCCCGGCGAGCAAACCGTCGGCGCCGTTCGGGTTCACGGTCTTGGTGGCAAAGACGCCGGTCAACAGCGCGCCTGTGATCCCGGCCACGCCGTGACAGGCGAACACGTCGAGCGTGTCGTCCAATCGCGTCGTGGCGCGGTAGTTCAGGGCAAAAAACGAGCAGGGCGCTGCCAACGCACCGATGGCGATCGCCGAAAGCGGTGTGACGAATCCCGCCGCAGGAGTAATCGCCACCAACCCGACCACTGCTCCCGTTGCCGCACCGACCGCCGTGGCGCGACCGTTCTTCATGTCCTCGACGGCGAGCCAGGAGACCAGCGCCGCGGCGGCGGCGACGTGCGTGGTCACGAACGCATTGGCCGCGATGCCGTCGGCGGCGAGCGCAGAACCGGCATTGAAGCCAAACCATCCAAACCAGAGCAGTCCCGCGCCGAGCAGCGTGAACGGGACGTTGTGCGGCACGTTGGGCACGCGTTTGAAATCGCGGCGCGGTCCGAGCACGAGCGCCAACACGACGGCCGTAATGCCTGCACTGAT
This sequence comes from Gemmatimonadales bacterium, assembly GCA_038234895.1. Lineage (GTDB taxonomy): Bacteria > Gemmatimonadota > Gemmatimonadetes > Gemmatimonadales > Gemmatimonadaceae > Gemmatimonas. The sequence continues at coordinate 30,540 of JBBQSM010000017.1, forward strand.
GTGCACCACCGTCCCACCGGCGAAATCGAGGGCGCCGAGCGTGCGCAGCCATCCGCCGTCACCCCACACCCAATGCGCGAGCGGATCGTAGATGAGCGTGGTCCAAAGCACGCCGAAAATCAGGTACGCCACGTAACGCATGCGATCAATGATCGCGCCGGAAAACAGCGCCACCGTGATACCCGCGAACATGGCCTGAAAGGCTGCGAACAGGACATGCGGCAGCGCCACCGCATACGTCGGATTGGCCGCGGCCGTCACGCCACGGAACCCGATCCAATCGAATCCGCCGATCCAGCTGGAGCCCGGCCCGAAGGCGAGGCTGTACCCGAAGAGCACCCACTGTACGGTCACGACGGCCAGCGCCCCCAGACTCATGAGCATGGTGTTGAGCGCGCTTTTGTTGCGAACCAGTCCGCCGTAGAAGAATGCGAGTCCGGGAACCATCAACAACACCAGCGCGGTGCTCATCAGGACCCATGCCGTGTCGCCGGGCGACAGTGGCACGGGTTCCGCGGCCTGCAGCAGCGGCAGCAGATCCGTGACGTTCATCATCGGAAATCCTCTGCTCTCTGCACGGGAATCTCAAGCTGCGTTTTGCGCATGATTTCATCGGCGTTGACGGCGGTCAATGCCTGGTTGTCGCGTTCGCCCGTGCGAATGCGCACCGTGTGATCGAGCGGCGTGACGAAGATCTTACCATCGCCGACATTGCCCGTGCGCGCCGCGGCGCAGATCGCCTGCACCGTGCGATCTACGAACTCCTCGGAGCAGGCCAACTCGAGCCGCACCTTCTCGTGGAACTCCATCACCACCGTGTCGCCGCGATAGCGCTGCACGACGTCACGCTCACCGCCATGTCCGCTGACGCGGGAGAGGGTCATCCCCGTCACCCCTTCCTGAAAGAGGGCCCGCTTGACGTCGGCCAATTTCTCCGGCCGAATAATCGCGATGATGAGTTTCATGTCGCTCCGTCGTATCCGTGAAGAGGAGTGGTTGAGCGGGCGCAGACGGCGGGTCGTCCGCGCGAGGCACAACGCATGCATTTTAGTTTCAGCAGCCGGTTCACGCCCACTCCGTCCCCAACCTGTCATGACAAAAGGCACGATCGCGATCCTTGTCGGCCCCGAGTACGAAGACCTTGAAGTGTGGTATCCGAAGCTGCGCCTCGAAGAGGCCGGGTACGACACGCCGCTGGTGGGAATGGGTGAGACAAGATACAGCGGGAAATGGGGGTATCCGGCCGTGATGGATCGCCAAGTGCGCGACATCGATCCGGCGACACTTCGCGGCGTCCTCGCCCCCGGCGGCTGGGCGCCGGACAAGCTCCGCCGCGACCCGGCGGTGCTTTCGTTGGTGCGCGCGGTGCACGAGGCCGGCGGACTGGTGGCCACGATTTGCCATGGCCCTTGGATTCTCATCTCCGCCGGCATCCTGCGCGGACGCACGTTGACTTCCACGGTCGGCATTCGCGATGACGTGGTCAACGCAGGCGGCATCTGGGTCGATCAGCCGTCGGTCATCGACGGCAACCTTGTCAGCGCACGCGTACCCAAGGACCTGCCAGCGTTTGCTCGCGACATGCTGACGGTGTTGGGGCGGTAGGAGCGCCACGGCCTGAATTCAGGACTCGCCCACCGCCAGCCCGCTATAGCTCCGGCCGCGCCAGCTGCGCGGCACGCGCGCTGTGCTTTGCGTGAGCCGCCACGCCGCCGGAATGTCGGCGAGCCACGAGAACCAGAACGAGAGACCGCGTTCGGCGTAGCAACCGCGCAGGGCGACGAGCAGCATCAATCGCACGCTCAGCGCCGACGCGTTGACCAGCGCCAGCGCCTCCACGAGCGTGAGCCGTGGGTCGTCCGGTGCGGCGCCCGCGAGTGAGACCCACAGCACGCCACAGAGCAGCAGCATGGGGATGGGGAGGGCTTGGGTGGCCCACACCAGTGCGACATCGACCCAGCGCCGCCACATGGGCGTCGCGTCCTTGAGATCGAAGCTGCGCCCCCACTCACGCCACATCTCGCCGAGTGACGAATACGAACGCACCGAGATAATGTGCGACCCGTCGAGAAAGCCCACGCGGGCGCCGCGGGCCGCCAGATGCCGGGCGAGCGTCACGTCGTCGCTGAACGACGCGCGCGCCGGCGCGTAGCCCCCATGCTGCTCCAGCAGCGCGCGGCGCGCCATGAAGCACTGCCCATTGGCCAGCACCCGGTCGGGCGGCGGCTGCGTGGCACCGGCCGCGCCGCAACGGTAGACCAGCGTGACGAGCATGGCCGGCTGTACGAAACGTTCACCGGCACTCTGACTCATGAAGCGGGGCGCGAACGAGGCCACGTCGTACGCATCCGTTTCCATGGCCGAGACCACGGCGCCCACCAGCCCGGGGGCCGGCATGGTGTCCGCGTCGATGCCGAGCACCCATTCGCCGCGGGCGTGGCGCAAGCCGGTCTCGAGGGCCCACACCTTGCCCACCCAACCGTCGGGGAGCGGCTCATCGGTGATGAGGCGGATGCGCGGATCGCGCGCAGCCGCCGCCTCGACCAGTTCACGCGTCCCGTCGGTGGAACGACTGTCCACCACCAGCACTTCGAGCATCGGTTCCGTCTGCGCCATCAGGCCGTCGAGACAGGGACCGATGCGCTTGGCCTCGTTGAGCGTGGCAACGATGACGGTGACCGTCGTGTCGCGGCGCGGCGCGAGCACCGGCTCGACCGGCGGTCGCCGTGTGCGCCCCGGCATGAGCCGCGAGAGCAGTAGCAAGAGGGCGGCGATCTGCACGCCCAGCAGCGTCAGGCCGGCGATCCGCACGGGATCGAGGCCGGCGAGCAGCTCTGCGCTCATGCGGTCGCGCCCAGCCGCGGTTCGATGGCGGTCACGGGTTCGGACAGTGCGAGCCGCGCCACAGCCTTGGCCATATCGCCGAAAATGAAGAGGTGAGCGGGAAACATCGCATACCAGTACAGGAGTCCAAATAAACCGCGGGGTGCAAACAGGGCGGTTTGAATGAGCCGGGTGCCGCTGCCTTCGGGCACCGCCGTGAATTGCAGCCACGCGTGCCCGGGGACTTTCATCTCCGCGCGCAACCGAAGAATGCGCGGTCGCTCCACCAGTTCCACCCGCCAGAAATCGACCGCCTCTCCAAGATACAACCACGCGGGGTCCCGCCGCCCACGGCGAAGCCCCGGTCCCCCCACCAACCGGTCGAGAAATCCGCGAATGCGCCAGAGCACATTGTACACGAGCCAGCCTTGATCGCCCCCCAACCGGCAGAACGCGCGGAACACCTGGTCGGGCTGCGCCTCCACATAGATCGAGCGCGTCTCCTCAAGCACCCCTTCTCGGTCGCGCAACTCGTACGACGCCTCATCGCCCAACGCGTCGCTCCAGCGCGATTCCACGGCATGCTCGGTCATACGCGCCAACGCTCGCTCAACGGCGGTCTTGTAGTGCATCGGACGAATATCCGGAAACAGCGCCTCCGCCTTGGTCGTGTCGGCGAGCACCGGATGCGCGATCCCTTCGACCAGCGGCTGGGCCAGACGGCGCGGAATTGGCGTGATGCGATCGATCCAGAGCGCGGCCAAGGCCGGGGCCAGTACCGGCACCGGCACAATCGTCCGACGTAGTCCGCGCACCGCGGCATACCCCTGCAGCATGTCGCGAAAACTCAGCCGGTCGGCGCCGCCAATCTCCACGATGCCGCTCGGTGCCTGATCGCGCGCCGCCATGAGATAGGTGAGCACGTCGCGCACCGCGATCGGCTGCACCTCATTCACGATCCACTTGGGCGCCAACATGAATGGCAGCCGTTCGGTGAGATACCGCACCATCTCGAACGACGCCGATCCGGAGCCCACGATCGGGCCCGCGCGAAACTCGGTCGTAGGCAGTCCGCCGCGCAGAATCGCCCCCGTTTCGCCTCGACTCTGCAGGTGCCGCGACACGTCGACGGCCTCGGGCACCAAGCCGCCGAGGTAGATGCAATGGCGCAGGTGCCGCCCGGCGTGCACGAAGTTGCGCGCGGCGATCCGGTCGCGCTCTGCAAAATCTTCGGCGTCCGTCATGGAGTGCACGAGGTAGTACGCCTGCTCCACGCCGTCGAGCGCGCGCTCCAGCGACTGCGCGTCGAACAGGTCGCCGGTGACCACCTCCACCTCGTGCTCCCACCAGCGGCCGCGAATGCGGCGTGCGTCGCGCACGAGCAAACGGACCTTCACGCCGCGTTCGACCAGCCGCGAGGTGAGGCGCCCGCCGATGTAGCCGGTGGCTCCGGTGATGAGCACAGTCATGCGGGGAGTCTTTCGCGGGTACGTTCGATTGGCAACCGGCGGGTGTGGATGGTAAGGTAACCGGGGCGGACACCGTCCCGTTCCCGCGCGCCTGCGTAGCGGTGTGCGTTCCCTTCCCTTGCCGAGCCTCTGCATGGCGCGCGCCAATCCCTCGCCGGGACGACAGCTGTTGCTGCAGTGGGAGCGCCTGTCACGGCTACCGCTCGGCCATCGGCTCTTCAGTTGGGTTGTCGGCCGCACCGCGCCGTACACGGGCTCGGTGGGCGGAGTGTTCACCGACATCCGGCCGGGTTTCGCACGCGTGGAACTGCGCGACCGCCGTGCGATCCGTAATCACCTCGCGTCCATTCACGCCGTGGCGTTGGTGAACGTGGCCGAGATGACGAGCGGCGTGGCGCTGATGACGGCATTACCCGAGGGCGTACGTGGCATCGTCACCGGACTGTCGATCGACTATCTGAAAAAGGCACGCGGCACGCTCGTCGCCGTGACGACAGCAGCGGCGCCGGCGGCCGTGGATGCACCGGTGACGCACGAGGTGACCTGCGACATTACCGATACAGCCGGCGATCTGGTGGCGCGGTGCGTGGTGCATTGGCGTTTGTCCCCCCCGTCGCCCACGGCGTCGTGATGGCCGGCACCGCACTGACGCGTCACGCGCACATCGACGTACCACTCATATGCGGCCCGATGTATCCGTGCAGCAATCCGGAACTGGTCGGCGCCGTGAGCCGTGCAGGCGCGCTGGGCGTCGTGCAGCCCATCTCGCTCACGTACGTGCACGGGCACGACTTCCGCGAGGGATTGCGCCTGATCAACCGCCTGGCCGACGGCAAGCCGATCGGTCTGAACGCGCTCATCGAGGCCTCCAGCAAGACCTATCACAACCGCATGGTGAAGTGGGTGGAGATCGCACTGGAAGAAGGCGTGCGCTTCTTTCTCACGTCGCTGGGCAATCCGCGCTGGGTGGTCGATCGCGTGCATGCCGCGGGCGGCGTGGTCTATCACGACATCACCGAACGGAAATGGGCGCTCAAGGCGCGCGACGGAGGCGTGGACGGATTGATCGCCGTCAATCGCGAGGCCGGCGGCCACACCGGATCCCGCTCGCCGCTGCAGCTGCTCGATGAGGTGCGGGACCTGCAACTACCCGTGGTGGCGGCGGGAGGACTGGGCGATGCCTCACGCTTGTGCGATCTGCTGGCCATGGGCTACGCCGGCGTGCAACTCGGCACGCGCTTCATTGCCACCACCGAGTGCAATTCCGACGCCGCGTACAAGCAGGCGATCGTCGCGGCGACGTCGGCTGATATTGTGCTGACCGAGCGCTTGACCGGTGTGCCGGTGTCGGTCATCCGCACGCCGTACGTGGAACGGTTGGGGACCACCGTGGGACCGCTGTCGCGCTGGCTCTTTCGCGGGCGCAGGACCAAGCACTGGATCCGCACCTTCTACGGGTTGCGCTCTCTGCACCAGCTCAAGCGATCGAGTGTGGACGGTGCCAATCAGGACTACTGGCAGGCCGGACGCAGTGTGGACGACATTCATGCGATCGTGCCGGCGGCCGACATCGTGCGCGAGTTCGCCCACGTCTTTGCTCTTACTCCCGCGCGAACATCTCATGATACATGACCTGATGCACGTTGCCGCCGTCGTACTCGTCGGCACGCTCTCGCTCACCGTGACCAACGCGCTCGCCGCGCAGCAGACCATGGCGCGGCCGAGGTCAGCGACCGCGGCCGGGCCCGCACTGCGGGTACCGGGACTGCAGGCGCCCGTACAGCTCACGCGCGATTCGGCGGGCATTGTGCACATCAACGCACGGAACGAGCATGATCTGTTCTTTGCGCAGGGGTACAGCGCCGCACGGGATCGTCTCTTTCAACTCGAATTGTGGCGACGGCAGGCGACGGGCACCATGGCCGAAGCCCTGGGGCCGCGGTGGGTGGAGCGGGATCGGGCGTCGCGGTTGCTCCGGTATCGTGGCGACATGACAAAGGAGCTGACGCACTACCATCCGCGTGGTGCGGCAATCATCGGCGCATTTGTCGATGGCGTGAACGCGTACGTTCGGCAGGTGCAACGCGATACGTCGTTGCTGCCCGTAGAACTCAAGTGGTTGGGAATCGCGCCCGGTCTCTGGACGCCGGCGGTCGTGGTGTCCCGGCACAACGCGCTGGCTTCCAACGCCAGGGAAGAGGCGGCGACGGCGCGAGCCGTGCGCGCCATCGGGGATGCGGCGGTGCTGCGTCGGCGGCGCTACGAACCCGGGCCGGCGCGCGTATCCATCGACTCGGCCATCACGCGGCTGCTCGACGCCACCGATGATGCGGCGCTGCTTTCGGTCTACGACGCCTTCAAGAACGCACCGGCATTTCGTTCCGATGAAGTGCTGGCAAGCGTGCGTTCGACGGGCGGTGCGACGCGAAGTCCGTTCGACGATGCCAACATCGCGCATGCCAACGCCGAGCCCGACGATCCCTGGCAGAGCAACAGCTGGGTGATTGCCGGCAGCAAGACCGCCTCCGGCAAGCCGATCGTGGCCAACGATCCGCATCGCACGATCGCCGTGCCCTCGTTGCGTTATCTCGTGCATCTCACCGCGCCCGGCTGGGATGTGATCGGAGGGGGCGAGCCAGCCATTCCCGGCGTTGCCATCGGGCACAACCAGCACGGCGCGTGGGGGCTGACGATTTTTGGGATCGACACGGAAGATCTGTACAGCTACGACACGGACGCAACGGATGCGCGGAGCTACCGGTACAACGGCGCCTCGCAACGCATGCGGCAGGAGACGGACACCATCCGCGTGCGCGGCGGTGCACCGGTGGTCGTGACCCTGCGCTTCACGCGGCACGGACCGGTGATTTTCGAAGACACCGCAAAGCATGTGGCCGTGGCGCTACGCGCGGCGTGGGCGGAGGTGGGTGGTGCGCCGTATCTCGCGAGCCTGCGCATCGATCAGGCGCGTACCTGGAGCGAGTTCCGCACCGCGCTCAGCTTCGCGCACATGCCGACGCTCAACTGGGTGTGGGCCGATACCTCCGGCGCGATTGGGTGGCAGGCGGCGGGCATCGCGCCGGTGCGCAAATCGTGGGATGGCCTCGTGCCGGTGCCGGGAGACGGTCGCTTCGAGTGGTCCGGCTTCCTGCCCATCAAGGACTTGCCGCACGTGGCCTCGCCGCAGATCACGCACTTCGGCACGGCCAACGCATTCAACGTGCGACCCGACTATGCGCACAACGACGCGATTGCGCGCTCGTGGGCCGAACCGTGGCGCATTCGTCGACTCACCGAAGTGCTGGACACGACCACGCGCGCCGATGTTGCAGGGTCCGAGCGACTGCAGCACGACGAGTCGTCCATCGCCGCGCGTGCGCTGGTGACAGCGCTGCGGGGCGTGACCGTCACGGGAGCACTGGCGCAAGCCGCCCGCGATACGCTCCTCGTGTGGAATGGCGTGCTTGCCGTCAACTCGACCGGCGGCGGCGTGTACGCCATGTGGGAGCGCGTACTCACGCGCATGGTGTCGGCCGCGGCGTTGCCGGGCAAGGCGCGCGTGCTGCGCACGGTGCCGCTCACGCGCGTCGTGGAGTGGATGACCGCCCCCGATTCGATACTGGGCGCGAATCCCGTGGCGGTGCGCGACTCGTTGCTGCGGCGTTCGTTCAATGACGCGGTGGCCGAGCTGTCCGCCAAGTTCGGGCCGAATATGGCGCGCTGGCAGTACGGACAAGCCGAGTTCCACCACGTGCGTATTGCGCACCCGCTCGATGGCGTGGTGAATGACTCGCTGAGTACGTGGCTCTCACCCGGTCCGATTGCGCGCGGCGGCTACGCGAACACGCTCAACGCGACCGGCAACGGTGACAACCAGACCGCCGGCGCAAGTCTGCGCGTGGTGATCGACCTGGCGGACTGGGAACGTGCGACTGTGACGAACACGCCCGGGCAAAGCGGCGATCCGCGCAGCGCGCTGTACCGCAATCTGTTCGCACCGTGGACGCAGGGGGTGTACGCGCCGCTGCCCTACAGCAAAGCGGCGATCGCAAAACGGGCGGAGACCGTGGAGATCATCCGCCCGTAGCGATCGAGAACGCGCGCGTTATGGTGCGCCGGCGCCGGCCGCCGCGCGCCCGGCCGGTGGGTCCTTGGGCTTCTCGCCCTGCAGCCAGTACCCGAACCACTGCCGCAAGCGCCCGAGCCGATCGACTAGCAGCCACGGCTCACCGGTACGCGACAGATCGTGATTGGAGCGCGGATAGCGGATCATCTCGACCGGCACGCCCTGCTTTTTCAGCGACATGAACCAGATCTCCGCACTGCCCATTGGCGTCCGGTGATCCTCTTCGCTCTGCACCAGCAGCATCGGCGTCTTGACCTTATTCACGTAGCGAATGGGCGAGAGCGTGTCGTACAGCTTCTGGTTGTCCCACGGCTTACCGTAGAATTCAAACTCGGTCAGCCCCTGCGCATCGCTCGAGCCGTACCAGTAGGTCCAGTCGGTGATGGTGCGATCGGTCTGGATCGCCGCGAAGCGGTTGGTGCGCGTGGCGATCCACGTCGTCATGAAGCCGCCGTACGAGCCGCCTGACGCGCCCATCTTTGTGCTGTCTACATCCGGGCGCTTGGCCACGATATCGACCGCCTTCATGATGTCTTCGTAGTCCTCGTAACCCCAACGTCCGCGCGTGCTGTACGTGAATGGGGCGCCATACCCACTCGATCCGCGTGGGTTGGTGAAGAGCACGAACATGCCTTGCGCCGCCAGATTCTGGAATTCGTCGAACCAACCTTCGCCGTACGACGAGTGCGGACCGCCGTGAATGTAGATCACCATCGGATACTTCTTCGACGGCTCGTATCCATACGGCTTCATCAACCAGCCTTCGATCTCGAGATTGCCGACACTCTTGTAGGTGAATCGCTCCGCGTCGCTCCACACCACATCACTGTTGAGCGCGTCGTTGAATCGCGTGAGCTGACGCTCGCCACTGCCGTCCGCATTGGCGATGTACAGCTCCGTCGGCTTGGTCATCGACGTCGCGGTGTAGGCCACCAGCTTGGCCGACGCATCGAACGTCATGCCGCGCAACTGGCGGCGTCCGTTCACGACTTCACGTGGTGCCGTCTTCCCGGTCATGTCAGCTTCGAGGATGGCCGTTCGCCCGCCGATCTCCGCCGCAAACATGAGGCGCCCGTTCGGCAGCCACTCGATGTTGCCGGGCTCGTACTGCCAGCTGCCGAGCAAGTTCGCCGGCACACCGCCGCCGACGGATACTGTGTAGATGCGCGCCGACTTCGTGCGCGCCGGACGTCCGACGAACGCAAGCGTCTTTCCATCAGCCGACCAGGCGAGATCACTCTCGGCGCCCATCCAGTTGGCAACCTTGCGCGGCGTGCCGCCGGTCGCGCTCACGACGTAAATGTCGCTGTCGTTCCGATCGGCTTCGTCACGCACCTTGTTGTACGGCAGCTTGGCGATCGAATCGCGCTCCAGATCGACGACGGAATCGGGGCGCAGCGACGCTTCGGCAATGAAGGCAATCCACTGGCCGTCCGGCGAGACGGAGGGGGAGCGATGCGAATACGCCGTCTTCGTGAGCATCTTGCGCGCGGTATCGCCCACCTGCTGCGACCAGATTTGCTGCGGGCGCCAGGTGCGCGCGACGCGACGGCCCGGCACGAACCCGACGCCATTCACCTTATACGACATCTCCGTTACGTGCCGACCGTCGAAGCGTGCGGGTTCGGCCGGACGCGTGATGGCGTCAAATGTGGGGTGCGCCATCGGTTGCATGCGCGCGAACGGATCGGCCGGACTCCGCGCACTGTCGGTTTGCGCCGGTCCCGTAAAGACGGCGAAGGCGCCGTTGCTGGGCATGGAGCCGTCGGGATATGTCTGCAGTTGTGTGGCTTCCCCGCCAGGTTCATCGAGACGGATGGCCCACGTATTGCCCGGCCCACCGGGACGCTGCGACGAGAACAGCAGGTACTTGCCGTCGTGCGACCAGCGCGGGTTGGAGCTTTCCGTGCTCGGCGAGGTCCATCGTCGTGGCTCACCACCATCGGTGGCGACCACCCACACCTCGCTGTGGCGACGATTCTCCGACTCCTTGACGGTGGTGACGGTCATCGCGACGCGTTTCCCGTCAGGCGAGAGTGCCGGGCCGCTGACCGAATGCACGCGATACCAATCGGCGAGCATCATGGCCCGTGGGCCCTTGGGCAGTGGTGTTTGCACTGGCGTATCGCGTGCGGCCTCAGCGGCGCCGCTGCCCCGCTGCGCGACGGCCTGCGGCGCGATCGCAACGAGTGCGCCGAGCAGCATCGGTGCACTTGCGCGCCTCGCGCGCGCGCTGAAATCAGAATCGTTCATGGGAGGGGATACTGGGGACGAACGGCGATGGACCGGTGGACGTGACAGACTCTACGCAGTGAAGGTGCGACGAACCGGAGCGCATGGCAACGCGCCTGTATCACAAATCACAAGTCGCATGGGTGTTGTCGGAAACTCTTCACTTGCGTTGCCGCCGCGAGCACTCTAGTCTGTCGGGACGCGCGGAGGAGCGCCGCGTGGAGATGGTGTTGTTGCCGTTGCGCGTGCCGTTGCAGCACCTGCTGGATTTCGGTGTTCGCCCGATGTCCCACTCTTTTTTCAGGAGGTGATCCATTGTCTAAATCCCGTCCCTTTGCCGGCTCGGCCTGGGCAAGCGATCTCCTGATCGTCGCCCGGTAATTCGGGTTCCGGTTCGGGCATCGTCTCGAGCTGGCACAGGACAAAAGGGCCGTCGCGGCTTGACCGCGGCGGCCCTTCGTCGTTGCGTCAACCATGCCGAAACGCGATTTCCCCTCCGACCGCACGCGCATCACCGAGTTCGAGGCACTCCCCAACGTCGGTCCTGCCACTGCGGGCGACTTCCGGTTGCTCGGCTTTGCCGCGCCGGCGGCATTGATCGGACAGGATCCGTTTCGGCTCTACGACCGGCTCTGCGAGGCGACCGGTGTCCGACAGGATCCGTGCGTTGCCGATGTGTTCATCGCGACGGTGCGCTTTATGGAAGGCGCACCGCCGCGCGACTGGTGGTTCTACACGGCCGAACGAAAACGACTGTTCGCCGCGCGCACAGACCGCGCGCCAGCGGGTCGACGACCTACTGGACCGTAATCGTTTTCATCATTCCCATGTCGGCGTGTGGCTTGCCCGTGCCTTTCA
>JBBQSM010000018.1:0-40677 GCA_038234895.1 Gemmatimonadales bacterium
CGACGTGCATCAGCAGGGCGCGAATGCGGGGCGCATCTTCCTGCCGCCGTACATGGATCCGGTCGAGCCGAACATCGATCCCATTCTCACGACCGGCACCAACTCGCTCGGCCTGGCGATGGCGTGGCGCATGACGGCGGAGGGGAAGACCGGTATCGCCTCGAATGCGTCGTACGATCAGTGGTCGCCGGCACGGCAGTATTCACTCTACCACCGCGGCGTACGCATCCTCACCGAGACGGCGAGTGCGCGACTGGCGACGTCGGTGGACCTTCCGTTCGAGCTGCTGACCAGCGGACGCGGGTATGAAGCGAAGACCACCACGTGGAATTTCGCGTCGCTGTGGCCGGGCGGCACGTGGAGCTACAGCGACATCGTGTCGTATCAGGTGAGTGCATCGTGGGCCATGCTCGCCGACGCCTCGCGCAATCGGCGGCAGTGGCTCGAGAGCTACGTCGCGCTGGGCGAGCGCGCGCTCGATCCCAAACACCCCTGGACCACCACCAGCGTACCGACCGCTTACGTGGTTCCCACGGCGCAACGCGACACGCAGGCGTTACAGCGCATGCTCTGGACGTTGCAGCACGGCCAGGTGGAAATCCGCACCGCCACCGCGCCGGTGACCGCCGAGGGCAAGACCTATCCGGCGGGGAGCTATCTCGTGTCCATGACGCAGCCGTTCGGTGGCTACGCCAAGACGATGCTGGAGCGGCAGCAGTATCCCAATCTGTTCGATTATCCGGGCGGCCCGCCCAAACGCCCGTACGACGTCACGGCGCATACGTTGCCCTTGCTGTTCGGCGTGGAGGTGGCCGCCGTCACCGGTGCCGTGTCGGAGAGCCGTGCGCCAATCGCCGCCGTGGCCGAGCCGCGCTATAGCGTGCCTGGGCTCAGTGACGCGAAGGCGCGTCGCATCGGCATCTATCGCAGCTACAGCGCGTCGATGGATGAAGGGTGGACGCGGTGGATTTTCGATGCCAATCGCATCGGCTTTACATCAGTCGTGGACAAGGATCTTCGCGCCGGATCGCTGAACGATCGCTTCGACGTCATCATCCTGCCGGACCAGAACGTCAACGGCCTCTCCCGCGGTCTCGGCAACATCTATCCCGACACGTTGCGCGGTGGAATCGGGACGCCCGGTGCGGCCGCGTTGGCGGCATTCGTGGAGCAGGGTGGTACGCTGCTCGCCTTCAACGAAGCGAGCGAGTACGCGATCGAGACGTTCAAGCTGCCGGTGAAGAATGTGCTGGCCGGCGTGCGCAACACGGAGTTCTACGCGCCGGGCTCGCTGCTCTCGGTGCAGGCGACCGCCGGCCACCCGCTGGCGGCCGGACTCACCGCGCCCGTGCCGGCCGTGTGGTTCGAGGACAGCCCGACCTTCGAGATCACCGATCCGTCGCGTGCCACCGCCGTGCTCACGTATCAGGCGACCGGCAATCCGCTACTCTCCGGCTGGCTGCTGGGCGGCGAGAAGCTGAACGGCAAGGCGGCGATGGTCGATGTGGCCAGCGGCAAGGGCCACGTGGTGCTGTACGGATTCCGGCCGCAGTATCGCGCACAGACCATGGCGACGCAGTCGTTGATATGGGAGGCGATTCTGCGACTGCGGCAGTAGTGGCCGCGTCGAGGGCACGGGTGGAGGAGAGCGGGGTATATCTCCACTGGTCGACCACGCGATGGAATGCGTGCGACTTTCCAGGGGGACGACCCCTTGGCCTTCGACGAATGGGGACGACCCCGCGCTGCACTTGTGGGGGGTAGGTATGGCTTGGACACTGCTGTTCATCGCCGGCGTTCTTGAAGTGGCCTGGGCGGTCGGCCTCAAATACACGGCAGGGTTCACGCGCCTCTGGCCATCCGTGGGGACCGCGGTGGCCTTCGTGGCCAGCTTCTGGTTGCTCAGCATCGCGCTGCGCACGTTGCCGCTCGGCACCGCCTACGCCGTGTGGGTTGGCGTGGGAGCCGTCGGAACGGTGGTGCTCGGCATCCTGCTCTTCGACGAGCCGGCATCGTTTCTTCGTCTCGCGAGCGCGACGCTCATCGTCGCTGGAATCGTGGGACTCAAGCTGGCGTCGCCAGACTGAGATCCGCCGTGAGCCCTCCGGCGGACGCGGCGCAATTCCGCACCACCCGCCTCCCCTTCCGCCGCCACGGCCTCTAACATTGTGGTGTGCGCCATTCCGTCTGGTACCGCTCGCTGATCGTCCTCTGGTCGATCTGGTTCGCCACCGCGCTCACCGAGCCGGTGGGCGTTCTGGCGTGCCGCGAGCACTCGCCTGTGGCCGCTGCGACGATGGTGCGGGCAGGCGACGCGGCCGTGCAGGGTATCGACTCGCACGGTGCGGAATCGCGCAGCTCGGGCATGGAGCATCACGCCCATGCGGCACCGGACGCCGCTATTGACGTCTCGACTCTCGCCACACAGCAGGTTGATGCGGGACATGACGCCCGCGCGCCGGAACCTGCCGGACACTCCTGCTGCACCTGTCTCGGGCAGTGCTGCACCATGGCGCCCGCCGAGCTGCCTCGCGACTTCACCATCGCGACGGTGGAGCTGCGACCGTCGTCGCTCGTGGTCGCGATCGCGCACGCCATTCGCGCCCCGCAGCGGCAGCCGCACGTGCTGCCGTTCGCAAACGGCCCGCCGCTGATCGCGCTCTAGCGTTCCCCCGCGCCGCCTGCTGCGTGACAGATCGTTCGATGTCCGCACCGCGTCGCGTTCGCCATCATCGGTCGCCGGCGCATGCTGCGCCAATAATTCCGTAGCTCACCGATCGCTCCCGCATCGTCCGCCGATGCGCGCGCCGGCGTTCGCGCACTCGCTGCGCGGTCCGGCGCCGCGCGTGGCGTCGGCGGCGTTCTTACATCGGGTTCGCGAACGGGCGGGCTGCTGCCAACCAATCCGCCACAAGACTCATGAAGTTCTTCGGACTACTCGCGAGCGCGACCGTGATCGCGGCGCCGCTCCATGTGCAGCTCCATGCACAGGTCGTCAGGCCCACCCGCACGGATTCCGCCCAGCGAGACTCGGCTGCCGCACTCGGCGGCATGCGCATCGTCGCCGATCGTGACACCCGGTCGGCCATAACGCGCCTCGTCATGCCCGTCGGTGCCAGCGTCACGGCGAAACGCGTGGAGGAAACGATCAACCTGATGGATACGCAGGACGCGGTGAAATACCTGCCCAGTCTCTTCATCCGGAAGCGAAACAACGGTGACACGCAGTCCGTGATGGGTACGCGCGTGTGGGGCGTCAGCTCGAGCGCGCGCAGTCTCGTCTTCGCCGACGGGGTGCCACTGTCGGCGCTGATCGCGAACAACAACACCATCGGTGGGCCGCGCTGGGGACTCGTCGCGCCCGAAGAGATCGAGCGCGTGGACGTGATGTACGGACCGTTCTCCGCAGCGTTCCCCGGCAACTCCATGGGCGCCGTCATGGAGATCACGACGCGCATGCCGGAGAAGCTCGAGGGATCGATCACGCAGACGCAGACGCTTATGCCCTTCGACCTGTACGCGACGCGCAAGAGCTACGGTACGTCGCAAACGTCGGCGCGCGTAGGGAACCGCTTCGGCAAGCTCTCCGTGTCGCTCAGCGGCAACTATCAGGACAGCCGCAGTCAGCCGCTCAGCTATGTCACGAGTGCCACGTTTCCCGCGGGCACCACGGGCGGGTTTCCCGCGACGAACAAGTTGAACGCGCCGGCCAACGTGCTGGGCGCGACGGGGATCCTGCACACGCAGATGACGAACGCGAAGGTGAAGGTCGCGTACGATTTCGCGCCAGGCGTGCGCGCGGCATACACCTACGGCTACTGGCAGAACGATGCCAACGCGGGCGTGGACAGCTATCTCACGCGTGCGGGTGAGCCGACGTTCGCGGGACAGGGGGCCTTCGCCAACGGCAACTACGGCCTGCTGCAGCAGCATGCGTCCCAGAGTCTGTCGTTGCGCACCGATGCACGGCGTGATTGGGACGTCGAGGTCGTGGCAACGGACTACGCCATCAACACCGACCGGCAGCGCTTCCCGACGGCGGCGCCCGCGACCGGGCTTTCGTTCAGTCAGCCCGGTCGTGTCGCCGAACTGTCCGGCACCGGATGGCGGTCTGCCGACGTGAAGGCGGCGTGGCATGCGGGCGGACTCACCGCGGCACACACGCTGTCCGTTGGTGCGCACTACGATCAGTACACGCTGGTCAATCCGACCTTCAATACCGCCGACTGGCGCGAGTCCGATCCCATTCGCGGAACGCTCGTCTCGCAAGGCAACGGCAAGACCCGGTCGAGTGCGCTGTGGGTGCAGGACAACTGGCGTATCTCGCCGCAGTTCCGCCTGACGGTCGGCGGGCGCTTCGAGCAATGGGAGGCGTTCGACGGCCTGAACGTGAACGGCAACACGCGCGTCGTGCAGCCATTCGTCGATGCGACGCGCTTTTCGCCGAAGGCCACGCTCGCGTGGACGACGTCCTCCGACTGGACGGTCACGGCCTCCGCAGGCAAGGCGTACCGGTTCGCCACGGCGGGGGAGCTGTATCAGCTCGTGACCACCGGCAACACGTTCACGTCACCCTCGCCGGATCTCAAGCCGGACAACGTGCTCGCCACCGAACTCAAGGTCGAGCGCGTGTTCGCGCGGGGCAGGGCACAGCTGTCGCTCTTCAACGACGACATCCGTGATGCGATCATCTCGCAATTCCAGCCGCTCCTGCCGGGATCGCAGACGTTGTACTCGTTCATCTCGAATGTGGATCACGTTCGCGCGCGTGGCGTGGAGCTCGTGCTGACGGAGCGCGATGCACTCATTCGCGGACTCGAACTCACCGGCAGTGCGACCTACCTCGATGCACGCACACTGGCGACATCGGGACGCGCGAGCGCCACCGCGGGACCTGAGGCGGCGATCGGCAAGCGTCTGCCGAACATCCCCGACTGGCGGGCGACGTTCGTGGCCACGTATCGCCCGGACCAACGGCTCTCCCTCACGCTTGGCGGGCGCTACAGCGGCGCCTTGCCCACGACGCTCGACAACGCCGACGTGAATGCGAACACGTGGCAGGGATTCAGCGCATGGTTCGTCGCGGATGCGCATGCCAACTACCGGCTGAACTCGCACCTGTCCGCCACGGTTGGCGCGGACAATCTGCTCAACCGCAAGTACTTCCTGTTCCACCCGTTTCCGCATCGCACGTACTCGTCATCGCTGAAGTACAACTTCTGAGCCACGACGTGACCCAGCACATCACCCTCACG
Source organism: Gemmatimonadales bacterium (assembly GCA_038234895.1). Taxonomy (GTDB): domain Bacteria; phylum Gemmatimonadota; class Gemmatimonadetes; order Gemmatimonadales; family Gemmatimonadaceae; genus Gemmatimonas. The sequence continues at coordinate 5,256 of JBBQSM010000018.1, forward strand.
CGGACGGATTGCCGATGACCCGCTGCATCCGGACCGGAATCGTCGTCCTCCTCACCGCGGCACCGGCGTTCGCGTGCCGAGACGCCGCCACGGATGGTCGTCGTGCGGACGATAGCGCGGCGACCGCATCTGCCGGGCGCGACCTGCGCGCACCGGCGATCGGGGCGCTCGCGCCGGAGTTCACGGCGATGCAACTCGATGGCTCGCCGGTGACGCTCGCATCACTCGCGGGAAAGGTCGTGGTGCTGAACGTGTGGGCCACGTGGTGCTTGCCCTGCCTCGAGGAGATTCCGCAACTCGAGGCAATGCATCAGCAGTATGCGGCGCGCGGTGTACACACGGTCGGCGTGAGTATCGATGCGCCCGGCATGGGCGCAGACGTGGCCGACTTCGCGCGCACGCGCGGCATGACGTATGACGTGTGGCTCGATCCGGAGCACCAGTTCTCGCTCAAATTCGCCACGAATGGCGTGCCCGAAACACTCGTCATCGACCGGAGCGGTCGCATTCGCTTCCACATGACCGGTGCGCTGCGACAGAGCGACACCTCGCTCGTCGCGGCCGTGCGTCGTGCGCTCGATTCCTGATATCACTTTGCCGAGACCTCGACCCATGCGCACAAGCCACATCGCATCGAACATCCGACGCAGGCTGGTGCAGCCGCTGCTCCTGCTCGTGATAGCCACGCTCGGCACGTCCGTGCCGCTGCGCGCGCAACAGCCGGTGGCAGTGCTCTCCGTCGACGGGCGGTCCGCCGCCAATCCCACGATCGCTGCTGCGGGCGACTTCGTCGTGGTCGCCTTTTCGGCCGCTACTGTCTCTGCCATGGACATCTACACCGCTACCAGTGTGGACGGCGGGCGTCGATTCGGCGCACCGGTGCGCGTGAATCGGGTGGATGGCGATGCACGCGTGAGTGGGGAGGAGCCGCCGCGCGTGGCGCTGGTGCCGCGTCGCGGGCAGTCGCCGGAGATCGTCGTGGTGTGGACGGCGCGTACCGGCGCCGATTGGCGCGTGCTCTCGGCGCGCTCGACGGACGGCGGTCGCAGCTTTGGTGTCCACGCGCAGGTGCCGGGAAGCGAGGGACCCGGTTCGCGCGGGTGGCAGTCGGTTGCGGTGGATGCGACGGGACGCGTGTCAGTGCTCTGGCTCGACCACCGCGATCTGGTCGCGGCCGATTCGGCGAAGCGCGCTGGCCCCAAGCCCGATCCCACCGAGCGCGCCGCGCTCTCGCAACTGTTCTTCTCCTCGCTCGACGGCAGCAAGGCCGTGCCCATCACGCGCAGCGTGTGCTATTGCTGCAAGACCTCGCTGGTCGCTGCGGGCAACGAACTCTTTGCGGTCTGGCGCCACGTGTACCCCGGCAGTCACCGGGACATCGCGTTCACCCGCTCATCTGACCGCGGTCGTTCATTTGCGGAACCGGTGCGCGTGAGCCGTGACGACTGGCAGATCGACGGCTGTCCCGACAACGGCCCGGCCGTGGCGGTCGATAGCGGACGGCGCGTACACGTCGTCTGGCCGACCGTCGCCGCGATCAACGGTGAATCGCGCATGACATTGTTCTACGCCGTGTCGCGAGACGGCAAGCGGTTCGGCGCGCGCACCGAGATTCCATCACGCGGCGCGGCGTCGCATCCACAGATCGCGCTGCGTTCCGACGGTTCCGCGGTCGTCGCGTGGGATGAAGTGGTGGCAGGTGCCCGTCAGCTTGGGTTCGCACGCGTTCGGTGGTCGGCGAACGGAACGCCGACGTTCTCGCCGATCGGTGCGCCCGCCCCCGGCGCCGGTCAGTGGTACCCCGCCATCTCGACGGCATCGGGTGGCATCGTCGCGGCATGGGTGCGTCAGATGGAGAAGGGGACGGCGGTGGGTGTGGCGCGACTCCCGGAGTGAGTCGCTACTCCGCACCCTCGGCCCGGCCGAACAGCAGTTGCAGGATCGCCACGTCGGCCTCGTTCACCAGCAGATACACATGATCGCCGGGTAGCAGGATCGTATCACCATGCGGTGAGAGCAACTGCCGCCCGCGGATGAGCAGCATGGCCGATGACGTCTGCGGAAACGGAATGTCGGCCAGCGACTGTCCGCACACCGGCAGATCCTCGTCGATGTGAAACGACCGGATCTCCGTATCGAACGCGGTAGGCCCCTCGATCTCGAGCAGCGCGGGCGGGGGCGGGGCATCGCCGCTTTCCAGTTGCAGTTTGCGCGCGAGCCACGGCACGGTAGTGCTCTGCAACAGCGCGTTGGCGACCACGATCACCAGCACGACATCGAATGCGCGCTCGGCGCCGGGCACCTTGGCCAGCACGGGCAATGTGGCCAGCACGATGGGCACGGCACCGCGCAGTCCCACCCACCCGATGAACGCGATCTCCTTCGGCCGATAGCGGAACGGTAGCAGACAGGCCGCCACGGCGAGCGGACGCGCGACCACGGCGAGAATCAGCGCGAGTCCGATGCCGATGGGCAAGACCTGAAACACGCGCGTGGGAAACGAAAGCAATCCCAGCACGAGGAACATGCCGATCTGACTGAGCCACGCAAGCGTATCGTGTACGCGCAGTACACTCGATCGATACGGCAGGGCTCCCGTGCCGAGCGCGATGCCGGCCACGTACACGGCGAGCAAGCCGCTACCATCGAACAGCGCGGGAACCCCAAAGCCGAGACATGCGACGGCGATGGTGAATGCCGGGACCAGTCCGCTTGGCCGCAGCGGGAAATTGCGCAGGATCCACCGTGCGCCAAGCCCGATCGCGGCGCCACCAGCCAACCCGATGACCAGTTGCAGCGCCACATCCGAACTGGTGCGCGCCACGTTCAGCACCCCGCTCCCGCCGACCACCTGAATCACGACGCCGGTGAGAATGAACGCGACGGGATCGTTCAGTCCCGACTCGAGTTCGAGCGTGGTACCCAGGCGTTTCTTCAGACTGACATCGGACGCACGCAAGACAGAAAAAACGGCCGCGGCATCGGTTGACGACACGATGGCGCCGATCAGCCAGGCTTCACTCCATGTGAGGCCGAGGAGGTGGCCGCCGACTGCCATGAGTGAGGCGGTGCCGAGTACGCCCGCAGTGGCGAGGAGTGCGCCGGGGCCCAGCACGAGGCGCACTGCCTGCCAATTCGTATTCAGACCGCCGTCGAACAGGATGAACGCGAGACCCACGGAACCGAGCGCGAATGCCTGTCCGTAGTTCTCGAACGCGATGCCACCCAACCCGTCCGCGCCCGCCAGCATGCCAATGCTGAGAAAAATCAGCGTGAGTGGCAGCCCCAGACGGATGCTGGCTCTGCTGAACATCACGCTGATTCCCAGCAGCAGGCCAAAGCCCGCCAGCAGAAACGCGGGCAATAGGTAGATCAACGGGTCCATGACGCAACTTAGCGCCGGACCCGGAGCGCACGACCCCGCGTGCGCCCGCGGGCGTTGCTGTTACGGCTGCTCGCTCGAGATTTTGCCGGCGTTCGCGACCTTGAGCATACGCAGCGCTTCTTCGATCGCCGTCTTCAGTTCGCGATCGATCTGCTTCACTTCATCCATCGGCGAATTCTTCACCCACACATCCGGCGGTACGCCGAGGTTCTCGAGATTCACGCCGTAGTTGTTGGGCTTTGTCGGATCGTACGTGACGACGAGCGAGCCCGGTGTGCGAATCGTTCCGCCGTTGATCAGGGCGTAACTGCCGGTGGCAATCACCGCCGCCGCCGTGGGATTGCCCACGATGCGTCCGAGTCCGAGTTGACGGAACGCCATGGGTGTGACTTCGCTGTCCGATCCCGAACGCGAGTTCACGAGCATGACTTTGGGACCGGCAATCGCCTGCCGCGGGCGCCGTCCCCAGACGCGCGAACCCGTACGCTGATTCCAGAACTGGTACGGCTCCCGTTCGAGAATGTCGATCAACTCCTGGTCGATGTTGCCGCCACCATTGTAGCGGATGTCGACGATGATCCCCTTCTTGTTCGAGAACTGGTCGATCTCGTTGCGGAACGTGACGAGCGACGGCTGGTTCATCGCGCGTATGTGCACGTAGGCGATCTCGCCGTTCGTTTCCTTTTCGACCTGCTCGCGTCGCGTCGCCACCCACTCCATGTACTTGATGTCGCCAAGCGACGTCACACTCGCGATACGTACCGTGCGCGCACCCTCCCCGCTGGCATTTTTGGACAGCCGCACCGGGATGTACTCGTTCAGCGTAGTGGCCAGCAACTTCTCGTAGTTCTCGCCGCTCTTGAGCTCCTGCCCGTTGATCGCCTGGATATAGTCGCCCTCTGCGATGTTCAGCCATTCCTTGTCGGCCGGCCCGTCGCGATAGATGTGCCCGACCCGATACCGGCCCGCGTCACTGGGCTCAAGCTCGAACCCGAGATAGCGCGTGGTATACAGACGCGGCATCTGTCGCGACGGCGGCCCGCTCACGCCCGTGTGTGACGCATTCAGCTCACCGATCATCTCGTTGGCGAGATCGTACACGTCTTCGTTGGTGCCCACGAAACGCAGCAGCGGCTTGTACCGCGACTTGATCGCGTCCCAGTCGCGCCCATGCATCTTCTCGTCATAGAAGCGGTACTTCATGACGCGCCATGACTCCTCGAACAACTGCTCCCGCTCGGCACGCTGGTCCACCAGCACCGGAAAGGAGAACGCGACCGGGTCGGCACGCTGCGGCGTCGCGAGCACGAGCTTGGCGATTTCGAATCCGGGCGTGGCGCCCTCGCCACCGGCATTCTCGCCACCGCGCGCCGGACGCCGGAAGAAGATCGCCCGACGGTCCGTCGTCGGCGTCATCTGCGGAAAGAGACCACCGGCAATGCGACGACGATTCTGCCCGTCGGTACCGATGCTGAACAGTCCGACATTCGGACTGTCCGGGTCGGCCGCCGACGCATTCTGGCCACCACCACCACCGGCGCCGCCGACGGTAAAGTGGATCGTGCGCCCGTCCCGTGAGAGAAAGAATGCACTCACCGGCAGCGTGCCTCGCGTAAGCTGCATCGCGCGCCGCTCGATTCCCTGCGCGTCGATCGCAACGGAGAGCGGGGCGGACGCGCCCGCTGTCGATGACGCCGCGGACGTGCCTGTTCCACCGGCGCTGTCCGGCGCGGCACGCTCCGTACGCCCAGCCGCGCGACGCAGCCGCTCCCGCACGAGTGGATCGTTGGGATCGTCGGCCAGCTTACCCAGTGCGACGATAAACAATTGCGCCGTGCCGCCGTCACGCGATGAGGTGAAGACGACATGCTTGCCATCGGGCGTCAGCACGCCGTTCGCATCGTTGAACGGGTTGCGCGTGATGTTCGTCTCCTTGCGCGCGCGCACATCGAACACGAACACCTCGGCGTTCTGGTCGTCGTCACGCTTGCTGTACGTGAGCCAATTGCCGTCGCCGGAGTATTGTCCCACCGCAAAGCCGCCGGCCTGATTGAACGCGAGTTCGCGCACGGCGCCGCCCGTTGCGTCCACTTCCCAGAGACGATTGTTACCGGTGAAGGCGAGCTTCTGCGAGTTCGGCGCCCAGGTCATGTCGGCCTTGATCGACGGCTGCGTTGTGAGTTTGCGTCGCTGCGCGGTGGCGATGTCGTACACCCACACTTCCTCGTCGCCCGACTCGTCGGACACATAGGCGAGACGCCGGCCGTCCGGCGAATACGATTGCGCGCGTTCACGCCACGGCGACTTCGTTACCTGCGTCCGTTCGCCGACCCCACTTTCCGTGGGGACGATCATGATCTCGCCGTGAAAGTCGACCGCCAAATAGTCACCGCTCGGCGATGCGGAATATCCGTCGGCGCGGTTCGTCGTGGTGAGCACGGCGACGTCGTTTTCCTTGGTGTCCGCCGTCATGCGGATGGCGAGTTTGCGTGGCGTCCCCGACGGCACATCAAGCGTCCAGAGGTCGAACTCGTTTTCGTACACGATGCGGCGACCATCCGGGGAGATGGCCGGGAACTGCACGCCGTCCTCCTTGTGCGTCGTCACCTGCTGCGGTGCGCCGCCGGTGGGCGCGATCCGCCAGAGGTTGAATGTCCCGTCCCGCTCCGAGGCGAAGTAGATCAAGCCATCGGCGCCCCACATGGGATGCACGTCATGTGTGAACGAGGTGAACTGCTTGAGGTCAGTGTCGGTGAGTTCGGTGATCTCGCCGCTCTTCAAATCCTGAATGGCGATGTCTGCGTTGGCGTTGCCGCGATAGCCTTTGCGCCAGTAGCTGGGCACCGTGCGGTTAAACGCGACCATGGTCGCGTCCTGTTTGAGCATACCTGCGCGACCGAAGTCCATCGACATTGGGCGCGGCTGCGAGCCATCCAAAGGCAGCCGGTACAGCGGCGACCCAAATGCATGTGTGCCGCGCGCGGTAGAGAACACGATCTCGCGGCCATCCGGTGTCCAGTAGAGCGCCTGATCGTCGCCGGAGAACCAGGTCAGCTGCTTCGGCTCACCACCCGCGATCGGCACAACGTACACATCGTTATTGCCAGAGCGATTGCTGGTGAAGGCAATCCATTTGCCGTCCGGTGAAAAGCGCGGCATAAAATCGCGCGCGATGTGCGCCGTCAGCCGGCGCGGCGACCCGCCGTCGGCATTTGCCACCCAGATGTCGTCCTGATATGTGAACGCGAGCGTGCCGTCGTTCGACACGTGCGCGTACCGTGCGAACTTGATTGGCTCCGTCCCTTGTGCGTGAACGCCGGAGCAGAGGGCGAGCGTGGCGGCGACGCCGCAAAAGACCCGGATACGAGCAACGCGAGGCAAGAGGCGCATGGCAGGACAATGGAAGGGTGGCGGACAGCGCGGCGTTTGGTGCGATCCTGCAGGAGCATGTGGGGTACGTGCAGAGTATCGCGCTGCGGGCTCGCCTCCGCCATTCTCAGGCGTGCGTCTCCAGTTTGCTGCACGCCCGATCTCCTCTCTCCGTCCCCCACCTGTGCATCACGACTCCTTGGCTCCACGCTCCGCGCCGACGGCACGTCGCGCGCTGACCGGCCTGCCGTCGGCCTGCCGCGCGATGCTGTTCGTCGTGGCCACCGTCGCCACCGTCGCGTTCCGGCCAGCCGTGGGGCGCGCGCAGGCGGCCGCTGTCAACAAACAGCCGACCGTCGAGCGCCCCATTGCCTTTGACTCGGCGGGCCGACTCACCGTCATCACGCCGGTGACCGCGGCCCGGTTGAAGCTCGTCGCCCCGGTGTGGCCGCTGGCGAACGATTGGACCGAGGCGCGGCTGTTCAGCAGTGACAGCGTAAGTGCCGTGCTGGTGGCACAACGTGTCGACGGCGCCGTCGCGCGCTACGGAGTCTCGCCAGTGGAGCTTGTGCTGCTGCGTGCCGCGGTCTCAAACGCGTTGCAGGCGCAGATCGCGCTGCGCGGGATCGACTCGACGCGCGACGCGACCGGGTTCGAGCAATCCGAACCGGCGGGAAATTCCTTCGTGCGCAACCAGGTCCTGCTCGGACTCACCGCCTACGGCCCAGCCACCGCAGCGATCCTGTCCGACAACGGCGCCGCTGCGGCGGGTGGCTACTTTGTTGCGGCGGGCGCGTCGTTTTTTGCCGCGGCAGAGCTGGTGCGCTCGCGCTCGGTCACACGCGCGCAGAACAATCTGGCGTCGTACGGTGGGACGCGGGGCGCGGCGGTCGGAGCGGCGGTGGCCGCCATCGCGACGGCGGACGGCGGCGCGGGATATGGTGTGCCAATTCTGGCTGGCGCCGTGGGCGGTACCGTGCTCGGCTTTCAACGCGCGCGCGCCATGAGCGACGGTGAGGCGTCGGCCTCGGGGTTTATCGGCGACCTCGCAGCGCTGACCACGCTCGGGGTCGGCGGCACGCTCGGCGCGTTCGAAGACGACACATCGACTCGTCGCGGCATTGCGCCGCGTCTCAAGGCGGCGCTTGCCGCGTCGATTGCGGCCGGGCTGGTTGGACACTACGTCGGTCCGCGGTACGCCCGACGGTCCGCGTACAACGTCACCGCCGGCGATATCGACATGGCGTACAGCAGCGCGCTGCTGGGCGGGGTTTTCGCGAACACCTTCATCAGCGATGGCACGTCGGATCGCATCGGTATTGCCGCCAGCACCGCGGGTATGCTCGCCGGGGCGGTGGCCGGCGATCGACTCTTCGTACGCCGACGGGACCGCCGCGCCGCAGACGGTACGCTCGCGCAGTTGGGTGCCGCGGCGGGGATGTTGGTCGGTGGAGGCCTGTCGCTCATGTTCGAAAGCGGTCGGCAGGCCACCGTTGGCATGATTGCGGTCGGCGGGTTCGGCGGACTCGCACTGGCGGACGGCGTGGTGAGGTCGTTGCCGGACGCCGGACCGCGAGGCGGTGTGATGCGCAGCCGCGTCTCGATGTCGTTCGTACCGGCCGCGACCGCCTTGGTGCTCGGGCTGCGTGACACGCCGGGCGCTCGTGTGACGATCACCGAGCGGCCCGTGCATCGGAATGTGCCAGTGCTGCGCATCGCGTTCTAGCCACGGTGTGCGAGTCGCGGCGCCCGGTTCGGACTATCGGGCGCATGCGCCGCCGGTAGATTATCCGAGCGGCAATGCCGGACTGCTGCGCCTATCAAGCGAGAGCTATCGAGGGAGTTGCATGTCGAACGACAAAAGTGGTGGACGGACCAGCAGGGTACGTGGCGGACGTACGCGCATCGTGCAGCTCGTCGCGCTGACGACCGTGGCGCTCTGCGCCGTGTCGGTGGCACACCGACGTTCGACGCTCGTGGCACAAGATGCTGCGCCGGTATTCACCAAGGATGTCGCGCCGATTCTCTACAAGAATTGCACGACGTGTCATCGGACGGGAGGATTGGGACCGTTCTCGCTGATGGAGTACGACAGCGCGAAGGCGAACACCAGCGACATCCGCGACGCCGTCAAAACGGGGTATATGCCGCCGTGGCACGCCGAGGGACCGCATGGGACGTTCCTGAACGACCGGCGTCTCTCCGCGCTTGAGAAGCAGACGATTCTCCGCTGGATCGATGCGGGCGCCAAGCGAGGCGATGCCAAGCTGCTGCCTCCGGCGCCCGTTTACCCCAGCAGTTGGGAACTTGGCACGCCCGATGCCATCGTCACGATGGCGGAACCATTCACGGTGCCCGCGTCGGGCACGGTCGAGTACCAGTACTTCGAGATCCCGACCAACTTCACCGACGACAAGTGGGTGCAGGCGATCGAGTTCTTGCCGGGCGCGCGGGAAGTCGTACATCACGTGCTCGTGTATGCCAAGACGCCGCCACCGCCGACCCCGCCGCCTGGCGCCGCAGCCGCTCCGGCACCCCGTCCAGCTGGCGGTGCTGCGCCGCGTCCGTTGTTCCTGAACAAGCCTGAATACGACACGCCGCCGGACCCGCCTCGGGTAGACAAGCGCTATGGGCCGCCACGTCGTCTCGGCACACTCATCGGCGGCACGGCGCCCGGCACGAACGTGATGACGTTTCCCGAGGGCACGGCGCTCAAGTTGCGCGCCGGCACGATCCTCACGTTCCAGATGCACTACACCGCGCATGGACACGAGCAGACCGACCGGACCAGCGTCGGCTTCCGGTTCGCGCCCGGCGCGCCGCAGGAAGAGATCCGCATGAGCGCGTTCATTAACGGCAAATTCACGCTCCCCGCCGGCGAAAAAGATGTGGCCGTGGCCACCGAGCTCGAGCCCACGCAGACGGTGCGCATTTGGGGCTTGCTGCCGCATACTCATCTGCGCGGTACGCGTTGGAAGTACACGCTCGAAAAGCCGGACGGCACGTCGAGTGTTGTGCTGGATGTGCCGAGGTACGACTTCAACTGGCAGACGTACTATTTCTTCAAGGAGCCATTGGAGATTCCGGCCGGCGGCAAGCTCAAGTCGATCGCGTGGTACGACAATTCCGCTGGCAACAAGAGCAATCCGGACGCCACGAAGGATGTGAAGTGGGGCGACCAGACCTGGGAAGAAATGCAGTACACGGGATTTCTGTACAGCATCGGCAGTCAGCGGGCAGCCACGCCGGGCAAGTAGGGCTCGGCGAGGGATCGCACGTCGCGTAAGCCGTGCGTGCGCTGCATCCAGCCAGGCGGTTTCTACGAACGCCTCGCAGGTTGCACCGCGGTTGCGTGCATCCGTGTGCAGTCCCCCCACAACGGAGCACATCCATGCGACGCAGCCCGCCGAGTCGCCGTCAGTCGATGTTTCGAACCATACGTACTCGCTCTCGGCGAATCCTACGGTCGCCAGCTCGGCAGTCGGTAGTGCGTTCGATCGTTATGCTGGCTGTATTCGGCGTCTTGGGTGCCTATACGCTTCGTGGGCAGTCCCGACCCACCATACCCGCGTCTCCCGCACGATCAGCGGCCGACTTGGTGGGTGACTGGATATTCGAGATGGATGGCGACGCGCAGCCGCAGCGCGTCACGTTGGTTGCGCAGGGCTCCGCTGTGCGCGACAGTGTGCGCGGTGAGGTATATGGCCAACCGTTCATCTCGTCGTTTATCGGCGGACGTGTGCAGTTCGCCGTTGGCAGCTACTTGTGGTGGGGTCAGCTGCGAGGCGACACGCTTCGCGGATATCTTACGAGCGGCACCGGTACCGACTCAAGCGCGTGGATCGCGACACGCTATCGCCCGCCTGCCGTCGCGCGCTCGTTCGTGTACGCGCCCGCCGGCTATCGCCGAGGACTCTCCAGCGACGTGTCTCCGGTGCTCCGCCTGTACGCTGGCGACACGGTACGCACGACCACGGTGGATGCGAGTGGTCGCGATGCGAACGCAGCCTCGTTCGATACGCCGCCGGTAACATCCGGAGGCAATCCACTTACGGGCCCTTTCTACATCGAGGGGGCAGTGCCGGGGGATGTGCTGGTCGTTCGGCTGCTCCGCGTCCGGCTCAATCGCGGGTGGGCATTCAGCGGCACATCACTGGTCGATGGCGCTATCCAGCCCTCGTACGCGGTTGAGCGACGCAACACACCTATGGACCGCACGTGGTTGCTGGATACGATCGCCGCAATGGCTCGCTTGCGTACACCGTCTTCCGCCCTCAACGCGCTCCGAATACCGCTAAGGCCATTTCTCGGCGCGATCGGTGTTGCGACAGGTGGTGCATCGGTGCCGAGTTCTCGCGACTCCGGGCCCTTTGGCGGCAACATGGAGGTTGCCCACCTGCACGAGGGCGCCACGCTCTATCTGCCGGTGACGACGATGGGTGCGTATCTGTATCTGGGTGACGGTCATGCCGCGCAGGGCGACGGCGAGCTCACCGGCGACGCGATGGAGACTAGTCTCGACGTGACGTTTACGATCGGCGTGAAACGTTGGGGATTCGCGAGCATACCACGTGCGGAAACGGTAGACGAGATCATGAGCATCGGGGTAGCGGGCTCACTTGACGAGGCGACCCGTCAGGCGACCAGCGACCTGGCGCGATGGCTGGAAGCTGACTTTGCGGTGACGGCGACCGATGTTGCCCTCATGCTGGGGTTTGCTGTACGCTATGATATTGCAGACCTCGTGGCGCCGTGGCTTGGCGTCACAGCGCGGCTTCCGAAATCCATTCTGCAGACGTTACCACGGCGATAGGGAGCAACATGAGCGACACGGCAGGGAGCATTCGTGACGTGTCCGACGATCCGAATGACGACGTGCTGCGGGCGGCCGCCGAGATTGCCTTTGCGATGCTGCGTTTCGAGTCCGCCTGTGCACACCCGTTCCGCGGAGCCGTGGCTCCCGGCCGTCCTCGGCTTGGCATCGAGAGCTGGCAGTTCGTGCCGTCGTGGAATGAAGTACTCACCGATCGCGTCGTGCCATTCCTTGTCGGGCTTTCGTCTCCGGCGCTGCTGACGCCCAGCACGACGCGCGGCCTGGTTGCACTTACGTTGCTAGACGAACTGCGTGACGAACGCGCGGCGTGGGCTACCCATACGTTTGAGAACCAGCGCACAGGGTGCGATGGGATTCTCGCAGAGCTCAAGCTCGCGGAGACCGCGCAAATCGTGCTGCAATGCGACGAGACCGAGTTACGATTCAGCGTCCCCGCATTGCGCATGTACGGTGCGCGCTTCGCCGTGCAGGTGGGATGGATGCTACGCGCGGAGACATCCGATCCGTTCGCACAGGCGCGGATGATGTTGTACCGCAGCGACGGCGGCATGTCATGGGGTGGCACCTGCGCCATCCCGCGTACTCCAGACGCGACGTGAGGCGGTCGAGGAAATTCCCCGTGCCGCCCCTTTGCTCATCCTCGTAGCGACACCAAGATTTTATGCTCGACGCGATCCGACGCCTCATCGGCGATAGTCTGCAGGGCACACCTGGCGCCCACTCACGCACGCATCCAAGTGACGTGCGCATCGCAGCGTGCGCCCTGCTCATCGAACTGGCCAATGTGGACGGGCAATTCAGCGAGGTCGAGCGGCAGCGCATTGTCGAGATTCTTCAGCGGCACTTCGATGTCGACGCCGCCGGTGCCGCGGCCCTCATGGCCGAGGCCATCAGCGCCAGCAAGGACGCGGTCGACGACTTCGTCTTCACCAAACAAGTGGTCCGGGATTACGATCTCGCGCAGCGCATGGTACTGGCAGAACTGATGTGGCAGGTGGTGTTGGCGGACGGCACGTTGGACGGACAGGAATCCTACCTGATGCGCAAGCTCGCCAATCTCCTGCAGCTCGAGCCCGCCTTTCTCGCCGAAGCGCGCAAGCGCGCGGAGTAGGCGCCCTCGCCGCGACCCTCAGCGTCGTCTCTTGCTGTCGCTATCGCGAACGACGACGTAATACGAGGGCGACGGTGAACGGCAGCAGCAACAACGCCAGTACAGTTGGCTCAGGAACGGTCGTCGTGACCAGTCCACTCAATCCCCCGCTGCCGCGATCATCGAACGCGTCGCCAGTCCGGCAGTCGTTGCTCACAGTGTTGGTCTCGAGCGTCACCGCCCCGCCAAGCGCGATGGCACGTCCGCAGAGAATACGGCTACCGGTGCCGAAGGTGATGCTCTGGTCGGCAAGGATGTTGCCGAGAAAGTCGCTGCCAGTACCCAACGTGGCCGAACTGCCGACTTGCCAGAAGACGCCTGCGCCGGGCGCGACGTTCAGCGCCGACACGGTTGAACCGCTCGCGGTCGTCAACGTCGAGCCGATCTGAAAGACGAACACGGAGGCGGCGTTGCCGAGAAAATCGAGCACGAGCGCGCCGGTGAGCTGTGCAGACGAGGCGAACCGATAGACGCCGGGTGTCAGCGTCAGTCCGCCAAGATCTTGTCCCGTCAGCGAGGTGGTGAACGGACGTGCGGCCAGCAGGTTGTACGCATCACGGGCGTCGCCTTGCGCCTGCGTGGCAACCGCGTCGGCGATATGCACCACACCGTCGAGTACGATGGACCCGAGTCCGGTGATGGAGCTGCCGGGAGACAGTCCGAGATCGCCCCGGATGCTTGTTGCGCCGAGATTGGTAATCGTCGATGCGCCGAGAACGCCGAAGGCTTGCGCCGATCCGAGCGTGGACTGTGCCGTGAGCGAGATGGGCGCGACTGCGCAGGACGCAACGAAGAGCAGCCGACGTAGCTGGCGAGTGGAGAGGGGCATGGAACTCCGTTGCCGATGAGGGGAGAGGCGCGGCGTATCGCGTCACTTATCTCCTTTGCAAAAAGCGCTCCGCGTGGATCGCGTAACGGCTTTGCCCTGTCTGCTTGACGTGCCGCCCACCGTACCCAGACTTCAGTCGAGCTTGCTCAGTCTTTTCATCGTCTCGGTGGCTTGCATGATCGATCCGCTCCTTTCTCGTCGCAGCTTCGTGGGAGCCGCACTCGCCACGGGGGCGGCTGCGCTGACGAGCCCGCGGCCACTTTGGCTCCCATCGGACGGCGCGCCGGCCATCATTACCTCTGAGCAGCTGCGACCACAGTTGGTCGGCGGGGTACAGTCCGGCGATGTGATGTCTGATCGGGCGATCATCTGGAGTCGTTCCGACCGCCCGTCGCAGCTGCTGGTCGAGTGGGCGACCAACGATCGGTTCCGGAACTCGCGTCGCGTCCGTGGGCCGCAGGCACTACCCGATCACGCGTTCACCACGCATCTCGATCTAGACGGGCTGCCCCCCGGTGAGCAGATCTTCTATCGCGCACGGTTCGAGAGTCTGGCCAGTCCGCGGGCGATGAGTGAGCCGGTCACCGGTACGTTCCGCACGGCCATGCGCGCTGACGCGCGCACGCTCCGCCCGCTGCGTGTGGCGTGGTCGGGTGATATGGTGGGGCAGGGATGGGGAATCGACGAGAGTCGCGGTGGCCTGCGCATTTACGAGGCCCTGCGCCGCGCCGAGCCGGACGTGTTTATCCACTCCGGTGACAATATCTACGCCGACCAGCCGCTGCTGCCGGAAGTCACGCTCGACGATGGCACCGTCTGGCGGAATCTGATCACGGCTGAAAAGTCGAAAGTCGCCGAAACCCTCGACGAGTATCGAGGGAACTTCGCCTACAATCTGCTCGATCAGCACGCACGGGCTTTCAATGCGGCGGTGCCAGTGATCGCGCAGTGGGACGACCACGAGGTGGTGGACAACTGGTTCCACGATCTCGTACTCGAGAACGATGCGCGCTTCACCGAAAAGCGGGTGCGTGTGCTGGCCCAACGCGCCCAGCAGGCGCTCTTTGAGTTTCTGCCCATCCGGCGGTCGCGCGACGAGGCCAATCGCGTGTACCGGAAGTTCAGCTACGGCCCGCTGCTCGAGATCTTTGTGGTGGACCTGCGCAGCTACCGAGGCGCCAACTCCGGCAACCGCCAGGACGCACCCTCTCCAGCAACCGCGATGTTTGGTGACACACAGCTGGCGTGGCTGCAGCAGTCGTTGAAGGACAGTCGGGCGGTCTGGAAGGTGATCGCCTGCGATATGCCGATCGGACTCATCGTCCCCGATCGCATGCGGAACGGCGAACGGAACTACGAAGCGATCGCCAACGCCGACAATGGCCCGCCGCTCGGGCGCGAGTTCGAGGTGGCAGCGTTGCTGCGCTTCTGCAAAGAGCAGCGCATTCGCAATACGGTCTGGGTCACGGCCGATGTGCACTATGCCGCCGCGCACCACTATGCCCCCGAGCGGGCCGCTTTCACCGACTTTATGCCGTTCTGGGAGTTCGTCGCCGGTCCCATGCACGCCGGCACGTTTGGTCCTAACGCCCTCGACGGGACATTCGGCCCCGAAGTCCGGTTCGCCAGTCCGGCCCCCAAACCCAACCGCCCCCCGAGCGACGGGCTTCAGTTCTTTGGCACACTGGACATCGATCCCCGAACGCGGTCCATGACCGTAGGGCTGAACGATGTGACGGGGCGGCGGCTCTGGCAGACCGAACTGCCCCCCGCCGATCCGTAACCCGCGCCGTCGCAACTCGTTGCGTCACGGACGCCTCTGGCCGGACCCCCGTCCGCGGTCGTACCATTAGTCAGTAACGTTCTCCGGAGTGGCGCGTAATTCCTGTAGTCGCCGCTGTGATTGACTGTCCCGGTCTGGGGCTTTCTGCGCTGTCACGCTTCCTCCCCGACATCCGAAAGCCACGCCGTACCGACATTCGTAGGCCACGCACCACAAGACTCGTTTGCGTCGCGCGCTCGCGCGCTGGAGAGGTGGTAGGCATGAAGCTCGCGTTCGTTGCGGTCGCTGCTGTAACGGCAGTTGCATCTTTTAAGCTCGGTGCCGATTCCGCGGCGCGCACCGTCGGTGCGCGACAACGGCTCGTGGTGGCGCTCACCCCGGCCGGCCTGCCCAACTTCAACGCGCGTCGTGCACTGGTCGCCGCGCCGCGCGCGGATGCAGATGCGGATGCCGGCGCCGTCGGGTCACGCGGCATCTCGTACGCGGCGTTCAATAACGTGATCGAACGGTATTGCTCCGATTGCCACAACGACGCCGAAACCAAGGGCAACCTGTCGCTCGACGGCTACGATGTGGCGGAGGCCAACGAATGGCCCGTCGAGTCGGAAAAGATCATCAGGAAGCTGCGCGCGGAAATGATGCCGCTGCCGGGTAAGCCCAAGCCCGGTGGCGACACACTCACCGCGCTTGCGGAATCGATCGAGTTGGTCATCGATCGGGCGCACGCCACGCCGAATCCGGGATCGCGCCCCTTTCAGCGCCTCAACCGCCCCGAGTACGAGCGCACCATCAAAGATCTGCTCGGCCTCGAAGTGAACGCGGCCGACTATCTGCCGCTCGATACCAAAAGCGCCAACTTCGACAACATCGCCGACGTGCAGTCGCTCTCGCCGACGTTGCTCGAAGCCTATTTGAACGCCGCCGCATCGGTGAGCCGCATGGCCATCGGCGACAAGACGGCGGTGCTCGCGCAGCAGACGTACGTCGTTTCGCCCTTTGCGTCGCAGCATCCGTGGGACCATGTGGACGGCACGCCGTACGGCACCCGCGGTGGCATTGCGGCCACGCATGCGTTCCCAGCCGACGGCATGTATCAGTTGCGCATGAACGTCGAAGGCGGCGTCGGCTTTGCGTTCGAAGACATCGATATTTCGGTGGACGGCACACGCATCGCGCTGCTCAAGTACGAGAAGGGCATCGAGCAGACGAATGCCTCCGCGGACACGCCGCTCGGCATCGACATCGTGCGTTCCGAGCCGATCATGATCAAGGCCGGGCAGCAGACACTCTCGGCCGCGTTCATCCGGCGCGCCGACGGTCCGTACGAGGACATGGTCAAGCCGCATGATTGGTCGCTGGCCTCGCATGGGACCGCAAGCGCCGGTAGCACCACGCCGCCGCACCTCAAGGACATCACCATCATCGGGCCACTCTCGACGACCGGCGTGTCCGAGACGCCGTCGCGCAAGGCGATCTTCTCCTGCCATGCCACGACGGCCGCGGCCGCCGTGCAGCGGGCCTGCGCCCAGCAGATCGTCACGCGCATCGGCACGCGTGCATATCGTCGGCCGCTCACCTCGCGCGACGTGAACGGACTGATGACGTTCTACACGAAAGCGGCGGCCGAGGGCGGCTTCGAAGCGGGCGTGCAGAATGCGCTGCAGGCGATTCTCGCCAGCCCGCACTTCGTCTTTCGCATCGAGAGCACGCCGGCGGGTGTGACCCCGGGCGCTGACTATCGCGTGAGCGATATCGACCTCGCGTCGCGGCTGTCGTTCTTTCTGTGGGGAAGCATCCCCGACGAGAAGTTGCGGTCGCTGGCCGAACAGCAGCAGCTCTCCACGCCGGCCGTGCTCGATGCGCAGGTGAAGCGCATGCTCGCCGATCCGCGCTCCGATGCGCTCGCTTCGCGCTTCGCGGCGCAGTGGCTGCGCCTGCAGGACGTGGACAAGGTGCGTCCGGATGCCTTCTGGTTCCCGGACTTCGATCAGCAGCTGTCCGATGCCATGCAGAAGGAGACGCAGCTGTTCTTCGACTACATCGTGAAGCGTGACCGCAGCGTGCTGGAGCTGTTCACGGCGGACTATACGTTCGTCAACGACCGGCTGGCGCGACACTACGGCATTCCGCATGTGGCGGGCAAGGAGTTCCGCCGCGTCGCGTATGTGGACAGCACGCGCCGCGGACTGCTCGGCCATGGCAGTGTGCTGGTGCAAACATCACTGGCCAATCGCACGTCGCCGGTGTTGCGCGGTAAGTGGGTCATGGAGGTGCTGATTGGCATGCCACCGCCACCGCCGCCGCCCAACATTCCCACGCTCGAGGAGACGCAGGAATCGAAGGACGGCAAGCAGCTCACCACGCGCGAGCGGGTGGAGATGCATCGCGATAATCCATCCTGCCGGACCTGCCACCAGTACATGGACCCCATCGGCCTCTCGCTCGACAACTTCGATGTGACCGGCAAGTATCGTTACCGCGAAAACGCGATGCTGTTGGACACGCGCGGTGAGCTGTACGACGGCACGCCGGTAGGAAGTGAAGCCGAGTTGGTGCGCGCACTGCTGCGCCGGCCTATTCCACTGGTGCGGTCATTCACCGAAAATTTGATGGCGTACGCGATCGGTCGGCGTGTCGAAGACTACGATCAGCCGACCGTGCGGGCGATCGAACGCGGTGCGCGCGCGAACGGCTACAGGATGTCGTCGTTCATCACCGCGATTGTGCAGAGCAGTGCATTTCGGAGCAAGCGGGCCGACGGCGCGCCGGTGGCTGATACGAAGTAGTGCTGGACAGAAGTGCTGGACAGAAGAGTTGGACGCAGTGCTCACCAGTTCCGTTTCACACGCGCACTTCACCACGAGTCGGGGATAGAGATCATGCACTTCCATCTTGGACAGCCACTGCCACGCCGCACCTTCCTTCGCGGGCTTGGTGCCGTGGTAGCGCTGCCGTACCTCGATGCGATGGAGCCGACCTTCCGCTCCGTCGGTAAGCGCGCGGCGACCAACGCGGTCAAGGACAAGACGCGTTTTGTGGCCATCGAGACGGTGCATGGCGCGGCCGGCTCCAATGTGTGGGGTGCGTCCAAGAATCTGTGGGCGCCGGCCGGTGTGGGTCGCAACTACGCACTCAATCCCGACGGCGCACTCGCTCCGCTGGAGCCGTGGCGCAAATATCTCACGATCGTGAGCAACACCGACGTGCGCATGGCGGAGGCCTTCGATGCCCCCGAGATCGGCGGTGATCACTTCCGTTCGAGCGCTGTGTTCCTCACGCAGGCACACCCCAAGCAGACGCAGGGCTCCGACCTGTACGTGGGCACATCGCTCGATCAGCTCATCGCGAAGAAGATCGGCGCCGACACTGCAATCCCATCCATGCAGCTGTGCATCGAGAATCTCGATCAGGCCGGTGGGTGCTACTACAACTACGCGTGCGCGTACACCGACACGATTAGCTGGGCCAGCCCGAGCGAACCGCTGCCGATGATCCGCAATCCGCGTATCGCCTTCGATCTGCTTTTTGGCGCGGGCAACAACAACGCGGACCGTCTCACGCGTCGTGAAGCAAATCGGAGCATTCTCGATTGGATCGTTGGCGAGACGGCCAGTCTCAAGCGCAACCTCGGCGGCGCCGACAAGCAGCGGCTCGACAAGTATCTCGAAGATATTCGTGAACTCGAGCGGCGCATTCAGGCCGTCGAAGCCAAGAACATGAGTGGCGACGCGCGTGAACTCCCGGAAGCGCCAGTGGGCGTGCCCGATTCGTTCGCCGAACACATGAAGCTGATGTTCGACTTCCAGGTGTTGGCCTTCCAGTCCGACATGACGCGCGTGTTCTCGTTCAAGACCGGACGCGATGCATCGAGTCGCGCGTATCCGGAATGCGGCACCGACAAGGGTTTCCATCCCGCGTCGCACCACGGGGGCCGCGAAGGCGCGATTCTCGACTTCAACAAGATCAACACGTACCACGTCGCCATGCTGCCGTACTTCCTTGACAAACTCAAGAACACCATGGAAGGGGACAGCAACCTGCTCGACAAGACGACCATCATTTACGGCTCGCCGATGGGTGACGCGAATCTGCACAATCACCGTCGCTGCCCGCTCATCCTGCTCGGCAAGGGGAACGGGCAACTCGCCGGCGATTTGCACCTCAAGGCGCCGGACGGTACGCCCATGGCCAACGCCATGCTCTCGCTGCTGCACGGCATGGGTCGCGACGATATCAGTTCGTTCGGCGACAGCACGGGCACGTTCGCATTGTCCGTCTGACCGGAGACGTCACGATGGCACGACAGAGCCTTTCTGCGCGCGTGCGTTCCCGACTGCGTCCGCTGCGTGTGCTCACAGCGATCGCCGGCACGGTGCTATTGGTCGCGGCCACCGCGCCGACCGTGGCGCCGATCGCCGTGGCGCCGATCGCCGAGGCGGCGCAGCGCGGTGATGTGGAGACCGTGCTCCGATTGCTCAAGTCGGGGGCGGACGTCAACGCGGCGCAGGGCGACGGCATGACCGCGCTGCACTGGGCCTCGGATCGTGGCGACATGACGCTCGTGACCGCGCTGCTCGCGGCCAAGCCGAATCTCAAGGTGGTTACGCGTATCGGTGCATATACACCATTGCATCTGGCCGGGAAGTCCGGAAACGGCGACGTGGTGGCGGCGCTCGTCAAGGCGGGAAGCGATGTAAAGGCGGCGACCGCGTCCGGCGCCACGGCGTTGCACTTTGCCGCCAAAGCGGGTGACGTGCGCTCCATCGAAGCGCTCGCGGCCGCCGGTGCGGACGTAAATGCGCGCGAGTCGCAGTGGGAGCAGACACCGCTGATCTTCGCGGCGGAGTACAATCGCGCCGATGCCATTCGAGTACTGATCAAACGGGGCGCGAATCCGTCGCTGCATACGAAAGTGCAGAGCGTGACCGACGACGCCGCGCGCGAACAGGCGGCCACCAAGCGTCGCAACGAAGTGCTCATCTCGTTCGATCCGCCGGGCACGATTCCGGATTCGGCGGCGCTGAAAAAGATGGCGGCGGACTTTGGGCCGGCGGCAGCTGCTGCAGCAGGCCGTCGCGTGCCCAAGGGACCGTTCACCGCGGCGCAGATGCAGGCCGCGATCGATTCGGGTCGCGCAGCGGTGGCGCGCATGGAGAAGCCCAAAGGTCCCGTGGTCGAAGTCGTCGACTCCATTAACGGGGGCGTGAGCGGGTACCTCGGCTCCGTTGGTGCCGTTGGCGGATTGTCCGCGCTGCATCACGCCGTGCGGCAAGGGAATCTGAACTCGGTGCTGGCGCTGCTCGAAGGTGGTGCGCCGATTAATGACACGACGGGTGTCGATCGCTCGACTCCGCTGTTGCTGGCGGCGATTAACGGGCA
This sequence comes from Gemmatimonadales bacterium, assembly GCA_038234895.1. Classification (GTDB taxonomy): domain Bacteria; phylum Gemmatimonadota; class Gemmatimonadetes; order Gemmatimonadales; family Gemmatimonadaceae; genus Gemmatimonas. The sequence goes on from JBBQSM010000018.1 coordinate 25,985, forward strand.
GTTCGACGTGGCCCGCACGCTGATTGAGCGCAAGGCTGACGTGAATCTGGCCAGCGCGTCCGGCATGACACCGCTGTATGCGGTGATCAACACGCAGTGGGCACCCAAGTCGCGCTACCCGCAGCCGCAGTCGCTGCAGTCACAGCAGACGCCCTACCTGAAGGTTATGGAGATGTTGCTCGCGGCGGGCGCGAACCCGAACGTGCGCCTGTCGCAGCACCCGTGGTATTTCGCGTACAACAATTGTGGAAACGCGAATTGCGGGTTGGAGAATCTCGAAGGCACCACGCCGTTCTGGCGCGCCGCGTATTCGGTGGATGTCGTCGCCATGCGGCTGCTGGCCACGCATGGGGCAGACGTCGCGCTGCCTTCAGAGCGCAATCCCGCGAGCGTTGCCGCTGCTGCACGCGGTCGCGCAGGTCGGGGCGGCGGCGGGGGAGGCGGTGGTGATGGGTTCGCACCGCCACCGCAAAAGAATCTCCCCGAAATCGACTCGCTGGCGAAGATCGCGCCCGTGGGGCTTGGCGTCACTCCTATCATTGCGGCCTCCGGTGTCGGATATGGCAACGGATTCGCCGGCAACTCGCACCGCCACGCGCCCGATGGTTGGATGCCAGCCATGCGGTACCTCGTCGAGGAGCTCAAGATGGACGTCAACTCGCGCGATCAACTGGGGCTGACGCCGTTGCACCACGCCGCGTCGCGCGGCGACAACGACATGATTCTCTATCTCGTGTCCAAGGGCGCCGACGTGAAGGCGGTCTCGCGCAACGGTCGCACCGTGGTAGACATGGCCAATGGTCCGGTGCAACGCGTCCGTCCGTTTCCCGAAACGATTGCGTTGCTCGAGAGGCTCGGCGCGGTGAATCAACATCACTGCGTTTCCTGCTAGCGCATCCGCGTAGCGCATCCGCGTAGCGCATCCGAGCGGAGTACTCAGCTATTCGCAGTGCTACCACATGATGCGGGGCCGGCTACGGCTTTGTCGCCTCGCCGGCCAGCATCAGCGTGACATGTTCCTGGGCCTGCTGCAGGCCGCCCTCAGCCTCCTGCCACCCGATCTTGCCATCGCCGTTGGCATCGATACCGGTGGTTAACTGCGACGTCAGAGACACGAGCTGACTCACCAGCGCCGCCGCATCGGCCGCGCTCGTGGCACTTTGCACCTGTCGTGCCAGTGCAACCACCCGATCCGCACGGGCAAGCGCCGCTCGCGCAGCCGTCGCGATATGTGCCGCATGCGTGACGATGTTCGGCGACGCGCCCTGCGCTTTCGCGGCGAGCTCGATGTGATTCGCCACGCCGAGCGCGGCCTTCTTCATGCCGTAGCCCAGGCCCGGACCGCTCGTCACGATTGTCGGATCGATGGCGTGCAGCACGTGGCCCGCGTGCAGCTTCATGGCATCGAGATCAGCGGGGGTGCGTGCGGCCAGGGCCGCATGCTGTGCGCTCGTTCGCGCCTCGGCCTGCGCGGTGGGTAGCAGTCCCTGACCGTTGGGCGTGTCGCCGAAGGCATTCACCACGTGACCGATATGTACGCCAGCCGGACCGGCGGGCACACGAATGGTCGGTGTGGTGGATACCGCGAGCAGCCCGGGCGTGGGCACGCCGGTGATCTGCGCGACGAGCGCATCAAATGCCTTCCGCGCCTCGGCGTCCGTGGAGACGAGAAACGTCTTACGTTCGTACTCCTGTTGCGTCGTGCCCGCACGCGTGAGTAACTCGGCGATTTGCGCGTGCAACTTGGCGCGTAGCTGCTCTTGCGTATCCGGTGTCTTGTTGCGCGCCAGCGCGAGCTGGAATTGCGCGGAGTCGCGCGCCACTGAGATCGCGATGTCGAGCTTCGCGAACGCCGTGAGTTCGTCGCGCGTCATACCCGCCACGCCGGCGGCGGGTGGCGCGCCTGTCGCTTGCGCATACACCGTGACGGGGGCGGTCAGCAACGCCACGAGAATGGCGCCGAGCGTTACCCATGCAACAAATGGACGTCGCGGAACGTGGATCGGCATTGCGGGGAGGCGGGAGTGCGAGTGCAGAAGGCGCGGCACAGAGGCGCGGCAGTGTGACACCGCAGGGCGGCGCGGAAAGGAATCGGTGTCCGAACGTACGCAGCGCGTGTAGAGCGCGCCAGCAGTCGCACTCTTCTACAGTTCGGCGCGCAGGCGACCGAATCGGTGGAAAGTCTCCTTCGCGTCGATATTTCCCGCCTGCTACGCGTGACGTGGGCCGTTGATCACTTCGAAGTGCTTCCGAGCCAAGCGGCGACCTCCAACGTCGCGAGCAAGGTGGCCACGCCTCCCAGCTGGCCATCGTGTCGGGACGTGTTGCTGCCCGTGCTATCGCGATGACGACGATCGACATCCAGCAGCGCTCCGCCAAGGAGCACGGTCGAGCGCGACGTGGCGGCATGGAAGTCACGCCGACGTAGAGTGGGACGAGGCGGCTTTCGCGGCGGTGGATGCAGGACGTGCGGGACTGCACGTCGGGAACTTCCGCAATCACGCAGCGCGACCGATGATTCTGGGGAGCAATTCCGGTCCTACGGCAGGTATCCCCACCGCGCATCCCCGCGCTTACGTCCGATCCGGCCTCCCCACATGCACGCACCCACTGCCGTCGCAGAACCCTTTGCGCTCGAGACGCACCGGCAAGCGCTCACCGGCCATTGCTACCGCATGCTCGGCTCTGTTGTCGATGCCGACGACGCGGTGCAGGAGACAATGCTCCGCGCATGGCGTGCGCGCGACCGCTTCGACGGTCGATCCGCGATCGGGACGTGGCTCTATCGCATTGCGACCAACGTGTGCCTGGATGCGCTGGCGGACCGTGGGCCGCGCACGCGCCCGATGGAAATGGGCCCGGTGGGTACTCCCGGCGATACGCTCGAGAAGTTGCCGCGCGCGCATTGGCTGGAACCCATTCCCGACGTGCATGCCATTCCCGCCGACGGCGATCCTCACGAACAGGCGGTGCTGCGCGAAAGTATTCGACTCGCGTTCGTGGCCGCGCTGCAGCATCTGCCGCCGAAGCAGCGAGCCTCGCTGATCCTCACGCAAGTGCTCAACTGGTCTGCGGCCGAGGTGGCAGAGTGTCTCGACATGACTACTGCGGCCGTCAACAGTGGTTTGCAACGGGCGCGCGCGACGCTCGCCGCACGGAATCTGGAACGGCATGTCACGCGCGTATCACAATACGCGCCAACGGCACTCACGCCGGTCCAGTCCCAGCTGCTCGAACGATTCGTCAGCGCCTTCGAGGCATATGACATTCCCGCGCTCACCGCACTGTTGCGCGAGGATGCGATCATGTCCATGCCGCCGTACTCGCTCTGGCTGCAAGGGCACGAATCCATTGCGCGTTGGCTGAACGGTCGGGGCTGCGGATGCAACGGATCCGTGCTCGTGCCCACCGCTGCCTGTGGCTCACCCGCGTTTGCGCAGTACCGGCAAGGCGGCGCCGAACCATGGGCACTCGTGGTGCTCGAACTCGAGGGCGACTCGATCGCGTTCATGAACTACTTCCTCGATACCGAGACGCTCTTTCCAAGATTCGGATTGCCGATGCGACTCGGCGCGTAGGGGCCTCCGCAACGATTCGGGGCTGCACCGATGATTTCGGGGTCGTTGTCATGTCAAAGTCCTGAGCCTTCACCCCCGACTCCCGACAGATGCCGACTCCCGCTATTGCCGTACCACGCCGCGCGCTCACGACATGGCTCGGACGCATCGTGTTCGGGCTCCCGGTGCTGTTCCTCGCCTTCGACGCTTCGATGAAGATGATCGCGAGCCCCGAGGCCATCGACGGAACCGTACAGCTGGGCTACCCGGCAGGCGTGCTGCAGCCGCTTGGTATACTGCAACTGGTTTGCCTCGTGGTGCTGCTCGTGCCGCGCACCGCGCCGCTCGGGGCCGTGCTCTGGACTGGATACTTCGGCGGCGCCATCGCCACGCATGTGCGCGTGCAGAATCCGCTGGCGACGCACATCCTCTTTCCGGTGTATATCGCCGCGCTGCTCTGGCTCGGGCTATGGATCCGCGACGAGCGGGTCCGCAACATGTTCCGGCGCCGTTGAGCGACCCGCCAACACGTCCCGGACAACACCTCTCGCTGCGCATGCCCATCGTCTACCCGATTACTCTCACTCCGGCACCGATCATGTCCGCACCACGTAAGCTATTCGTCAACCTGATGGTGGCCGATCTTGCCCGGTCCATGGCGTTCTTTTCGGCATTGGGATTCGGTTTCAACATGCAGTTCACCGACGACAACGCTGCCTGTATGATCGTGAACAACGAGGCGTTCTACATGCTGCTCACCAAGCCGTTCTTTGAGCGATTTACCACGCGCGCGATATGTGATACGACTACGCATACTGAGTCACTGCATGCGTTCTCGTGCGTAAGTCGAACGGAGGTGGATGACCTGTTCCAGAAAGCGCTCGCGGCCGGCGGACAGCTCGCAATGCCGCACCAGGATCACGGTTTCATGTATTCGCAGAGCTTTTACGATCCCGACGGGCATCACTGGGAAGTCTTCTGGATGGACCCGACCACGATTCAATAGGACGCCATGTCAACGCTCACTTCATTTACCAGCGTTTCGCTCGACGGCTACTTCTGTTCGCTGACCGGCGACATGAGTTGGGCACACGCAGATCCCGCTGACACTGAATGGCAGACGTTCGTTGCCGGAAATGCCGGTGGCGACTCCACACTCGTGTTTGGGCGTGTCACGTATGACCTCATGGCCAGCTACTGGCCAACGCCGATGGCGCAGGCGCAGCAACGCGCTGTCGCGGAACACATGAATCGGCTGGAAAAGATCGTGTACTCGCGCACGCTTGACGCAGCTTCGTGGAGCAACACGACTTTGGTGCGCGACGGACTTGTCGCGGACATCCGTACGCGAAAAGCGAGCAGCCCACACGACATGGTCATCCTCGGCAGCGGCAGCATCGTCGCTCAACTCACCGACGCTGGACTCGTCGATCGACTGCAGCTCGTCGTGGTCCCCGTCGTGCTCGGCAGCGGCAAATCACCGTTCAGCGGCGTCGCCGGACCACGGCGCTTACAGCGCACTGGCACGCGGACATTCGGTAATGGCAACGTGGTGCTGGACTACGAGCCGATGGCGTGACCACACGCCATCGACCAACTGCCGGTTACTTCTTTTCGTAACGCTTGAGCGCCTTCTGTCCGACTTCCGCGCCATAAATGTTGCCCGCAGCATCCACCGCCACACCTTCCGCACTGCTCGTGCTGCGCGGCTTCTCTTCCGGATCGGGAATGAACGCGGTGACCTTGCCGTCGCGCGCATTCCCGATACGAATACCGCGCTTCCACGCCACGTGCGGCGGGTTCACCGAGCCCGATTCGGAGTCGGCCACGTAGATCATGTCATTCTTGTCGATCCAGATGCCGCTCGGCCGGCTGAACTGATACCAGGTGTCGAGCAGCGTACCGTTCTGATCGTAGATCTGAATGCGATCGTTCCCACGGTCGCCCACGAATAGGCGTCCTTTCGAGTCCATGGCCAGCGCATGCGGCTGATCCATCTGCGCGGGGCCGGTGCCCCAGCTGCCCCACGACTTGAGCAACGTGCCCTCTTTCGAGAACTTGAGCACACGCGCGTTGGACTCTGCGCGCGATGAATGGCCTTCCGCCACAAAGATGTCGCCGTTCGGCGCAACCAGCACGGCGTTGGGCTGCCAGAAGAAGGCGCTCTCACGACCACCGCCCGGCGCGCCGAGCGTCATGAGCAGCTTGCCGTCGGGGCTGAACTTGTGGATCTGATGACCGCGCTTGGGCCCCGTGGAATCAGCGGCCGGAACACCGCCGGTGCAGGCGCAGTCCACCGACCAGATGTTGCCTTGCGCGTCGACGTAGATGCCGTGCGGTGAGAGCACCATGCCCGCACCGAACGACTTCACGACGTTCCCGTTTGCATCGAACTTGAGAATCGGATCGAGGTTGGACGCGGCGCAACTGTTCACGCCGCACCGCTCGGCCACCCAGATACTCTTGCCGTCACGATCGATGGCGACCGCGCTCGTGGAGCCCCACGTGCGACCGCCGGGAAGTTTGCCCCACCCTTCGACGGTGCGGAACGGATTGGGCAGGTCGTTGATGGCGGCCATGCTCGCGCTCGATGGCATGACCTGCGCCTGGGCCTGACGCGGCACCGCCGCCGCTGCGCTGAGCGCAACGACGGCGGTGAAACCAACGATCGAACGAGTGACAGCGTGCAATTTCAGCGGCACGAGTTCAGCTCCACGAGAGATCATGTTTGGACAGCGGCAGCGAGCGGACACGCTTGCCCGTCGCGGCGAAAATGGCGTTGGTCAGCGCTGGTACCACGGGCGGCAGTGCCGGTTCGCCGAGTCCGGTGGGCGCATTCGTGCTCTTGTGGAAGTACACGTCGATGGGCATCTGCTGGTTGTGCCGCAGCAGCAGGAAGTCGTGGAAATTGCTTTGCACGGTTTGCCCGTTTTCGATCGTGATCTCCTGACCGAGCGCCTGGGCGATTCCATCGAGCACGGCGCCCTGCACCTGATTGTCGGCGCCGCTCGGATTGATGATCTCGCTGCCCACGTCGCCCACGGCCCACACCTTGTCGATCGTGATCGTGCCGGATTTGCTTACGGTGGCCTGCACCACTTCGGCGAAGTAGCCGCGATGACTGAAGTGGAACGCGACTCCCATACCAGTGCCCTTGGGCAGTCGCTTGCCCCATCCCGAGCGCTGCTTGAGCACCTTGAGCACTTCGGCCATGCGCGGACCGTCAAATCCCGGCGCCGCAGGTCGTCCACCCGGCGTGGCCGGCGGATCAGGGATCATGCTGGACAACATGTCGAGACGGAAATCGAGCGGGTCCTTGCCCGCCGCGAGCGCCAACTCGTCGATGAACGACTGCGTGGCGAACGCGATGCCGTTGCTCCCCGGCGCACGCAACGGTCCCATCGGCACTCCACTCGGCATGACGGAAGCGCCGAGCGAGAAGTTGGGAATGAAGCGGGCAGGGAACTCGCCGCCGTTGATGCCGGCCGACGAGCCGAAATTCTGCCCTTCGCCAAACGACACAAAGTGGTTCTGCCAAGCGGAGAGCTTGCCACTCGCATCCACGCCGCCCACGAAGTTGTGCCAACCGGCGGGACGGTAGAAATCGTGCTGCGTGTCGTCTTCGCGATTCCAGAGCAGCTTCACCGGCGCACCCGTCTCTTTCGCAATCCACGCGGCTTCGACCATGTAGTCGTTGTTCAGCCGGCGACCGAAGCCGCCGCCGCCGCGTGTGATGTGAATCGTGATCGCGTCCTCTTTCAAGTCCAGCAACTTGGCAACCATCGCGCGCCCCGGTGCCGGGTTTTGCGTGGGCGCCCAGATCTCGCACGCGCCGTTCACGAAGCGCGCGGTGCAATTCTGCGGTTCGAGCGGTGCGTGCGCGATGAACGGATAGTAGTACGACGCGTTCACTTTCTTCGCAGCGCCGGCCAGCGCGGCATCGATGTCGCCGTCTGTGCGGATACTGCGCTGCGGTGCCTGCGAAGCAAACGTGGCCGCTTGTGCGGCATAGCTGGCGCTGCTCTGCTGCGACGTGGGGTGCTGCTCCCACGTCACCTTGAGCGCCCTGCGGGCCTTTTGCGTTTCCCACCAGCTGTCGGCCACGATGGCCACGCCACCCAACAGTCCGCTGAGCGCCGATTCTCCAGCCACGACGAACGCGTGCTTCACGCCGGGCATCGCCTTCAGTTCGTTGACATTTGCCGTCGCGACCTTGGCACCGAACACCGGCGCCTTCACGAACGTCGCGTAGAGCATGCCGGGCACCGTCACGTCGATGCCGTAGAGCGGCTTGCCCGTGACGATGGCTTTGGTGTCCACGCCGTGCACGCGCGTGCCAATGATCTTGAACGCCTTCGGATCTTTCAGCGTGACCGACGCAAGATCGGGGGCCGTCATCGACGCGGCCGACGTGGCCAGCGCGCCATACGTCATGGTGCGCTTGCTCGGCGTGTGCGTGACGACACCCATCGATGCGTCGCACTCTGCCGCCGGGACGTTCCACGTCTGCGCAGCGGCGCCAATGAGCATGGCGCGTGCTGCCGCGCCCACACGGCGCATCGGCAGCCAGTTGGTCGGCGTGGCGGTGCTGCCGCCAGCCACCTGCGACTGGAATTTCGTGGGGTCGAAGTCGCCCTGCTCCACGCGCACGTTCTTCCAGTCTACGTCGAGCTCTTCGGCGATGAGCATCGGCAGCATCGTCTTGATGCCCTGACCGACTTCCGGATTCTTGCCGATGATCGTGACGATACCGTCCGGCGTGATACGCACGAACGCATTGAGCGCCGGATCGGCCATGCCGTTGCGATCACGTGCGCCGACGGCGCCCGGCTCGAGCGCCGAGAGGGGCTCGAAATAGCTGGCCAGCAGAATGCCGCCGCCGGCGATGGCTGAGACCTTGAGGAAGGCGCGCCGTGAGACAAGCGACGTGCCCGGGTCCGTCGTGATCTGATGATTGGAGGTCGTCATTAGCGGCGTCCTCCCGGATTTCCACTGGTGCCCGCACCGGCGCCGGCTTTCGAACCGGCTGCCTTGATTTCGGCGGCGCGATGAATCGCGGCGCGAATGCGCGGGTACGTGGCGCAGCGACAGATGTTGCCACTCATCGCGGCGTCAATGTCGGCGTCGGTCGGCTTGTTGTTCTTGGCCAGCAACGCGGCCGCGGACATGAGCTGGCCCGCCTGACAGTAGCCGCACTGCGGCACGTCAAGTTCATCCCAGGCTTTCTGCAGCGCATGGGTGCCATCCGCAGAGAGCCCTTCGATCGTCGTGATCTCCATCCCCTGCGCAGCGGCGGCGGGAATCTGACACGAGCGCGTCGGCGTACCGTTCAGGTGCACGGTGCAGGCACCGCACTGCGCCGCGCCGCAGCCGAACTTGGTACCCTTCATATCGAGCGAGTCGCGCAGCGCCCAGAGCAGCGGGATATCCTCAGGAACGTCGGCCGTTTTGACCTGACCGTTCACTTTCAGGCGAAGTTTCATCGCGGTTCCTCTCGGTGGGGTCGGAGCGGGCGAGGGTTCGGCACCAGGCCGCCCAAACACCCCCTCCGCGTACACTGAAATCTCGGGGAAAGACAGGGCGCCGTCCAGCGACAGGGTGCATATCCGGTGCACATTGCGACTCTTTTCACGTTCCAAATTCTGCGAATGCTTCCAGACCCCTGTTCTCGACGCAAACCCGATCGGGCGGCCGTCCCGTTTACCCTGCTCACCCTGCTGGCGCTCTGGTCGCCGCTGGCGTGCACGCCGACTGCGGCTGATCGTGCCTCCGCCAAGCCACCCCGCGACGCCGGCGTCGCTGCCGCCCTTCCATCGGGCGCGTCATTGCGCGCCTCCAGCAGCGGCCGTGTCGCAGCCCGGGGGACGGATAGTACGCTGGACGTGGCGACCTGGAATATCGAGTGGTTCGGCGACTCGTCACGAGGTCCGGCCAACGAGCCTCTCCAGCACGAACAGGTGCGCGACGTGATTTTGGGCACCGACGCCGACATTTGGGGCGTGGCCGAAATCGTCGATGCCGACGCCTTCAAGCGGCTGCGAAACGACCTACCGGGCTATGACGGATTCCTCGCCAACGAGGGACCTGTCACCAGTCGAGGCAGCTACTACAGCCGCGATGAGCAAAAGGTCGGCGTCCTCTTCAAACGCGACGTCGCCCGGCTGCTCGACGCTCGCGTCATCCTGCCGCAGCACAACGACGATTTCGCCGGTCGCCCGCCGCTGCAGGTGCGCTTCCGCGTGAGTCTGAGCGGTCGCACGGATGAGTTGGTGCTCATTGTCCTGCACATGAAGGCCACGGCCGATGAGCGGAGCTGGCAGAAACGGGAACGCGCGGGTCGCGCGCTTAAGCGCTACCTCGACGCAACGTTTCCCGACGCCCGGGTGCTGGTGGTCGGCGACTGGAACGATGATGTCGACGAGTCCATCCTGCGCGGAAAGCCGTCGCCGTATGTTGCATTTACCGACGATTCGGCGCACTATCGCTTCCTCACCGCGCCATTATCTGCGCGCCGCATCTCCAGCACGGCAAGTCATCGGGAAATGATTGATCATCAATTGGCCTCGCTTGCGCTCGCACACACGGAGCTTCCCCAGTCGGCGGAAGTGTACCGGGTCGATCGGCTCATCGCGTCCTACCGTCGCACTACGAGCGATCACTTCCCGGTGCTCTCGCACTTCCTTGTCGGCCGTTGACCCGTCGGCGCACCTCCGCGCCGACCGCTCACGCCCCGCCTCCGTGGAGACGATCATGCAGTTCGCTGAGTCCATTGCGGTCACCGATGCGCACGAGCAGGTCGCGCGCCCCGAAGACAGCGATCTCGACATGTTCGGATTAACGCACGTCGGGCGTGTGCGACAGGAAAATCAGGACCACTTTCTGCTCGCCACTATTCACCCCCAGCTGGTCATGCACGGCACCAGCCTCCCCGAAACACCCGCGTTGCAGCAATCGGGGCAGCGTCTGGCAACGATTCTGCTGGTCGCCGACGGAGTCGGCGGGAGTGCCAACGGCAGCAAAGCGAGCCGACTGGCCACCGAGGCGGTCACCCGCTACGTGACCACGACGCTACGGTGCTATCACACCGTGGGGTCGGGCGACGACGGGGCCTTCATCGCCGCGCTCCGGGCGGCGGCCATTGATGCACACGAAACCGTACGCGCCGAATCGCGTGAACGACTCGACGGACGCGACATGGCCACCACGCTCTCCCTCGGCATTGTGGTGTGGCCCTTCATGTATGTGCTGCAGGTCGGCGACAGTCGGTGCTACCTGTTCCGCGACGACCGGTTGCAGCAGGTCACGCGGGATCAGACCGTGGCGCAGGAGCTCGTCGATCGCGGTCTGCTCACGCCTGAGCGCGCCCTGTCGTCGCCGCTCAGCCATGTCCTCTCGAGTGCCATCGGCGCCACCGAAGCGCAGCCCGTCGTCACCCGTGTGAATGTGGAGCAGGAAGGTGCGGTCATCCTCGTGTGCAGCGACGGTCTCACCAAGCATGTCAGCGACGAAGAAATCGCGGGGTGCCTGCGCACGATGACGTCGGCCGAGCAGGCCTGTCGCGCGCTGCTCACCACCGCGCTCGAACGCGGCGGCACCGACAACGTGACGATGGTCGTGGGACGCACGCTGCGTCAGGCACACTCGAACGACGCGCCCCACGTGCATCCGCACGCATGACAGGGCACCACGCGCGTTTCGACTTCGAGACCGTCCCGCGGATTATCAGCGAGGACTACGGCTGCGAACGATTGGGCGTGTTGGTGCGCGAGCTCGGTGTCTCGCGCGCGCTGTTCGTCACCGACAAAGCACTGCTCGCGAGCGGAGTGCTGGCGCACGCACTGGCCAGCCTTGTTTCCGCCGGCATACACGTTACCGTGTTCAGCGATGTCGTGGCCGATCCGCCGGAGTCGTGCATCGAGGCGGCCGTGCTGCTGGCCAGGACGTCGCAGGTGAATGGTGTGATCGGCTGCGGCGGCGGCAGTTCGCTCGATACCGCGAAGCTCGTAGCGCTGCTGACCGCAAACGGCGGTTCGCTCGCGGCCTCGTATGGTGTGGACAAGGTCGTCGGGCCGCGACTGCCGCTGGTGCAACTGCCAACGACCGCAGGCACCGGTTCCGAAGTCACGCCGATCGCCATCGTCACCACGCCGGCCGGCGCCAAGCAGGGGATCGTCTCACGACTGCTCTACGCCGATCTCGCCATTCTCGACGCGACGCTCACGCTGGCGCTGCCACCGCGACTGACCGCGATGACCGGCATCGACGCCATGGTGCATGCCATCGAAGCGTACACGTCACGTCACAAAAAGAACATCGTGTCCGACATGCTCGCCGTGCGCGCGCTGGAACTCCTGTCGCACAACCTGCACCGCGTGCTGACCGACGGCAGCGATCTCGCAGCACGACGCGCCATGCTGGAAGGCGCCATGCTGGCCGGCATGGCCTTCGCGAACGCGCCAGTTGCGGCCGTTCACGCACTCGCGTACCCGCTGGGCGGCCGGTTTCAGGTGCCGCATGGACTGAGTAACGCGCTCGTCCTGTTGCCCGTGCTGGAGTTCAATCTACCCGTCGCCGATACACTCTACGCGGAATTGCTGCCATCGCTGCCGCCAGCCGGCACGGCATCGGCTGTGCCCCCGACCGGACGTGCCTTCGTAGATGCCATGACCACGCTGCTCGCCGACACGGGTCTCGAACGCACCCTGCGCGACGTGGGAGTGGAGAAGGCCGATCTGCCGCTCCTCGCCAAGGACGCCATGGCGATCGAGCGGCTGCTGGTGAACAATCCGCGCGACGTCCGTTACGAGGACGCGCTGGCCATCTACACACAAGTCTTCTGACAGGTAATTCGGCGATGCCAGACACGTCGGCGAGACACTTGCGCGATGTCACCCGTGCCGGGTTTCCGCATCTCACCACGCTGGACACGCGTTGGATGGATAACGACGCCTATGGCCACGTGAACAATGTCGTGTACTACAGTTTTTTCGATACGGTCGTGAATCGTTGGCTGATCAGCCGCGGCGTGTTGTCGCTCACCACGAGCACGGAAATCGGCCTTGTGGCTGAAACACAGTGTGCCTACTTCAGCCCAATCTCCTTTCCCGATCGCGTGACCGCCGGACTGCGCGTCGCGCATCTTGGCTCCAGCAGTGTGCGGTACGAGATCGCACTTTTTCGGGATGACGATGCCCGCGCCGCTGCCGGCGGCAATTTCGTGCATGTGTACGTGGACCGGCAGACACGCCGCCCGGTGCGCATCCCCGACGCCGCGCGACAGGCCATGGAGTCGTTGGTTCGCTAATCCGCATGCACGGCCTGACGGGCTATCGCGCGGCTGCGTTCACGATGCCGTTGAACAGGAACTTGAACGTGCCGTGCGGCTGCGCGCGCTGCAGAATCTCGGGTCCGAACAGCAGCACGTGACCTTTGCCCAGCGGTGCGTCGAGCGCCGCCACGCCGCCCTCGAGATACTGCTGTCCCCACGCCCACCCGCTGCGCAGTGGCGTCGCTGAATCGAACCACGCGATGGGTCGCACGCCGCGTGAGGCCGCGTTTGCGGTGAGTCTGAACACTGGACTGTCATCGAAAAACACGTCGGTCTGCTCGGCGAGACCGCTGCCCAGGGCGTGACGCGTATCCACGCGCACCGACAGCACGGAGCCCGGCACGTAGAACTTTGTGCGTGGCAGCGCAGCGCCGTCGGCCATGAGGTGACTCTCCACCGGGAGCTCCAGCTGTGCGGCGAGGTTTGACGCCGAAGCCCCGATCGCGATAACCGTACCGCCGTTTGTGATGAACTCGCGCAACTTGGGGATGGTCTGGTCCGGCGTGATACGGCCAAACTGCGCCCGATACTCGGCCGGCATGTTGGCCGGCGGCGTGACGCCGCCTTCACCGCCGCCCCGTCCGCGACGCGGGGCGCCGGGAATCGCACCGTCCACGAACACCAGCACGTCGAACCGGGCATTGAGATTGCCGCGGTCGAGCTCCGGCGCAAACACCCGCTGGTAGGGGAACTCGAACTGCTCGAGAATCCAGCGCGTCCAGCCCGATGGCATGGATCCACCGTACTGATCCCAGAGGCCGACGCGCAGGGTGCGCATTACGCGTGCGTTAGCAGGCAGTGCCGTGCGCGTGCCGGCAAATGAAATGCCGAGCGTGTTGCTGATCGCCCGTAATGCGGGGAGTGTGCCGCGTCCGGCACGCACGTAGAAAGCGCCGGCTGGATAGTGCGTGCCGTCGAGTGTGATGGAATCGGTGAGACGCACGACGTGCTGCTTTCCCGCGAGCAACCGGTTCAGCGCACGAAACGCATCGTTGGTGCGCGGGCTGGTCACGAAACCGGTGGCGTTGGCGGCATTCGCCACGGTACCCGCTGGCGGCGCAACGTTCCACGCAGAAATCGGCTCGAACGGGCCGTTGAACTCATCGAGCACGCGGTCGAAACGGATGCCCATCTGGAATGCGAACGTCCACCCCGCGTTGTCGTACGGCGGTGTTGGGGGCGAGCCGGGAAAGGGAAAGACATCCGGATGCACCTGCGGCTCGAACATGTCGATCACGTGCGGGCGGAACGCCTGCGCGGTCTTCACCACGAACGATCCCGCCGCGTAGCGCGTGCCCGCGACCTCGAACGGCGCCGTGGCCCGATGCACCGTGATTCCCGTCTCGCGCAGCGCGTTCACAAACTTCACCGCCGTCGGGAAATCGGCCTGATCGATCGGAATCACGTACCCGCGTGGATCGCGGAACTCGGGCGCATGCTGCGCGCGATAAATGAATGCATCATCGCCTTTCACACGCTGCGCCACCTCGGCGTCACGGCGCGGATTCGCCGTCCAACTGTCGCGACTGCCCCGTTCGATCGAATTCTTCCCCATGCGGTACATGTTGAAGAGCAGGTTCTCGCGCAGTCGCGACGCATGGTCCAGCACCGCGCGGTTGAGTGTGACCGAATAGTCGATCGACTGCCGGAAGTGCCACGCCTGCGGAGCGATCGGCATGGCCATGTCGCCCGACGGAATCTGCCGGCTGGCCACCAGCGGAATGCGCATCGGCGTCGGACTGCCGATCATCTCGGTGAGCACGGCAATCGTGTTGTGAAACGTGGCCGTGTTGCGGATGCCGCCGTTC
>JBBQSM010000019.1:0-38323 GCA_038234895.1 Gemmatimonadales bacterium
TCGCTCCAGTGTTGCGGGCCACCTCGCGCTGCGCTACGCTGTCAGCGTCCTGCCCCCATACCTTGGCCAACCAGACGTCCGACGAACTCTTTGCATCGTTGTACGACGAGCTGCATCGGCTCGCCGTCGCGCAGCTGCGACGCGCCGGAAGTGACTTGTCGCTCGGTGCGACCACGCTGCTGCACGAAGCGTATCTCGATTTCGCCGGACGCGACCCGACGAGATTTGCCGACGAAGCCGGGTTCCTCGGCTACGCGGCGCGTGCCATGCGCAGTATGGTCATTGACTATGCGCGACGCGGCATGGCGCAGAAGCGCGGCGGTGGCGTCTTTGAGCTTACACTCACTAACTCACTCGACGGCAGTCCGCTGCAGCAGTCCAGCGAGCTCAGCGAGCTCGAAGAACTCTCCGATGCACTCGATCAGTTGGCGAAGCTGGAGCCGACGCTCGCCCAAATGGTGGATCTGCACTTCTTTTGCGGCTACAGCTTCGTGGAGATTGCCACGATACAGGGCATCTCGGATCGAACGGTGCAGCGCCAATGGCGCAAGGCGCGACTGCTGCTGCAACATGCGATAGAGACCTCGTCGCCATTGCATTGACCGCCGCATTGAGCGCATGAGCGCAACTGCGCCCTCGATGCGTGGCGGGTTTCACGGAATCTCTCCGCTCTCCTGATAGGCACTTCGGCCTGATGTCGTTTGAACATCAATCTCGAGAGGAGAATTCCCATGAAAAAGTGGACCATGCTCGCAGCCTGCACTGCCGTGCTCGCACTCTCTGTCGCAGGCTGCGCCGATCAGCCGGTAGCACCACAGAACGCCGATGCAGAACGATCCGCGCTGCTGGATCGCGCATCGGAGCTCAAGGCCGAGGTGGTGGCCGAGGGCAGAATGACGCCGGAACTCTCAAGAGAGTTGGAGGAACTCACCGTTGACATCTCGGCGTGGCGGTCGCGCACCGGGCGGACAGATCTCGGATTCAAACGGAAGGCGCCAGGCGACGCCCAGTCAGTTCCGAATGTGGCGTACCAAATCAAGGGCACTCAGTCCAGTCCGTGCGGGTGGTGCCCTCCGGTGAAAGTGATGGGTGACCTGATCTGTTTTCTGGAGGCGAAGCCGGACTGTGGCTCGGGCAAAGCAGCCACCTGCACATACGTCTGTATCGTCGCCTCGTAGCCGGCTACGGCCGGAGCGAGTCCCGCAAGGCGAGCGCCGAACGTGTCCACGCGTTCGGCGCTCCGTAGCCGTTTGAGAGCGCAATGATTGCGCGTTCGGCAGCGGTTCGTGCGGCCAGCGCATCACCACGCGCGCGAAGCGAGCGCGCTCGCAGCAACTCGGCGCGCCCAACGAGCGCGCTTCGCGTGGGCGCCAGCGAGTCAATCGACGCAGCAGCGAGACCGAGTTTTGCCAATGAGTCAGCGGCATCCGGATCGCCTGCTGCCAGACGCCACTCGCCCGCCGTGACCAGCGGAAGCGTGAACAGCGACTGCGTGGTGGGTGACTCCGCGTACAACGCCGAAAGCTCCCGTTCAATAAGCGCAGACGCCGCCGTGGTGTTGCCGCTCGCGCGCAGCAACATCGCGTTGATCATCGCTGCCGTCGCGCGACGGCCACGCAAGCCACCTGGCAGCTTTGCGGCGGCAGCGCGGGCGTCGGCGATTCGCCCTTGGCTGAGCAGAAGCTGCGCCTGCACCGACGGCAACCAGTTCGACATCGTGCCGCCCTCCTGCCACGGCTTACTCGTGGCCTGATCAATCCATCGTTCAGCAGAATCCGTCGCTCCCAGGCGGACTTTGCTCTGACCGTACAGAAACGCGAGCAGCGGCGGAACACTCCCCGAACCCGCTGCATGTTCGCGTCTTCGGATGAGCACTTCGATGATGGAATCGGAGACGCGAAATTCGCCGAGATCGGCCAGCGACCGGTCGATGAACGTCGCGAGATTCGGAAGCATCTCCGTATTGCCATAGCCGTTGCGCTCCAGCTCTGCGAGCGCTCGCTGCTGCGCGTCAGCCGCTTCACGATGGCGACCGACCAGTCGCAGCACATCGGAGTACGCGACGGTCAGCGACCATGGACGGGCGTCTGTCGGTGCCACGAGTTCGACGGCCCGCTTGAGCAACGCCACTGCCGAATCGGCCTGCCCTGCGGACTGCATCGCCTTCCCTTCGGCCTCAAGACAGCTGGATTGCGCAGCCGGTTCGATGTCACGCGCGACCTTGAGCGCGGCCCGCGCGATGCTCAGCTCGTTCTGCATCGAATCCAGTTGCTCGTCGTCCCAGAAGCTTACGGCCCGCGTACACGACGCTAGGGCGACGAGCTTCGATTGACCGCTTTCACGCGCGATACTCGAGGCGCGCTGCAGCATGGCTCGCTCACCGGCGCGATCCAACGACTCACCCAGGCGCCCGGACAGGTCGATCATCACCTCGGCTACGAGCCACGGCTCGCCACGAAATCGCTGCACGAGCATCTCTTCCGCGAGACGAATGCGGCCGGCCGGCGTCAAAGTGAGTCCGTCCGATCCGCGACTGTCGCTGGCGAGGACACTCTGCAACTCGGACATCGCCATGGCGCGCTTCGCCGAACGAACGGCGACGTCACGTTGCTCATTGGCACGCCGTGCTTGCATGACGGAGAAGACCGTCGCGCCCATCAACACCAACGACACCAGCGTTGCCGTGGCGGCAGCCGCACGGTTTCGGCGAACAAACTTGCGCGCGCGGTAGCCAAGCGAATCCGGACGTGCGCGAACAGGCTCATGCCGGAGGTAGCTGCGCAGATCGTCGGCAAACGCGCCAACAGTGGCGTAGCGCTCCGACGGCGACTTGCGAAGCGACTTGGCGATGATCGTATCCAGATCGCCGAGTCCAAGTCGCTGCGGTTCCACGTCCAGCACGCCGCGCACACTCTCAGCTGGCGTCATGGTGGTGCCGCGGGTGGGGTGGCGTCCGGACAGCAGGATGTACAGCAGTACCCCCAACGCATACACGTCGGTCGCGGTGGTGATGTCTTCGCCTTTGATCTGTTCCGGCGACGCGTAGTCCGGCGTCAGTGCACCGCCGCCCGCGCCAGTGAGTGCGGTGTAATCATCCTCGTCGTTCTCCTGCAGGAGCTTGGCAATCCCAAAGTCCAGGAGTTTTACCTGCCCATCGGCGGTCACCAGAATGTTCGACGGCTTGAGATCGCGGTGTACGACCAGGTTCGCGTGTGCGTGCCCCACAGCGTCCATGACCTGCAACACAAGCTCGATGCGTTGCTGCTGCGTGAGCGCCGCCGACTTTGCGTGCACGTCGATGCGCTGCCCATCCACATACTCGAGCACCAGATACGGCTGGCCGGACGGCGCGACGCCCGCATCCAACAGGTGCGCGATTGCGTGATGCGTGAGTCGCGCGAGTGCCGTACCCTCGCGGCGAAAGCGTGCCTGCCCCGTTGCACTCATCAGCGACAGATTCATCAATTTGACGGCGGCATATCCGTCAAACCGTCCATCCGTTCGACGCGCCAGCCACACCGACCCCATGCCGCCATGTCCAAGCGACTTGATGAGTGTGTAGTGGCCTATCTGTGTTCCGGCGAGACCCGTGGGGCGCTGTTCGAGAAAGCCGCGTTCTTCAGCGCGTGCATCGGCGGATAGCAGTTCTGCGAGAGGCGCTGCCACATCCGGCTCATCGATGCGCAGCTGGGCAAGCCAAGCCTCCCGTGACTCGCCGCTGAGCTCCAGCGCACTATCGAGGAGCCGTTCCAGCTTTAGCCACAGGTCCGGATTGATGCTTCGCATAATTCTCCGAGTTACAGCCGGCGCGGTGCATAGTCAAACGTACTGCGCGAAAAGGTGTTCACGCTCGCGCCCTCTGCAGCGCGTTGGCGCTATCGGCTCACGGAACGCCACCAACGGCGCATACGATCTCGGCGGTAGGTGTCACCCAGAAAGTCTGCAACGAGTTCACCCACGCGTCCGAGCGCGCCGGGCTCTTCGAACGTGTGTCCGGCGTTGGAGACTTCGCGCAGTGTGACGGGTCCGCCGAGGAGCGCAGCGCACTCGCGGTTCCGCGTCATCGTGTCGTGGTCTGCGCCACCGACAACCAACAGTGTTGGGGCGCGCACGCGCGGCAGTGCCTCATGGGCGAGATCAATACGGCCGCCGCGTGCCACGACGGCCATCACTCGCGCCGGCTGCGTGGAGGCAACGCCCATCGCCGCCGCAGCGCCCGTGCTGGCGCCCACAAGCACAATCCGTTCAGCGCCCGGAGTGTTGGACTGTATACACCAATTCGTTGCTGCACGCAGGCGACGCGTGATGTGCACGATGTCGAAACGCATGTCGCCGGCCGCGTCGGCCTCGTGCTCGTGCGCGCTCAGCAGGTCCACGCGCAACGTCGCCCAACCGGCGAGGCGCAGGCGCGCGGCGAGGTAGCGATTGCGATAGCTGCCACGAGTGCTCCCGCCGCCGTGCGCGAAGATGACGAGTCCGCGCGGTCCGCGTGCACCAAGCGCCTGTCCAAGATCGGCCAGGATCGTCGTGGTCGGGCCGGTCTCCCCGGTGGGGATTTCGATGAGTCGTTCCGTGTCGCGTGGTTCGGCCGGTGCATGCTGCGGCGTCGATCGAGGGGCCAGTCCGAGGAGAGCGCGCACCTCGGCGTCGCCGATGCTTTCATACGCGTGATACCAGTCGGACACGGTGCCAAACGGCGTCGGCGTCTCGACCGTCACGATCGTCCCGAAGATGGACTTCACGTTTGCGAGTCCATCGACAGACGACACCGGTACCGCGGCGATGAGACGCGATGGGTGCTGCTTCTGGATCGCGATGCCCGCAGCGCGAAGCGTCGCTCCACTGGCGAGGCCGTCATCCACCAGCACGACGGTTCGGCTACGGAGCGAGGGAAGTGACGCTCCATCGCGATAGCGCATGATGCGCCGCGCCATTTCCTCGCGTTCTCGCATATACACCGATCGCACGACCGTTCGCGGTAGCCCGATATAGTCGTGTACCGCGTCCAGTACCGGTGCACTGCGCCCCTCCGCGATCGCGCCAAAGGCCACTTCTTCAATGCCGGGCACGCCAAGTTTCCGACCGATGAACGCGTGCAGCGGCGCCGCGAGCGCGCGAGCGATCGGGGCCGCCACTGCGACACCGCCTCTCGCCATACCCAGCACGATCACGTCGTGTCGGGTAGCTGCGATTGGTTCATCGCACCCATCAACGCGTGGTCTCGCCTCGCCGAGGGTATCGCGGAGGAGCGGCACGAGCGCAAGACCAGCAGCGTGCCGATCCCGAAACCGAGGCTTGATCGACACGCCGACGCTCATGGCTCAGTGTGCGCCTCAGTTTGCGGCGAGCTTGTTCGTACCTTTGGTGCCGGTCGATGCTGCCGTGAGGGTGGTGCTGGCCATCTTCGCCCGAGCGGCCGCAGCTTCCGCGTCGACCTTTGGTTCGGTAGGACTTGCGCACGCGCAGAGTGCAAGACTGGCCGTGATGAGAGTGATGAGAGCTTTCATGGCGCCTCCACAGGAGTTTTGCGGTCGCCGAATGCGGCCGCTATCTGTAGAGCGGAAGTTCCGACGGAAAGCCGCCACGGCGAGTACACGCCTAACCTGCATGCGCCCCGATTCGGTGGATTTTCAGTCTGCTTCAGACGAACCCGTGCGCTCAATCGTGTCCGCGTGATGCCAGCGCTTCATCGGCGGGCCCCGCTTGCCTCACCGGTTGGCGAGACAGGGCGACGCTCTTGGACGAGACCCGCTTCGGCAATCGTCCGCTCTACGTCGGCAACCTTTGTGGGGACAAAGCCGCTGAGATTCTCCACGCCGTCCGCCGTCACCAGCGCCACGTCCTCAATCCGGATGTAGAGCTGCTCCTCAGGGATCCAGATCATCGGATCGATCGTGAACACCATGCCGGGCGCGAGCGGCACTCCGCGTACGCGCCCCACGTCGTGCACGGCCATCCCGACCGGATGCTGGAAGTGGCCGCGGAAGATCACACCCTGCTGCACCGCCCTGAGATGGGCAGGCGAGGCAAACGTCTTCCCGACCAAATACTGCTTCATCTCTACCGCCGCCCGGTCGAGGACTTCGTCAGCGGTGACGCCTGGCTTGATGTAGCGGAACAGCGCGTCGCGATAGGCGACGATGAAGTCGTACAAGGCGATCTGTGCGGCGGTGAACTTGCCGTTGACCGGCCAGATGCGGGTCACGTCGCTCGTGTAGTAGCGATAGTCGGGGGCGTAGTCCATCAGCACCAGGTCGCCGTTGCGCAGTGTGTCCGACTTGCGGAAATAGTGCCCCAGAAACGCGTTCGTGCCACCGCCGATGATCGAGGCGTAACCATCGCCGCGTGCGCCATTGACGTAGTAGGCGTACTTGGCGGCGGCGTCGAGCTGATACTCGTACACACCGGCAGCAGTGGATCGCATCGCCTCCATGATGCCGAGCCCCGCGAGCTGCGTGGCTTTGCGAATGAGGGCGATTTCGGCCGTACTCTTGATGACGCGCATCGCGTCCAGCGTAGGCGAAAGATCGCGCACCTGGAATTGCGGGAAGCGCTGCGTCACGAGCTGTACGAAGTGCGCCTCGCGCGACGGTCGGCCATCCCATGGATCACTGGCGCTTCGGGCCTGCGCGTAGAGCAACTCGTCACGACTATCGTTACCCGTTTCCATCGGACTGAGCGGCGTGAACAACGCCAGCGCCGGCGGACGAATCAGATCGGCACCAACGAGGTCTGACGCCAGACTCTCCAGCGCGCGCACCTGATCGACGCCGGTGAGTCGCATGACGAGCGCCGCGTCCTCCGCCGAGAGCAGCTTCCCTTCTGACCGCTCCCTCCCGTCGTCGCGGTGGGGGAGATACAGCGTGGATGTGCGCGTGCGGCCATTAAGTAGCAAATACGCGTGCGCCGATTCCACACCGCAGAGGTAGTAGAAGTCATTCGACTGGCGGAACACGCTGAAGCCCGGCACGCCGCTGGCGCCCTGCACGATCGCGATGCCCTGCGCGCCGATGGCGTCGTAGATTTTCGCGCGGCGCGTCGTGAATTCCGATGTGGTGAAGTCGGTCTGATACCAGTGCTTCTCCTGCGCGAATAGGGTGATCGGCGCGGAGCAGAGCAGGCAGGCGATCAGGCACCAGAAGCGACGTCGCATGGGGCGGAGGTTGGTGTGATGCCGCGGGGTCGCGCGACGCGCTTGACTGTGTTGGGAAGCTTACGATGCCATGCTGCGGTGAGCCATAACCGTGGCCGACGGTATCCGGTCCGCGACTTATGCCTTGCTGTCACGGTACTCCGCTTTGCCTTCGTTGACGCCATCAAGCGTCTGCAATCGCACTCGCGTGGCCCGTGACCACGCGCCACACGGTACCGCGGCGCGACCAGACGCGCGTTATCGTTCGACCATTCCTGTTGGTCCCGCCCCCCGTGTCCTCTTCCCCCGCTCTCCATGCGAACCACTCGAGCGTTCGTGCTCGTCGCCGGTCTGACCGTCGGCCTCACCGCTCCCCTCTCGGCGCAATCCACGCCAGCCGGCCAGGTCTCCGTCGATCCCGCGATCATCGCGGCCATGCGTTGGCGTAACATCGGCCCCGCAAACATGATGGGCCGCATCGTCGACATCGAAGGCATCGCGTCGCCGTCCAAGACGTTTTATGTGTCGACGGCGGCAGGCGGCGTCTTCAAGACCACCAACAACGGCGTCACCTTCCGCGCGGTGCTCGATACGGCGCGCGTCGCGGCTGGCGGCGACCTCGCGATCGCACCGTCCGACACCAACGTCATCTACTGGGGCACCGGCGAGCCCAACTCGCGCAACTCCATCTCCCCCGGTGGCGGCATCTACAAGTCCACCGATGGTGGCAAGTCGTGGGGCTTTCTCGGCCTCGCCGAGACACGCCACATCGGCCGCATTCAGGTGCACCCCACCGATCCGAACACCGTCTGGGTGGCCGCGGTCGGACACGCGTGGGGCTCGAGCAAGGAACGCGGCCTCTACAAGACCACCGACGGTGGCAAGACGTGGAAGCTGACCAAGTTCATCGACGAGAAGACCGGCTTTATCGATGTGCAGCTCCATCCGCGCGACCCGAACGTGCTCTTCGCGTCGAGCTATCAGCGCGTTCGCGGCCCGTACTTCCTGAACTCTGGTGGTCCCGGCTCCGCGCTCTGGAAGAGCACCGATGCCGGCGAGAGCTGGACGGAGGTAAAGGACGGCGGATTCCCAGGCACCACGAAGGGGCGCATCGAGATCGCGATTGCCGCGTCCAACCCGGACATCATGTACACGCAGGTCGAGGCGGACACGGCCCCCAATCCCAAGCCGGCCGCCAAGACGGCGCCAGCGCGCCGGCCGAGTGGGCTGTATCGGTCGGAGGATGGCGGGAAGACGTGGGCGCTCGTGAACCCCGAGAACGTCCGCCCCTTCTATTACTCGCAGGTGCGCGTCGATCCGACAGATCCGAACCGCGTCTACTGGTCGTCGACGCCGGTGAAATACTCCAGCGACGGCGGTAAGACGGCCGGCAACACCACGGTTGGTTTGCATGTGGACCATCACGCCATGTGGATCGATCCGAAGGATCCGCAGCGCATCATCGTGGGCAACGACGGCGGCATCGGCGTCTCCAACGACCGTGGCGGCAACTGGCACTTCCCGAACTCCCTCGCACTCGGCCAGTTCTACAACATCTCTGCCGACATGGGGGTGCCCTATCGCGTGTGCGGTGGTTTGCAGGATAACGGTTCGTGGTGTGGCCCCAGCCGTCGGAAGCAGGGACCCATCACCAACGCCATGTGGCACAACGTTGGTGGTGGCGACGGCTTCGTGACGCAGCAGGATCCTTCGGATACGAACATCCTGTACTCCGAGTCGCAGGGAGGCAGCATGGGTCGGCTGAACTTCGCGACGGGGGAGCGCACGGGACTCCGCAAACCAACGTGGCGCGAAAGTGGCTATCTGGCCTACGCAGACTCCATGTACGCCGTCTGGCCGGACACCACCAAACCCGCCTCCTCCGCGCAAAAGAAGCGGCTTGCGGAGTTCCGGACGCGCCAGCGGGTTGACTCCGTCGCCTGGTCGCTGCGCTGGAACTGGAACACGCCGTACATCATCTCCCAACACAACCCGTCAACGCTGTACTTCGGCGCCAATCGGGTGCTCAAGAGCGTCAAGCGCGGCGACGAGATGTTTCCGATCTCCCCCGAACTGTCGTACGCGGACTCGGCGAAGCTCCACGTCGCGCTGCGCACGACGGGCGGCGTGACGCCCGATGTGACCGGCGCAGAAACGTTTGGTACCGTGGTGTCGCTCAATGAATCACCCATCCGTCCGGGGCTCCTGTACGCCGGCACCGACGACGGGCGTGTCTGGCTCACCCGCAACGACGGCGCCAACTGGGAAGAGCTCACCAGTCGCATTCCAGGCGTGCCGGCCGGCTCGTACGTCTCGCGCATCGAGCCGTCGCACTTCGACACGGCCACGTTTTACGTCACGTTCGACAATCACCGTCGCAACGACTTCACTCCCTATGTGTTCGCGACGGACAGTTACGGCGCGAGCTTCCGGAGCATCGTCGCCAATCTCCCCACGGGACAGGCGGACTTCGCCCACGTCATCCGGGAGGACACGAAGAACCGCGATCTGCTGTTCGTGGGCACCGACGTCGGGTTGTACATGTCCCTCGATCGCGGCCTGTCCTGGCAGAAGTTCATGAGCGGACTACCAACGACGCCGGTCCATGACCTGCTCATTCATCCGCGCGACGGTGAGCTCATTGCCGGGACGCATGGCCGGTCGATCTGGATTGCGGATATCACTCCGCTCCAGCAAATGACCCCGGACGTGCGCGCCGCCACCGCGACACTGTTTACGCCGCGCGTGGCGTTCCAGTGGGGCGAGTCGCCGATCAACGGCGGCAACAGCGGCCAGGGCGTGTTCGCGGCCCCCAGCCCGGCATACGGTGCCTCGCTCTGGTATCAGCTGTCCGGGGCCAACTCGGGTCCGGCCCGTCTCATCATTCAGGACGCCGCCGGCGACACCATTCGAACCGTGACTGGCCCGGGATCGGCGGGGCTGCACAACGTTCTGTGGGATATGCGCGCGCAACGGCCAGCGCCGAAAATAGCGCTTTCACCAGCACAGAAACGCGACAGTATCAATACAGCTTCGAGGATTTTGCGGGCGCTTGATTCGCTGGAAAAAGCCGGTGCGGTGCCTGCGCCAATGTTGGCGCAGATCCGAACGACCGTACAAACGGGACAACAGCCGCCACAGATGCAGGCCATGCTCGCCTCGTTCGGCGGTGGTGGTGGTGGTGGCGGCGGTGGCGGCGCCGCCGGATTCCAGGAGCGGGCGGGTGAGTCACGCGCAACGCCGAGCTTCCCCGCGCCCGGCGCGTCCGGTGCGGGCGGCCGTGGCGGCGGGGCAGGCGGCGCGGAAGGAGCTGCTCCCGAGGCCGGTGGTTTGCTGGCGGCCTTTGGTCCGTTGCGTGACGCGCTCGGTGACGACTTCGCGGCGCTAGGGCTGTTCCCGGGCGGCGGCGGTCGAGGCGGTCGGGGCGGTGGGACGCAAACTGTGATGGTTGGCAGCGGCGACTATCGTGTCACACTGGTCGTGGGTGGACAGCGCTACTCGCGTTTGGTTCGGGTCGAGCGTCTGAGCGGAGGTGACGGCGGCGGTGGTTTCTTCGGTCAGGACGACGAGGAGCTCGACCGCCCCCTCCCCGCTGTGAGGAAGTAGTTGCCATAAAGGTGTCGCCACCGCAGCCCGCGGTGGCGAACACCCGACCATATGTCTTCACGGCATCGTGCGGCCGAACGCGATGCCTCAATTCGGGAGCTCGGTCATGCGTTCAACTTCGAATTCGCGCGCGTTGTCGATCGGTCAGTTGACGGTGCGTACGGCGCATTGGGCCGGCTACCGGCTTTTCTGCGCGTCCGTGGCGGTGGCCACCCTGTTCGTATCCGCACGATCAGTGCACGCGCAGGAATCCCGCACTGCTGCAAAGACCTCCGTACCGGCGCAGCCGTCCATTCCGCTCTACGACGGACTGGGCAGCTACACACGTCGCGTGAAGACCACCGCGCCGCTTGCGCAGCAGTATTTCAACCAGGGACTGCGCCTCACCTACGGCTTCGGCCTCCGGTCCGCCCAGCAGAGCTTCCGGGCTGCGATCGCTGCAGACTCTGCCTGCTCCATGTGCTGGTGGGGGCTGGCGTGGTCGCTTGGCCCGTACATCAACGGCGCCGACATCGATTCGTCCGCGGCACTCGAGGCCTACACCGCGATCCAGCGGGCGCGCAAGCTGGTTGCGCGCGAGCCGGGCGTCGAGCACGCCCTCATCGACGCCATGGCGGCACGCTACACCGCCGTGCCTATCGCGGCGCGACGCAAAGCGTTGGATAGTGCGTACGCGAACGCTATGCGCGAGGTGACGCGTGACTTCCCCGACGACCTCGACGCGGCCTCGTTGCTGGGCGAGGCGTTGATGGTGCTGCGTCCGTGGGATCAATGGACGCGCCGTGGTGAGCCTCAGCCTGGTACCGACGAAGTCATTGCCGTGCTCGAAGGGGTCCTCGCGCGCGACCTGCGCCACCCGGGTGCGTGCCATCACTACATCCACGCCACCGAGGCGTCGCGCACACCGCAACGTGCGGCCGCCTGCGCCGACATTCTGGCCGACATCATTCCCGGGGCGAGCCACATTCCGCACATGCCGTCGCACACATATATGCGCATGGGGCGCTACGGCGACGCAGTCCGCTTCAACCAGCGGGCGTGGATGGCCGACCAGCGCGCGCGGCACGACGGTGCCCCAGGCATCTATCCGTCGCACAACCTCGACATGCTGCGCTCGGCGGCGTCCATGGACGGGCAAAGTGCGGTGGCGATTCAGGCCGGCCGCGATCTCGCACGCAACTTCCCCTTCGCGGCGATCTACGAACCACTCACGCTGGCCCGCTTCGGGCGGTGGGCGGAAATTCTCGCGCTCACTCCGCTCACGGGCGACGAGTTGGAGGCTGGGGTGTCGTACTTCGCGCGCGGCATGGCGTTGCTCGGCACGGGCAAGCGCAATCAAGCCGAGGCGCAACTCGCGCTGCTGGACGCCATGCAGCGGGCCGTCCCCGATTCGGCAAAAACGGGAAGTCATCCGATCCGTAGTCTGCTCGGTATCGCGCGCGGCATTCTGGCGGGTGAGCACGCGGCGGCGGGCGGTCAGTGGGACGACGCCGTGAGTGCGCTGCGCGCGGCCGTTCCGCTGGAGGATTCGCTCCGCTACGACGAGCCGGAGCCGTGGCCCATTCCGGTGCGGCACGTGCTGGGAGCGGTGTTGCTGGAGGCGGGGCGCGCTGTCGAGGCGGAGGCTGTGTATCGCGAGGACCTGGCCATCCATGCGGGAAACGGGTGGTCGCTGTTTGGGGTCACGCAAGCGCTGCGCGCGCAGGGAAAGCATGCCGAGGCGGAGGCGACGTCGCGGGAGTTTTCAACGGCGTTTGCGAGGGCGGACATCTGGATGACGGGTTCGCGCGTCAAGCCGGCGGCGCCGCGGCAATGAGTGCGACGCCCGGGACTGCTTGCTGTTGCAAGTGAAGGCGTAAACCAAGGTCGGGGGTGAGGGGCGGATGCCGCGCGGACGCTGTGCTGCAACTCTGGACGGCTAAGGCGCGTTGGGCGCATGTCCGGTCTGGACCGCTCAGGCCGGCGGCCGTCGCGCCGCCCGATGTTACCCCCACCTCAATGTCACTGTATGCTCGCACTCGTTCGCTGGACGCCTTGCGCACTTGCCCTGATTCTCTCGGCTGGATCCTTGTCTGCGCAGGGAGGTCCCCCGGGTGGACGTCCACCTGGAGGTCCACCGGGCGCTCGTCCCGTGGCGACCGCGCCAGACTCGGCAACGCTGCAGTCTCAGGCCATTCGCGTATTTCTCGATTGCCAAGGACGCATCCGCGGCTGTGACCGTGACTTCATCGTCACCGACGTGAATTTCGTGAATTGGATGAGAGACCGGTTTGACTCGGACGTACAGATTCTCGTCTCCGGGCTCACCAACGGCGGCGGCGGCACCGAAAACACCATCACCTTCATCGGCCGTCGGCGTTTCGAGGGAATGGCTGATACGCTGGTGCTCAATACGCTTCCCAACGATCCCGACGACCGGATCCGCCGCGAGCTGGCGCGCACCTTCAAGCTTGGACTTGCGCGGTATGTGGCGAAGTCGCCCATCGCATCGCGCGTGCAACTGTCCTACGTCGCACCATTCCGTCAGCAGCAACAACAGGCGTCCGCCGCCGACCTGAAAGATCGTTGGAACCTCTGGACGTACACGACGAACTTCAACGCCTTCGTTCGCGCGGAGGATCAGCAAAGGTCCGTGAATGGCTCGCTTTCGCTATCGGCGAACCGCGCCACTGAGAAGTGGAAGATGAACTTCTCGCTCAGCGGCAACGTAAACGCACAGCGTTTCGAGATTCCCGCCACCACCACGCGGCCGGCCTTCACCGTCACCAACGAGCAGCGCACCTACAACGCCAACTCCCTCATCGTGCGTTCGTTGTCGACACACTGGTCCGCCGGTCTCAAGCTCGGCGCCGGTTACTCCGACTTTCTCAATCAGGATCTCGCACTCCGCCTGCAGCCGGCTGTCGAGTACAACGTCTTTCCTTGGACCGAGCAGACGCGGCGCCAACTCACGTTCCTCTACAACGTGGGGCCCAACTACTACGACTACCAGCGCACCACCGTGTTTAACCGCGACTCCGAGACGCGCTTCAGTCAGCAAGCGACGGCGTCCTATGTGGCCCGGCAGTCGTGGGGCTCCAGCAACGTGTCGCTGGACTGGCTCAACTATCTCCACGACTTCAACCGGCATGCTCTGACGTTGAGTGGAAATGTGGATCTGCGCATCGGTCGCGGCTTCTCACTCAACGTCGGCGGGTCCGCGGCGCGCATCAACGATCAGATCTTCCTCCCCCGCGCCGGCAACACCGAGGAAGAGATCCTGCTGCAACGTCAGGCGCTGCAAACCGGCTTCCGCATCACCACCAACATTGGCATCCGCTACACGTTCGGCTCGATCTACAACACCATCGTGAACCAGCGCTTCAGCAGTCTCGGCGCGAGCGGGGGTCGGTTCTCGTTCTTCCTGTTCTGATTGCTGGGTAGGAGATCGGCCGCGCGCGGTGCCGTCGGTTCCGGCGGCGCGCGCGGTCGATGGGGCGAGATGCGGGAAAATTTCCTTGACAGGCTCCCCCGCCTTCGCCATTCTTTGTTCGGTTACTGGACAAACTTTCGACGACCCTCTCCCTCCCGGGCCGTCTGCCAGCGCCTCCGCTATTCCCTCCGGAGTGAATCGCCATGCTGTTCCGTCCGCGCACGCCCCGCCTGATTGGCCTTGCCGGTCTCCTACTGACCGCGGCCTGCAGCCGAGACACGAGCATGCTCGAGCCGGCCCCATTCCCATCGGGCGGCACCGTGTTCGGCGACGCGATCGGTGCAGGGGTCGATTTTCAGGCGTTCAGCGGCTCCAAGACAGACGCCATCGCTGCGGACGGCAGTACGCGCCGCGAAGGGACGGCAGCGCTCAAGGTCACGATCCCCAACCCGGGCGATCCCACGGGCGGCTACGCCGGCGGCGCCTTCGTGGCGACGGTCCCGCGCGACCTGAGTGGCTACAACGCGATCACGTTCTGGGCCAAGGCAAGCATCGCAGCGAAGCTCGACGTCGTGGGCCTCGGCGACGACAACACGGGCACCTCCAAGCTCACGGCGCGGCGCACCAACCTCGACGTCACCACAAACTGGAAGAAGTACACGCTCCCCATTCCGCTCGCGTCCAAGCTGAAAGCCGAACGTGGCATGTTCTACTTCGCGGAAGGTCCAGAGAACGGTGTGGGCTACACGTTGTGGTTCGACGAGATCAAGTACGAGACGGTTGACCTCGGCACGCCGCGCCCCGCCATCCCCACCCTCTCGCTCACCTCGGAGGTCGGGGCGGTGGTCACCATTTCCGGCACCTCGGTCGCGCACACGATCGGTGGTGAAGCGCAAGTGACCGAGGTCGCCGCCGACTACTTCACCTTCGCTTCGTCCAATCCGGCGGTGGCCACGGTGAGCGCGAGCGGCAAAGTCACGGTCGTCGGCACGGGCACGAGCACCATCACGGCAACGCTCGGCGAAACGGCAGCGTCGGGAGCGATCACGCTACGCACCGCCACTCCGCCGACTGTGGCCGCGCCAACACCAACGCGTGCCGCCGCCGACGTGATCTCGTTGTTCAGCAATACGTACACCAATGTCCCGGTCGACACGTGGTCGGCGTCGTTCGATCAGGCGGATGTGGCCGACGTGCAGATCGGTGGCAACACGACCAAGCGCTACACCAACCTGACGTTCGCTGCCGTCGAGTTTATAAGCGCCAAGGTAAACGCGACGGCGATGACGCACCTGCACGTGGACGTGTACACGTACGATCCGGCGTTCTTTCGGATCAAGCTGGTGGATTTCGGACCAAACAACGTATTCGGCGGTGGCGACGACACCGAGCACGAGTTGGCCATTACGCCGGCGAGCACCCCACCGCTGGTCGCGAACGCGTGGAACAGTATCGACATCCCGCTGTCCGCGTTCGCGGGACTCACCCGGCGGGCAAATCTCGCACAGATCATTTTGCTGGCGTCGAGCCCCACGATTTATCTCGACAACGTCTACTTCTACAAGACGCCCGCACCACCTGCGCCCACGGCACCGACCGTCGCGGCTCCGACACCGACGGCCACCGCAAATAACGTGGTGTCGCTGTTCAGTAACGCGTACGCCAACCGTACGGTCAACACCTGGTCGGCCGACTGGGACATGGCCGATGTCGCAGACCTCAAGATCGCCAACGACGACGTGAAGCGGTACAGCAACATGACGTTCGCCGGGATCGAGTTCACCACGCCACCGGTCGACGCGTCGGCAATGACGACGATGCACATGGATCTGTGGACACCCGACGCGACCGCGCTTCCTGCACTGTTCAAAATCAAACTGGTGGATTTCGGCGCGAATGCCGCCTTCGGCGGCGGCGATGATGTCGAACACGAGATCAGCGTCACACGCACGACCACGCCGGGCTTCACGACCGGTGCCTGGGTCTCGCTCGACATCCCATTCTCGTCATTCACTGGCCTCACGACGCGCGGCCATCTCGCGCAAATGATTCTCTCCGGCACGCTGACCACGCTGTACCTCGACAACGTCTACTTCTATCGCGCAGCGGCTACCGCCAATGCTCCCACGGTGGCCGCACCGACGCCGACGTACACGGCGGCGAATGCCGTTGCACTGTTCTCGAACGCCTACACGAGCAACGGCGCAGACACGTGGTCGGCCGACTGGGATCAAGCGGACGTGACAGACGTGAAGATCGGGAATGACGATGTGAAGCGGTACACGAACGTCGTTTTCGCGGGCATCGAGTTCATCTCCAAGCAGCTCAACGCCAGTGCGATGACGCACTTCTCGATGGACATCTGGACACCCGATGTCACAGCCGCACCCGCGAGCTTCAAGATCAAGCTGGTGGACTTCGGTGCAAATGGGGCGTTTGGTGGCGGTGACGACAGTGAGCACGAGATCACCCTGACCGCGGCCACCATGCCGGCACTCCGTACAGGCAACTGGGTGACGCTCGACATTCCCTTCACGGCCTTCCCCGGATTGACGGCCCGCGGCCATCTCGCGCAGCTCATTTTCTCCGGCGACCTCAAAACCGTGTTCGTGGACAACGTGCTCGTTCACCGGTAGGACTATCTTGGGGGCTGTCTGCTCATGCCCCCCGGAGACTCCGATGAATGACTCCATCCGCTGCGAAGTCGGTGCCCTCGGCTCCGATCCGTCCCGCCAACGTCCCCTCGCGACCACGATCCTGCGCTTGATCTGGGACGAGGAACACATCTCGCGTGCAGATATTGCGCGACGGCTTGAGGTGTCGCGCTCTACGGTGTCGGAAGTTGTGGACGCGTTGCTGCCAACGCGTTTGGTCGCGGAGGCGGGGATCGGGGCGTCGAGCGGTGGACGACGGCCGATCGTGCTGGCCTTCCAGTACGACGCGTTCTCGTTGCTCGGGGTCGATGTCGGCGCGTCGCACGTGTCGGTGGTGGTGACCGACCTGCGCGGACGCGTGCGTGCGTGGCAGCATCAGGACTTTCCGGTGCACGCCGATGCCGACGGCACGCGTCGACTCGTCGCAAAGCTGTGTGATGCGTGCCTGTCTATGATCGACAGACAGGCGGCGCCGCTGCTGGGTATCGGCGTGGCACTCCCCAGCCCTATGGATTCACATCATCCGCTACGCGTGTCGCGACTGGCGATGGTCAACTGGGATGGCCGGCACGGTATGGAAGCACTGAGTGCGACGTACAACGTGCCGGTACTCTTGGACAACGACGCCAACCTGGGTGCCGTAGCGGAGTATTGGTGGGGCGCGGCGCGTGGCCTCTCCAACTTCAGTTTCATTAAAATCGCGACCGGTATCGGCGCAGGACACTTTATCGATGGCCGCATTTATCGCGGCGCCGGTGGCGTGGCCGGCGAAATCGGCCACGTGACCATCGACGTGCACGGCCATCAATGCATCTGCGGCAACCGCGGATGCCTCACGACGTATGTCGGTTCACAGGAACTGGTGCAGCGTGCGCGTTCATTGGCGCCGGAGTATCCGTCCAGCGATTTCGCCAGCGGTGATATCACGATCAACTCACTCGAAGCCGCGGCCAAAGCGGGTGATCCACTCGCCTCGCGCGTGGTACACGAGGCCGCCGAGCATATCGGAACGGTCATCGCCGGCATGCTGAATCTGCTCAATCCGGCAGCGGTCATTCTGGGCGGCGGTTTGCCCAAGCTGCGTGAACAGGTGCTTGTACCCATTCGCGAGACGGTATTACGCCGAACGTTCGTCAGCGCTGTCGCGTCTTCCGAAATCCTCGTCAGCGCGCTCGGTGAGCGCGGGGTCGCCATCGGTGCCGCGACACTCGTGCTCGACGCGCTCCTGCGAGACCCCAAGTCGCTAATTCCCACCCAGGCACCGTCGCCGTAACCCTTCCCGCCATGCGTCGCTTGATCGCGCTCGTGCTCCTGTGCACTGTCGCCGGCTGCAAATCCTCAACAGAGGCTCCCGTGCGCACGCTCGTCTGGGAAGATGATTTCAGCGGACCGGCCGGTCAGCTCGCGAACAGCGCGAACTGGTCGTTCGACGTGGGTGAAGACTGGGGGAACGCGCAACTCGAGTTCGACACCGATCGTGCATCGAACGCGTCGCTGGACGGCAGTGGCAATCTGGTCATCACCGCGCGACGCGAGTTGTATCTCGGTCGGCAGTACACCTCGGCGCGCCTGACAACGCTGGGCAAGCAGTCGTTCAAGTACGGCCGCATCGAAGGACGCATGAAGCTGCCGCGCGGCCGCGGCTTGTGGCCCGCTTTCTGGATGCTCGGCACCGACTATCCGCAGGTGGGTTGGCCGAAAACCGGAGAGATCGACATCATGGAGTATCGTGGGCAGCAGCCGAGCACCGTCATTGGCACCTTGCATGGACCGGGCTACTCCGGTGGCGCCGCCCGCACAAAAGCGAAGACACTGTCGTTCGCGCGCCTCGACAATGACTTCCATGTGTACGCCGTGGAATGGGCGCCTGAGAAGATTGAGCACTTTGTCGACGGCGAGTTGTATTTCACGTCCACGCCCGCCGACGTGAACGGACCGTGGGTGTTCGACAAGCCGTTCTTCATCATTTTGAATGTTGCCGTCGGCGGAAATTTCGTGGGCGCGCCGGATGACATCACCACGTTTCCGCAGCAAATGGTCGTTGACTGGGTGCGCGTGTACGAGGGCGCACCGTGAGCCGCCCCGGTACGGTCAGTCGCCTCGCGAAAACTGCGCTGGCGGCGTGGCACACGAGGCTGGGCAAAGGTCGACTTACCGGCGAGTATGCAACGCCGATCGAAGATCGCATCCCGTTCGTTGGCAAGTTGGCGTACGGGATGGGTGCATTCGTCAACAACCTGTTGGCGGCGGCGATCGGCGGGATGCTCATCATCCTGAATCTCGGATTCGGTATGGATCCGGCGCTGGTCGGACTCGCCAGTGCACTGCCGCGCGTCACCGATGCACTGACCGATCCATTGATGGGGTTCATCTCCGATCAGACGCGCTCACGGTGGGGACGTCGTCGGCCGTACATCTTCGTGGGCGCGATTCTTTCCGGACTCTTTTTTGCGCTCCTGTGGATGATGCCCGAAGGGAAAAGCCAGACGTTCTACTTCTGGTACTTCACGGCGGGCTCCACGATCTTCTATTTCGGTTACACCGTTTTTGCCACACCGTGGGTCGCGCTGGGCTACGAACTCACCCCGGACTATCACGAGCGCACGCGTCTCATGGGCGTGCAGAATTTTCTCGGCCAGCTCGCATACGTGGTGTCGCCGTGGTTTCTGTGGATCATGACGCACAAACCATGGTTTGCGACGCCGACCATCGGGGCGCGGTCACTGGCCATTGTGATTGGCGTCGTGGCGGCATGCGTTGGCATTCTGCCGGCCATTTTGCTTCGTGAGCGGTTTAACGCGGCGGCCGCTGCGCCGGCGAGTGTGGCCGAGGGTCCGACGGAAAGCGCATGGGAATCGGTTAAGCGCAACACGACGGCCTTCTTCAAGGGCTTCGCGACCACGTTGAAATCGCGACCGTACCTGCGGCTCTGCATCGCGACGTTTCTGGTGTTCAACGGGTTCATCATGATCTCGTCGTTCCAGTCGTACGTGATCATCTACTACGTATTTGGCGGAAATCAGGAACGGGGTGCCGAGTATGCCGGGTACGCGGGCACCGTCGGTGCGGTCTCCACGTTCCTGATCATCTTCTTCATCACGTGGCTCGCCACGAAGATCGGAAAGAAGCGCGCGTTCTACGTGTCGACCAGTGTCTCGATGGTCGGGTACGCCATGAAGTGGTTCTGCTACGATCCGACACGTCCGTGGCTTGTATTGCTTCCGGCACCACTCATGGCCTTTGGCCTTGGCGGACTGTTTACGCTCATGGGTTCCATGATCGCCGACGTGGTGGACTGCGACGAACTCGAAACGCATCAGCGCCGCGAAGGTATGTTCGGTTCGATCTTCTGGTGGGTCGTGAAGGTCGGCATGGCCGCCGCGCTGGCCGGCGGCGGTTACCTGCTCAACGCCACCGGCTTCGATGTCGCACTGGCCGGTGCACAGACGCCGCAAACGCTGGTGCTGCTGCGACTCTGCGATGTGTTCGTGCCGTTGATTGCGTCAGGCATCGCCATCTGGACGATCGCTGGCTACCCAATTACCGAAGAGAAGGCCCACGACGTCCGCCAGGAACTCGAGCGGCGTCGTGGGCTCGGTACTCAGCCCGTGGCGAGTCCGTAGCCACGCGGAAAGCGCGGCGCCTCGTCCTTGTACGACGGCGCCGCCGACTGCGGCCACGCGAACGACAACGTGCCGTGAAACGGATAGTCGCCGAATAGCACGTCGGCGACGCCCTGTCCTTCGGAGCCCGGCAACCACGCCGCCACGAATGCTTGCGACGCCTCGAGCTCCGCATTCACCACGAGCGGACGGCCACCCACGAACACGGTCAGCACAGGGATTCCCTTGGCGGCAATCGAGGTGATGAGTGCCAGATCTTCCGGATGCAGCTGCGTCAGCTCGGTTGTCTTGCCATAGGGCGCGAGATTGTGCGGCTTCGCCGGATTGTGTGAGCCCTTCTCCACGCGTCCACCCAAACGCAGATCGCCCATCCCTTCGGCGTACGGCTTTTCGCCGATGACGACAATCGCGATGTCATGCTGCGTTGCATCGGCAGACGCGCCCTGCTCATCGAGCGTGGCCAGCGAAGCGACGGCCTGAATGCCTTCCCAAATCGACGTGCCACCGACGATGGGGGCATTGGTGGTCTCACCCTGCCACGCCACAGTAAAGCCGCCGCACTGATGTCCGCGATTATGCGCGCTCTTACCGGACACGAGAATGCGCGCGGTCCGCTGGAGCGGTAGCATCCCGCCATCGTTCTTGAGCAACACAAGCGACTTGCGCACGGCTTCACGCGCAATGGCACGATGCGCCGCGCTGCCGAAGCTGTCGCTGTTGGACCACGCACGCTTAGCAGGACGCGGCTTCTCGAAGAGTCCGAAGCGCAGCTTCACGCTCAGGATACGGCGCACCGCATCATCGATACGCGACATCGGTACCATGCCCGCCTCTACCTGTTGCCGCAGCAGCGACAGGCACTGCTTCCATTCCAGCGAAACCATGAAGACATCAACGCCGGCATTGGCGGCCATGCCGATCGCCGTGCCGTAGTCCTCGTGCAGATAGTCCACGCCGTCCCAGTCGGAGACGATCAGACCGTCGAAGCCAAGCCGACCCTTCAGCACATCCGTGAGCAGGTAGCGGTGCCCGTGGCACTTCTCCCCGTTCCAGCTGTTAAACGAGGCCATCACAGTGAGCAGTCCGGCCCCGAGCGCGGGCAAGTACGGCGCGATGTGCGTGCGCTCGAGCTCTTCCTCGGAGATCGCGGTGTCACCCTGATCATTGCCGGCGGTGGTTCCGCCATCACCGACCCAGTGTTTTGCGCAGGCGATCACGCCGTCGGTGCCCAGGTCGTGCTGCACGCCCCGCACGTACCCCGCCGCGTACGACGTCACGATGGCTGGATCTTCGGAAAAGCTTTCGTACGTACGTCCCCAATGGATGTTCTGCGCGACCGCCAGCGTGGGTGCGAACGTCCAGTCCACGCCGGTCGCGAGCACCTCTTTCGCCATGACACGCGCGAGCCGTTCGATCAGTTCCGGGTCGCGTGCGCAGCCGAGCCCGATATTGTGCGGCATGACGGTCGCACCGAGCACGTTCGCGTGTCCGTGCACGGCGTCCACGGCGTACAGCAGGGGGATTGGTAACCGGCCGTTTGCATCGGACATGGACGCGGACCAGTACGCGTCGTTCATGGCGACCCAATCGGCCACCGTGTTGGTGCCGGGCGCGGAACCGCCGCCACTGAGCACCGAGCCCAGGTGGAATTCGCGCACCTCATCGGGCGAGGTCGCCATGCGTTCGGACATGATCATCTGGCCCAGCTTCTCAGCGAGGCTCATACGGGCCAGCAGCGCGTCGGCGCGCTCGGTCACGGATTGATGTGGCATTGCTGTGGTCACAGGAATACGAAAAGGATTCAGGCGTGGACGGAGAATTCGACGAACGTCGAGGTGCCGGCGTGCGGGGCAATCCATGCATGGAACCGCCCCGGTTCAACGGCGCGCTGCAACGAACGTCCATGAAAAGCGAGCGCCGATACCGGCAGCGCGAAGCGCACCGTGCGTCGCTCGCCGACACCGAGATGCACGCGCTGAAAGCGCTTGAGCTCTTGCATGGGACGGGTGGCACTGCCGACCAGATCACGCACGTAGAGCTGGACGACCTCTTCGACGGCACGCGCACCGCGATTGGTGATCGTGGCGCTGATCTCGACGGTGCCATCGATCGGTACGTCAGCGTGCTTCAGCGACGGCGCGTCATACTCGACGTAGCTGTACGTGAGTCCGAAGCCAAACGGATAGAGCGGTGACGGATCGACGTCGAGATGAAAGGACGTGTTGCCGACCGAGAGCTGTGGCGCACGCGCGTGAATATCGTGCATCGAGACAATCGTGTCCGGCGTAGCCGGCTTTCCGGTCTGCTTGTGTGCGTAGTAAATAGGGATCTGTCCGGTAACGCGGG
Organism: Gemmatimonadales bacterium; assembly: GCA_038234895.1. Taxonomy (GTDB): domain Bacteria; phylum Gemmatimonadota; class Gemmatimonadetes; order Gemmatimonadales; family Gemmatimonadaceae; genus Gemmatimonas. The sequence goes on from JBBQSM010000019.1 coordinate 22,774, forward strand.
GGAGCGTGACCGGCAGCCGCGCCGATGGGGACGTGACCCCGAACAGCAGGTCGACAATTGCCGCACCACCCAATGATCCCGGATGCCACGCGTACAGCAGCGCATCGACGCGGTGCGCCACGCGCTCGAGCGCGAGCGCGCGGCCAGCCATGATCACCAGCACGACAGGAGTACCCGAGGCGACAATGGCCTCGATCAGCGCCTCCTGCGCGCCGGGAAGCGAAACATCTGCACGACAGTGCGCTTCGCCCGAGAGAATCGACTCTTCTCCGAGCACGAGAATGGCAACGTCGGCATTGGTGGCGGCACGCACCGCGTCGGGAAACCCCGACGTGTCGAGACTTCGTGTGTTCGGCACGCCCTGCACGATGTCGAGCTGCACGGACTCTGGGAGCGTTTCGCGCAATGCCTGAACTACGGTGCGACTCAACAACGGATTCCCGTCAAAGATCCACGTGCCGAGTTGTTCGTACGGATCGTCGGCCAGCGGCCCGATCACGGCCACGCGTCCAAGTGCGTTGGCCTCGAGCGGCAGTACGTAGTCGCCGTTGTGGGGCGTTCGGCGCAGGGAATTCCTGAGCAGCACAATGCTCTGCTGCGCGATCTCGCGCGCGGCCTGCACGTGTTCGGCGTTACCCGGCGCGGGGTACGCATTTGGATCTGTAAAGGGACGTTCGAACAGACCAAGTCGCAGCTTCATGCGCAGCACATTGCCCACCATCGCGTCCAAGCGCTCCATCGGCACGAGACCATCTCGCACCAGCTCGACGAGATGGTCGGCGTACGTCGTGCTGGCCATCTCCATATCCACGCCGGCGATGGCCGCTTCGTGCGCTGATCCGCGGTCGTCGGCGGTGAGTCCGTGCACGGCCAACTGACGAATCGAATCCCAGTCACTCACGACGAGGCCATCGAAACTCCATTCATCGCGCAGTACGCCGGTGAGCAACGGCCCGTTGGCGCTGGCCGGAACGCCGTCAATGTCGCTGAACGAGGTCATGACCGACGCCACCCCTGCCTGCACCGCCGCGTGAAATGGCGGCAGATGCACATCGCGCAGTTCACGCGGCGCTATGTTGGTCGCGTTGTAGTCACGACCGCTTTCGCTGGCGCCGTAGCCCACGAAATGTTTGGCGCACGCAGCGATTGCATCCGGCGCGGAGAGATCCGCGCCCTGAAAGCCGCGCACGGCGGCGGCCGCGAGTTCACCCGTCAGATACGGATCTTCGCCGTAGCCTTCAGCCACGCGTCCCCATCGCGGATCTCGACCGATGTCGATCATCGGCGCGAAGGTCCAGTTCACACCGCATGCCGCCGCTTCACGGGCGGCGATACGCGCGCCGCGCTCGATCGCGTCGGGATTCCAGCTCGACGCCTGGCCCAGCGGAATCGGGAAGACGGTGGAGAAACCGTGAATGACATCGCGTCCCATGAGCAGCGGAATGCCGTGCGGTGATTCGTGCACGGCGATGTGCTGCAGTGCGTTCACCGTCTCCGCATGAACTTCGTTGATCACGGAACCTACGCGACCTTCGCGCACCGCCGTCGCGAGCGCGTCTGGTACGTGTCCACCGCCACCCGCTACTTGCTGCAGCTGCCCGATCTTCTGCTCGATGGAGAGCTGCGCGAGCAGCGTTTGGATGCGTTGTTCGAACGACACCGGCGCGCGCTACCAGGCGACGGTGAGGTAGGTCCGTAGTTCCCACTCCGATCCGTTGGGGGCCGGGGCCGTCGGATCGCAGACGGGTGCTCCCGTGATCAGATCGGGGACACGCTCCGGGCAGAAGCGCGGGGAGAATTTGTTGAGCGCGCGCCAGGTGCCGCGTACGCCGAACTTCGTATCCGGCAGGTCCCACCATGGCGGCGTGCCGAGTGAGTATGACACGTCCGTCATGAACTGCTTGGGGAAGGTGAGATTGAAGTCGCGATGGTAGTCGAACGGACCCCAGTCGTTGATCTTTGCGGCGGCCATCAGCTTCACATGTTGCTTCACCAGGCGCAGGTCGATACCGGAGCGATGCAGCAGACGCGGATCGTTGCCGTTCGGTTCCGCGGTGCCGGTGTACACGTTGGCAATAAGGCGAACGTCGCTGGCCACCTTGGACACGATCCGTGACCGGATTTCGTACAGGCTGCGGGCGGGCGTGGCGCCCGGGAACGGGAACGTGGTGCGGCCGTCGGCAAAAATACCGATCGCGGCGTCCATCGTGGTCGGCAGCTTGCGATACACGTAGCCGATGTTCGCGGCAAATCGTGCGTCTTCGCGATTGTCACTATCCCACGCGTACATCCACGTTGCCGGCGTTGGGTCGAACGTGAGCAACAGCTCCGCGCCGTACGTTTCGCGATTGGCGCGCACCGCGAACGGATCGTCGATCACGTTGCGTGGACGGCCGGGTGCCGGTGCATCGAACGGCACCGGCCCGACGATCGGCTTTTGGTACAGCACGTTCGGCGCGATCTCGAAGGCGCCGAAGCGGGCCGTCAGACCGGAGATCGTATTCCATTGATTGTTGAGCCCCGTGTCCTTGAGGCTCCAGCCGGTGAATGTTTGCACTGACGTCGGGCCCCCGTCTGCCACGAGGCCCATGATGGCGCCCTGCGCATACCAGTTGTAGCGCCCCATCGAGTAGGTGACGCGTGCCTTGCCACCAAACGCGTCGCTGTCCTTGATGCGGTCCTGCAGCACGCGAGTGGCACCGCGCGAATTGTCCACGATCTGAAAGGGTACGCCAACGCGCGTCGCGCCGGCCCAGATGCCGCCCGCCTCGACGCCGATGCCGGCGATGGTGTCGGCCAGATGCAGCGTGGCGCGTCGCGTTTGCGGAATGGGTACGGCGAACGAACTGGCGGTGGCTGACGCGGAGAGTTGCGCCACGTCTTCCTGATACATGCCGGTGATATGCGTCTCGCCGAACGTTCGGCCGTACTTGGCGATGGCGGTCGGATTGGCGCCCCACCACAGCTCCGGACCGAACGCGAATTTGAGCCCTGCGAGCTTACGCTTGCCGGTGAACTCGACACCCGCCGGCGCGTTGCCATTGTAGATGTCGATGTTCTTGCCGTAGTTGGCTTCGCGATAGAGGCCGAAGAAGTCACCTTCGTATCCCCAGTGGTAATGGCCGGTGCGGTAGAAGCCGTCGAGGCGAAAGTTGCGATCGTCCCACGACACGCTGGCGCGATACACTGCGAGCCGTTCGATGCCGTTCAGGCGGAGCGGTGTGCCGTCAGTGAGGACGCTGCGCGGGCGACCGCGATTCTCGTAGAAGATCTCGTCGATCGGATTGCGGGCCACGTTGCCGAGCACGTTGAGCGACAGCGTGGCGGAGAACGTTTCGCTGGGACGCGCGGTGATGTCTGCGTAAAACGACTCCATGCGATCGAAGCCCCGGAACGACGGGTACAGCGTGGATGCGGCATCTTCGGTCGCGGGCGTGCGGAGACTGGTGCCGCCCGTATTAAACGTTTGCAGCTCCATGCGCAGACCACTCACCGTGACTCGGCTGCTTCCTTCGCCGGTCAGCGCGGCGCGATCGGCGCGGGCGCGCAGTTCCACATCGGCCGGACTGATGCCCGCGAAGTGCGACTTGATGGTGGCGACGTCGCTGGCGGGGGCGTACGGATCGAGCTGGTAGGCTTGCTGCAGCGCGTAGAAGGCCGCGCGCGGATAGAGCGGGAACTGTCCTTTGGAGTCGGTCGGCCCCTTGGCGACGATTCCCCACCACTCTTCGTTCATGTTGTTCTCGCCCTTCGTGAAGTCGTCGCCGTAAGCGGCGTTCGACCACGAGGCGTTGGTGTCGTGCTCGTTCAGGCGCAGCTCCTGTCCGAACTTCCACCACCCGTCGGTCCACTGAAAGGTGAATCCACCGATAGCGTTGCCGGCGCGTCCATGCCCTGCGGTCTGCTCGTAGATGTCCTGCCACTGGCCGAGCACGTAGCGGGCCTGCGAGAGCTGATCTTCGCGCATATCGCGCGCGTTCCAGGCATCAGCGCCGAATTCCGTGAGCATCACGGGAATGCCCATCGCCGACTTCACGCGATCAAAGAGATCTCCGAAGTCGATACCCCGGTAGACATTGGTGCCGAAGACGTCGAGCCCTTTGGCCTCTTTGGCAATGATGTCGAGGTATTGCAGATCGCCGTTGGCGAAGGAGACGGGGCGCGAGGTGTCTTTGGCCTTGATCGCGCGCGTGACGTCGCCCACCAGCGAGTAGAGATAGGTCGCCTTTGCGGCATCGCGCTCGCCAGCGGGGAGGTTTTCGGTGGCGGCAGACTTCCAGGAAAGCCCGTAGTTGTTCTCATTGCCGAGCAGCCACATGAGCACGCCCGGTGTACTGCGGAATTCCTCGACCACAGCAAGCACTTCGTTGGTGAGCGCCTGCCGGACTCGCGGATCGGAGTAGTCGGTCTGCGCCTGAAAGACGCCGTTGATGGTGGTGCCGTACCGGCCGAGGGAGTGATTGAGCACCGTCCAGATGCCGTGTCGCTCGTAGATGTACTGCACCCAGCGCGGCGGTACGCCGGTGTACTGCCGGATGACGTTGACGCCCATGACCTTGAGCATCCCCATCTCGCGATCGAGGGCGGCTTTGATGACGTCGTCCGACTGCGTCCAGAGGCTGTAGGAGTAGTTGGTGCCGATGGGGAAGTAGTCCCAGTTCACCCCGCGCAGGAGTACGTCGGCGCCATTCACCTGAAGGCGTGAGCCGGAGGCATCCGTGCGCACCTCGATGCGCGGCAGCTGGGCGCGGGCGGTCGTGGGCGTGACTGCCGCTACGAGCAGGGCAGCGAGCACGGACAAGCGGCGGACTCGCGCGGAGCGGGCGGCCAGCTTCGGCGTAAGGCGCATGGAGGGGCCTCTTCCACCGGGCGGTGGACGGGATAGCGGTGCGGTCGGCGACGGAGGAGGGAGGAGCTTTGTTCGCCGACACAACAAAGTGGGTCCGACAGTGACCGCTGTCAAGAGATTTCGCGGCGCGTTCGCTGTCAGCGCGTGGGACGACTCAGGTTGTCCATGTCGGAGGCGATCAGCCACCGGCCGCCGGGGCCGCGCCGGAGTGTGAGCGTGAACTTTCCCACGTCGTCGGGGGCGTCTCCGTATCCATACGCGCCAACGATGTAGCCGACGGTGTCCGCCACCGACGCCGCCAGCGCGCGCAGACGGAGCGGCGCGCCCCCGGCGCCGGTGTACGCCGTCTGGATGGCCGCACGACCACGCACCGGCGGGCGCCCACTCTGCAGCACGAAGCCGTCGTCTGTGAACAGGGCCGCGAGGGCCGCCGCGTCACTCCGTCTCCATGCCTGCTCGTAGTCGCGAAGCACCCGATCGACTGCCGCCGGCAGTGTCACCGACGGGAGAGCCGACGGCGCGGCCGGTCGCGACCGTGCGGGAGACTGGGCACGGGCGGGGGTGCTGAACGCGGCGCGCGCGCACAGGATCACGAAGCGGCGTGGGAGCATGTCGAGGCGCGGCGGTGCGTGGTGGTGCGTGGAGGTGCGTGGAGGTGCGTGGTCGTGCGTGGTCGTGCTCTACTTCTTGGCAAGAAAAGCGGCCGCCAGCGCATTCGCATGCCCATGACCCATCGCATGCTGCGACTTGAGGAGCGTGACGAGCTCCCCGTGCTTGAGCGGGCCGGCTCGCTCAAGCACGGCCATCCAATGCGCGATCGGTTCGCCGTACGTCTTCTCGATCGACGGAAAGTACGACGCCGGACCCTTCACCTTCGGAGCATCAGCCATGATCCCTCCCGTTACGCCAGGCCAATCAATTTCTCCCCCAACGCTGCAAACCCCCGCGCCGTCGCCAACTGCGCGGGCGTCGTCCCGTCCGCCATCGTCGCGTGCGCATCGGCGCCGCGCGACACCAGCAATTCGCACATTACATCGTCACCACGCGACGCGGCGATGTGAATTGGCGTGATGCCGCCTTCGCCGGTGGCGCTTACTTCCGCGCCGGCCATGACGAGCCGCTTGATGAGTTGATGATTGCCCGCCCCGGCCAGCGCGGCATGCAATGGCGTGTTGCGCGTGGCATTGATGGAGAGCTCGGCCAGCGGTGCGCCGGCGTCGATGAGCAGCGCGGCCGCGCCGTCGCGACCGAAGAACCCGGCCAGATGCAACGGCGTCCACCCGTCTGCGGTATGGCGAGCAATCGAAGAGTCATCGTGTGCCAGTGCGGCGTCCAGCGCGGCCACATCGCCCATGGCCGCGGATTCTGCGGCATCCATGGCCCGGTTGCCCAGCAGCAATGGTACCAACTCGGCGGCGCCCACATAACAGGCGTGCAGCACCAACGATTCGCCGCTGGGCCCCGTGGCGTTTTGCAACCCCGGCTCCCGCGCCAACAGCTCCTGCACCACGTCGTACTGGCGACCGCGCACGGCGGTGAGCAACGCATCGGTCGCGACGGGCATGCAGGCAGCTCCTTACTTGACGGTGGCCTTCACCGCGACACCGGCCGCATCGCGCAGGCGCGCCAACGCTTCACGTGCGTCGCGGAGTTGGGGTTGCAACGGCGTCTCGGCGTCCTTCCACAGCGCGAGAAATCGTTCATACGACCGCATCGCCCGCTCACGCTCTCCAAGCTGCGCGAAGAGATGCCCGCGCGCGAGGTAGCTGCGCACGTACATGGGCCACGCCGACTCGGGGAGGGTGTTCTGCGCAAAGCGTTTCGGGTCGATGGATTCGTATACGTCGGTCGCGCGACGCAGGTCGCCCAGTTCGGCCAGTACGGTCGCGCGTGCCATGGAGCGCATGCCGCTCATGCCGAGCGCCGACCGACGGAGCGAATCGGCAGTGGGAAACGACTGCGAAATGCGCGCCGCCTCGAGCGTGTCGCCACGCTGGATCGCGGTCAGTGCCTGGATCTCGGGGAACGAATTGGACCCCGCCGAACCCCACCGACGCGCCACTGTGGCGAACGCGGAGTCCCGCGTCTCGAGGTAGACCATGTACGGGATGGTTGGATCGCGTGGGCCGCCGCCGGCCGACTCCCGTTCGAGCACGGCGATACCGTCGAGCAACACCGCGCGCGTGGCGGGCGTCATGGGGAGTCCCATGCCGACCTTGATGCCGGAGGTCAGCCACGAGGTGACGAAGCTGGACTTGGCCGAGTTCCCGGTGTTGCCTGGAAGGGACGGGTCGGTTTCCCGCAACCGCGCCGATGCTTCGTCGAGCAACGAGGGCATTCCAACCTGCCCACCCACGGACATGGCACCAAGGAGGCCGTTCAGCCGGTCGCCGATGCGGAACCGACGGAGCGAATCGACGGGATAGCGGTCGAGCAGCGCACGCAGTTCGGGACCGGCCGATGGCATGCCCGCCTTGGCTTTAATGAAAGCGATGCGCCAGACGAACGACGGGTCTGCGGTGGCCGGACGCGCCAACGCCTCGCGCAGGACGCCGATCGCACTATCCGGCTGCGCCATCTGCTCAAACAGATTGGCCAACGCCGTCCGCGCATTGATGGCATCCGGATCGGACGCGATCCAGCCACCCGCCGCTTGACGCGCACGCGTTTGCGCCTGCGCGCGCAGCCGTGCGATCTGGTCCTCGGTTCCTATGCGCCGTTCGTAGTCGTGGGAGCCGCCGGGCTTGATGCTGTCGCCAACCAGCACGAGATACGAGTTGGCCGTGGCGGCGCGCCCGTACAGCTCGACCAGATGCTGGTAGGCCAGATGGAACGTGGAGTCGATGCGGATGGTGCGCTGGAAGCCGCGCAGCGATTCGGTCAGGTACTTGGCGGTGCTGTCGGGGGAGAAGCCATACGCAGTGTTGAAGATCAAATGGAAGTTGGCGTCGGCCAGCGCATACCAAGACTCCGCGTCGGTGGTGTCGGTCGCCACCAGCCGTGCGATCCGGCTTCGCGACGCGAGAAACGAGCTGCGCGTCTCCGCCGTGTCGTTCTTTGACATAGCGGTGAAGCCGCGGGTGAGTTCGGCGTGTCCCCGCACGAGTTCCTGACGATTCGCAGGTAGTCTGTCAGCGAACTGCACCGCCTTTTCGGCGGCGATGGTGCGCATGGTGTCCAGCATGCCTTCCCACCCCAGCCCCAGCGAACGCTTGTAATAGGCCAGTGCAAACGTGGAATCGGCGGCGATGGCCTGCGCGAATGCACTATCGGCTTCGCGCAGGCGCCACCCGTTCAGGGCGCGCAGTCCTTCCAAATAGAAGCGATACGCCTCGACCGAACTGGTCGTCTCCTTGGCGAGTTCAAAGGTGAGTTGCGGCGCGCCCACAAGGTCGAGCAGTTCGCTGGCTATCGACTCGAAGGCGGGCCGTGGATCGCTTCCCTTGACGGCGGCGACTCGCGCTCGGTCGGTGCTCTGACCGCTGGCGACATCGAACAGGCTCGCCGTGACGATCAGCGAATCGCCGATCGCGGTGACTTGTCCCATGACTACTCGTCCGGCACCGGCCCGTCTGGCCAGCCTGCGCGCATCCTCGAGTCCGACACGCGGCTGTCCCTCAAGATTTTCGTCGCGCAGCATGTCGAGCGTTCGCTCGTATTCGACGACGTGCAGGTCGTTCCAACGCGCAAGCGACAGGGTGAGCATGTTCAGGCTCCCTTCCCGAAGCCAGTCGAGTGACCGGTCGGGGCCCTGCACCTCAAATGGTGCCACAAACCACTCGCGATCGTTCGTGTGTGCTGCCGCGCCCTTGCTGTACACGAAGAACGCGGCGACAACGGCCGCCAGGCTGAGCACGGTCACCATGACATTGCGGCGAGAGGAGCGTTTGCCGATCCGTTTGCCGGTGCCCGACACGCGCCCGATCCGGCTGGTCGGCGTGCTCGCGTCAAACTCTTCGCCGCTCAGTGCGGCAGCGAACGATGCGCCACGCTGAAAGCGGAGCGCGGGTGACTTTTCGAGCAATCTGTCTACCGCCCGTCCGATCTCGCCAGGCACCGAGGCGACCTTTTTCGACAACGGTTCCTGCTTTTCGGTGATCTGCTTGACCAACGCCGAGGCCGCCGTCTCCGCCTGGACGGCGGGGGCTCCGCTGAACAGTTCGTAGGCGATCAGACCCAGTGAGTAGAGATCACTTCGGCCGTCGAGCGTCTCATCGCCGGAGGCCTGTTCGGGGCTCATGTAGCGCGGCGAGCCGAGTACGAAGCCGACGCCGGTGAGCTGGCCGGGGTCGGAGAGGGCGCGTGCGACGCCGAAGTCGGTGAGCATGGCGCGTCCGCTCTCGCGGTCGACCAGCACGTTCTCCGGTTTTACGTCACGGTGTACGATGCCGGCGGCATGGGCGTAGTCGAGTGCCAGTGCGATATCGCGCAGAATGGGGACCGCATCGTCAACTCCGTGCGCTTTTTGGCGATTAATCCGTTCACGCAGGCTCTCGCCCGGCACGTATTCCATGACGAAGTAGAGCAGCCCGTCTGCTTCGCCGGCGGCGTAGACCGCCACAATGTTGGGGTGACGCAAGCGGGCGACCGTGCGCGCTTCGAGTGCGAACCGCTCTCGCAGCTCCGGGCTCGTGCCCATCTCCGGCAAGACCACCTTGATCGCCACGTTGCGGTCGAGCGTGACGTCGCGGGCCAGAAAGACCGTACCCATGCCGCCCTGCCCGAGCGTTCGCTCGATCACATACTGACCGGCCAGCGCCTGTGCGAGTGTGGAGCGAAGATCCTGCGGGTCGGTGGCGGTCATTGATGGAGAGGAATTGCGAGGTACCCGCGGACACAGCGTCCACGTTTGTCTGCCTACACTACGGGAGAATCCGAAAAGTTCCGTCGCGGTTTGGTCACGCGGCTCACAATGACGACCGTGACGACGCTGGACGCGCTAACTTCGTGCACTATGCCCCTCTGTCCGACACCTACTAGCGCCCTGATCGTTGCGTGCCTGTTGAGCGCCTGCACGACCGGAACTCCTGCCACGACATCCAAGGCGACGAGCTCAGCAGTTGCCGAGCCTGTCCCGCTGATCATTGCGCACCGCGGCGCGAGCGGACACCTGCCGGAGCACACGCTTGCCGCCTATGCGCTCGCCATTGAGATGGGCGCTGATTTCATCGAGCCGGATCTGGTCAGCACGAAAGAGGGCGTGCTCGTGGCCCGTCATGAGAACGAGATCGGCACGACCACCGACGTGGCGGCGCGCTTTCCGGAGCGTCGGACGTCGAAGGTGGTGGATGGCGACACGGTCGGTGGGTGGTTCACGGAGGACTTCACACTGGCCGAGCTGCGCACCCTCCGTGCAAATGAGCGGCTGTCCTTCCGCTCGCACGCCAACGATGGGCGGTTCCCCATTCCCACGTTCGACGAGGTGCTGGCGCTGGCCGACAGTGCGGGGCGGCGGCGTGGACGCGAGGTTGGCGTGTACGCCGAGACCAAGCATCCGACGTACTTCCGAAGCATCGGGCTGCCACTCGAGCCGACCCTGCTGGCGACGCTGCGTGCGCGCAACCTCGACCGACGTGACGCGCCGGTGTTTATCCAGAGCTTCGAGTCGGGGAATCTGCGCGAGCTGCGTACGCAAACCCGGGTCCGACTGATCTATCTCGTTGGGTCGCCTGCGCAGGTGACGCCGGCGGCGTTGCGAGAGGTGGCCACGTATGCGGCCGGCGTGGGGGCCAATACGCGGCTCGTCGTGGGTGAGGACAGCTCGGCCACTCAAACCTCGCTGCTGCGCGACGCCCATGCGGCCGGGCTCGTGGTGCATGTGTGGACGCTGCGTTCGGAGTCGCAATTCCTGCCCAAGCGCTACGGCGGAGACCCGCTGGCTGAGGTTCGCGAGATGCAACGTTTCGGCGTGGACGGGATGTTCGGCGACTTTCCGGATGTGCTGGTGCGCGGGCTGGGACGCGAGCGCTAGCTCGTTCAGGGCTGCGGGGGATGGACGCCACGGAGCTGGTTGGCACGCTCCGGCGCTCGCCCACCGGTGGCCCGCCGAGCGAGAATGGACGCTTTCTCAGGGGAAGGCGGACAGACCGCGCCGGATCGTGCTACGATTGTGCTACGATTGTGCCAGACGCCGCGACGCCATGAGCGTCGCGCCGCGAACAATCATTCTCCGGAGCCCCGCATGTCGATGGAACGAGCCGATGCTGAACGCGCGATCAACGCGCTGCTCGCGCAGCACTGGGACCCGCTGCTGTCGCACGACGCGGCGTCATACCAGCACGTGGGGCACGAGGTGTACGCGCTGCTGGCGCGCGGAGCGTCGGACGTGCAGGTGGGGCGGTATCTGCACCAGGTGGAACGTGAGGAGATGAAGCATCCCGATGCCGACGAGCGGGACCTTGGCGCCGTGCTGCGGTTGCTGCGGGGCGTCGAGCGCGAGATGTAAGCGGGGCGGGATGCGTACCGAGTGACGCGGAACGGCGGACTGCTTTCGCCGTACATTGCAGCATGCACGACGACTCACCCACTGCGCTACAGGAAAAGGACCGCCCACTCCGCGATGATATCCGTTTGCTGGGTCGCATTCTTGGCGACACGCTGCGGGATCAGGAGGGAGCGGCCGCGTTCGACCTGGTGGAGACCGTACGGCGGACGGCGGTACGGTTTGCGCGCGAAGGCAAGCCGGAGGATCGCGCCGCACTCAACGCGCTGCTGAACGATCTGCCGCGCGAGACGATGCTCTCGGTCGTGCGCGCGTTCGCGTACTTCCTGCAGTTGGCCAACATTGCCGAAGACACGCACCATGTGCGCCGCCGCCGGGCGCACGATATGGCCGAGTCGCCGCCGCGTGCCGGCAGCTTGCCGTACGCGCTGGACGCGGCCATGCGGCGGGCGGACGCATCTGGCGAGGTGCCTGCCGGCGAGGTGCTGGCGGAGTTCTACGCACATGCGCTCGTCTCACCCGTGCTCACCGCGCACCCGACCGAGGTGCAGCGGCAGAGCACGCAGCGTGCGATGCACGGGATCGCCGAGCTGCTGGACCGACGCGACCGGCAGACACTCACGCCGCCGGAGGTCGCCGAGCTCGACGAGGAGCTGAGCACCCTCGTGCTCACGTTGTGGCATACGCGCATGGTGCGCCCGCATCGATTGCGTGTCATCGACGAAGTGAAGAATGGCATCAACTATTTTCGCAGCACGTTCTTCACCGAGTTGCCGCGCCTGTACAGCATCACGGAGGATCTGCTGCAGGAGCGCTTTCCGGAGCGTGACTGGTCGTTGCCGAGCTTCTGTCGGGTGGGCAGTTGGATCGGCGGGGATCGTGACGGCAATCCGTTCGTCACGTCGGACATTCTCCGCGAAACGGTACGCCTGCAGTCGGCGGCGACTCTCGAGTTCTATCTCGACGAGGTGCACGCGCTTGGCCAGGATCTGCCGCTGTCCCAGCTGTTGCTGGAGGTCAGTCCGGCGCTCCACGCATTGTCGGCCGCGTCGCCCGATACGTCTCCGCAACGGCTCGACGAACCGTATCGGCGCGCGCTCATTGGTCTCTATGCGAGACTGGCCGCGACGGCGCGCGTACTCGATCACGCGCAGCCGGCGCGTGCGGCGCTGGGCGACGCCGAGCCGTATGCGACCGCGGCCTCCTTCGCGGGCGACCTGATCGTCATTCGCGATTCGTTGCGCAACTCGGGCGTGGCACGACTCGCTGATGGACGATTGCGACGACTGATCCGGGCCGCTGACGTGTTCGGTTTTCATCTCGCGCCGCTGGATCTGCGCCAGAACGCCGACGTGCATGCGCGCGTCGTGGCGGGCCTGCTGGCAGCGGCCGGTGTGCATGCGGCGTACGAATCGCTCGACGAGCACTCGCGTGTGGAGCTGCTGTGTGCGGAACTTGCCGGTACGCGACCGCTGTACGCGCCGTATCTGACATACGAGCCGGAAGTGCGTGGTGAGTTGGACATCTTTTTTGCGGCTGCGGAGCTGCGCGCGCGCTACGGTGACGCGCTCTTACCCACCTGCATCATCTCCAAGTGCGACGGTCTGTCGGACCTGCTGGAGGTCGCCCTGGTGCTCAAGGAAGCAGGGCTGGTGACGGGCGGTGAGTCGCCGTCGCTCGCGATGCAGATCGTGCCACTGTTCGAAACCATCGACGATCTGCGACGCGCCGGCGCGACGATGGACGCGGCCTTCGCACTGCCGCTCTTTCGCGCGCTGGTGGCCTCTCGTGGCGACGCGCAGGAAGTGATGCTCGGCTATTCCGACAGCAATAAGGACGGCGGCTTTCTCACGTCGGGATGGGAGCTGTATCAGGCCGAGGTGGCACTGACGCGCGTGTTCGCCACGCACGGCGTGCGACTGCGTTTGTTTCACGGGCGGGGTGGTTCGGTGGGGCGCGGCGACGGGCCGAGCTATGATGCCATTCTCGCGCAGCCCTCGGGTGCCGTGAGTGGACAGATCCGCATCACGGAGCAGGGCGAGGTGATCGCGTCCAAGTATGCGAACGCGGAGGTTGGACGTCGCAATCTTGAAATTCTCGTGTCGGCGACAATGGAAGCGACGCTCACCGATCATGAGAACCGAGTGGCGTCGGCGGAGCCGTTTCACCCGGTCATGCATCGTTTAAGCGCGCTGGCGTTCACATCCTATCGCGCGCTGGTGTACGAGACACCGGGCTTCGCACAGTACTTTCGCGAGTCCACGCCGCTGTCGGCGATTGCCACGCTGAATATCGGCAGTCGGCCGGCGGCGCGGCGAGGATCCGATCGTATTGAAGACCTGCGTGCGATTCCGTGGGTGTTCGCGTGGGCGCAGAGTCGCGTCATGCTGCCGGGATGGTACGGGTTCGGCAGCGCGGTCGAGCAATGGTTGGTCGAAGTGCCGGATGGCATGGACACGCTGCAGCGCATGTCACGCACGTGGCCGTTCTTTCGCAGCTTGCTGTCGAATATGGACATGGTGCTGGCCAAGTCGGATCTCGCGATTGCGTCGCGCTACGCCGAGCTGGTGAGCGACGTGGCGCTGCGGCAGGCGATCTTCGCACGCATCGAGGCGGAGTGGTATCGCACGCACACCGCGTTGCTGCAGATCACCGGACAACCGAGGCTGCTGGCAGACAACCGGCTGCTTGAGCGCTCGATCGCGACGCGGTTTCCGTATATGGACCCCCTCAATCACTTGCAGATCGCGCTACTGCGGCGACAGCGGGCGAGTGAGGCGGGAGACACGAATCCCGCGCCGGACGATCGCATCCAGCGCGGGATTCATCTCACCATCAACGGCATCAGTGCAGGGCTGCGCAACAGCGGGTGAGCCGTGCGCGTGCTGCGCCTCAATCCATTGCGAATTCCTTGGCGTGGGCCACCGCAAACGAGAATGTCTTGGCGCGACTGCGCGTCTCCATCATGTCGGCCACACGCTCCAACCGCTCGGGAATGGCACAGATCTTATCTTGTGCCTTGCGGCCCATCTCGTTGAGTCCTTCCAGCTTGTCGATTGCCCAGAACTTGATCAGGTCTTCAACGATCTTGAGATAGTCACGCGGTCCGTAAATACCGGCGCGACGGATCACGTCGGCCATTTCACGGAAGTGCGGCATGGTAACGCCGGGCATGTCGATGCTCGGCATGATCAGCACCGCAGACTCGAGCGCGCGATTGGGATCGCGCTGGAGCACCTTCTCGAAAATCGCGCGATAGAAAACGTAGTGTCGCGCTTCTTCCTTGGCGACGTTGGAGAGCACTTCGCCGATCAGCGGCTCGTACTCGCTGGCCAGCTTGCCGGTGTTGGCGTGGCTCACCTGCGTCGCGCGCTCCTGCAGGGACGTGTACACGAAGACGCGGTAGGGATCGCGATCCCACGCCGGCGCAAAGCCCGCCTTGAGGTACTCGAACTGCATTTTTTCGAGCACCGGATTGTCGAGGATGCGGCTGTCGTGCATGTAGTCGTGCAGGATGGCGCCGTGTCGGTCTTCTTCGGCGGTCCAGAGATTGGTCCAGCGGTGCCAGAACGATTCGTTGCCGAGGTAGACGGCGAGCAGGCGATGGAAGTGCGGCAGTCCTTCTTCGGTAAGGAGGTTGAGCGCCAGGGCGACTCGTCCCGGCAGGCTGATGCCCTTGGCCCGCTCGCGCAGTGCGCGGATGTGGGCGTCGGGGTCGGTGTCGGGCGCGGGCGCCAGCACTTCACTGGGAAACCACAGGATGCGCTTGGCTTCGTGCGCGGCCATCAGTTCGTTGACATCCGGCTCGAGGTCTGACAGCACTTCGACCTTGGCGAGCAGATCTGCGTCGGGGATATGCATTCCCGTAGGGATTCAAGCGGCAGGACTCCGCGCCTGAGTGTTGGCGCGGCATGAGCGGAAACTTCATTGCGTAAAGATACGCGGCGCCCGGCGTGATCGCTCATGATCAGCACTCCGGAATCATACGGACCCGTCGGTCCGACACGATTCAGGGCGAACCGAGTAGTTTCCTGCATGGTCCCTCCGTCCCCCAAGAAGCCCAAGTATGACACCAAGCGCGCCTGGGCCGAGGCCCGTGCGCTGCTCTGGACGCACCGCCGATCGGTCGGCATCGGTCTCGGACTGATGGTGCTCAGCCGCACCGCCGGTCTCGTGCTGCCGGCCAGCTCCAAGTGGCTCATCGACAATGTCCTGACCAAAGGCGACTTCTCGCTGCTCACGCCCATCGTGATCGCCGT
>JBBQSM010000020.1:0-37844 GCA_038234895.1 Gemmatimonadales bacterium
CTCTCTTTTGGAACGCCATGCGAATCTGCGTTGCCGCTGAAACGGCTCCACGCGAACACCGCGTCGCGCTGGTCCCCGACAGTGTGGCGAAGCTCGTCAAGGCGGGGCACGAGATCGTGGTGCAGTCAGGCGCCGGTGCGGCCGCCTACCACCACGATGCCAGCTATGTCGCCGCCGGAGCCACCATCGCGCCCGATGCCGCCGCCGCCCATGCCGGCGCGCAGATCGTCGTGCGGGTGGCCCGCCCCGACGCACACGAAGTCGCCCTGATCCCCGAAGGCGCGGTGCTGGTGTCGCTCATGGCGCCCGCCTCCGCCGGCCCGATCGTGGAAGCGCTGTCGGCCCGCAAGGTCACGTCACTCGCCCTCGAGCTGGTCCCGCGCATCACCCGCGCGCAAAGCATGGACGTGCTGTCGTCGCAGGCCACGGTGGCCGGCTACAAGGCGGTACTCATGGCCGCAGCGGAGTTGCCGCGCTTTCTCCCCATGCTCACCACCGCCGCCGGCTCCATCACGCCGGCCAAGGCGTTCGTCATCGGCGCGGGCGTGGCCGGACTGCAGGCACTGGCCACCGCGCGCCGTCTTGGCGCGGTGACCAGCGGCTTCGACGTGCGCGCCGCCGCGGCCGAACAGGTCAAGTCGCTCGGCGCGACGTTCGTGCAGTCCGAAGTGGTCAGCGCCGCCGCCGAAGACAAAGGCGGCTACGCGAAAGCGCAAAGCGATGACGAAGCGGCGCGCACCCTCGCCACGATCGCCAAGCACATCAAGGATCAGGATCTCGTCATCACCACCGCGGCGATCCCGGGGCGCGCGGCGCCCCGCCTGATCACGGCCGACATGGTGCGCAGCATGCGCCCCGGCTCGGTCATCGTGGATCTCGCCGCGGAGACGGGCGGCAACTGCGAGCTGACCACGCTCGGCGAAACGGTGATCGAAGGCGGCGTGAAAATCGTCGGCGCTTTCAACCTGCCGGCGACGATGCCCACACACGCCAGCCAAATGTACAGTCGCAACGTGCTGACACTGCTCCAGCATCTGGTCAATAAGGAAGGCGTACTGACGGTCGATCTGGCCGACGAAATTACCGGCGCCATGACACTCACGCATGACGGGCAGGCGCGTCGCTGATCGCGGCGCTCGCACACCACCGCCTGCGATCGCCTGTGCTGCATGCAGGCGTCGCTTCACACACGACGGAGAACGCGCCATGTCCGGCATCGGCATGATTCAAGTGTACGTCTTCATTCTCGCCGGCTTTGTCGGCTTCCTGCTCATCTCAAAAGTGCCGCCGCTGCTGCACACGCCACTCATGGCGGCGACCAACGCCATCAGCGGCATCTCGCTTGTGGGCAGCATCGTGCTCGCCGGCGGACAGTACGGCACCGTGGCCACGATCCTCGGCGTGGTGGCCGTGGCCTGCGCCATGACGAACGTCGTCGGCGGCTTCATCATCACCGATCGCATGCTCAACATGTTCAAGCGCGGTGACAAGCCGGCGAACAAAAAGGAAGGCTCGGCGTGAGCATGATGGCCATCCTTCCCGGCGTGCTGCCGCTGCTCGCGGCGGCAAGCGAGGGCGCCGCCGGCACCAGCGAAACGCGTGAGCTGATCATCCAGGTCACGTACCTCATCGCCTCGGTCCTGTTCATCCTGGGCCTGCGCAGTCTCACCAAACCGGACGAAGCACGACGCGGCATGCAGCTGGCCGCCGTCGGCATGCTGCTCGCCATCATCGGTACGATGCTGCATCAGGAGATCCTCACCTACACGTGGATCCTGACGGGCCTCGTCATTGGCTCGGTGCTCGGCTACCCGCTCGGCAAGTTCGTGCCCATGACCGCGATGCCGCAGCGTATCGCGTTCTCGCACATGTTCGGCGCACTCGCTGCCACGCTGGTGGGTATCGGCGAGTTCTACCATATGTACCAGGCCGGACTGCCCGCGCCGGCCGACGCTGACGTGCGCTTCAAGATGGCCGCCCTCGGCTTCGAAGTGCTCTTCGGCGCACTGACGGTGTCGGGCAGCTTCATGGCCTTCGGCAAGCTGCAGGAGTTCATCACCGGACGGCCGGTTACGTACAAGGGACAGAACGTCGTCACCGCGCTCGTGTTCATGATTGCCCTCGGCGCGTTCTTCACGCTGATCGTGCAGCCATCGAACGTGTACGCGTTCTACATCATGGTGGCCGTCTCGTTCATCATCGGCTTCCTGTTCGTGTTGCCGATCGGTGGCGCCGACATGCCGGTCGTCGTGTCGCTGCTCAACTCGTTCGCCGGCCTCGCCGCTTCGGCCACCGGCTTCGCGCTCGGCAACAACGTGTTGATCATCGCCGGTGCGCTCGACGGTGCATCGGGTTTCATCCTGTCGGTCATCATGTCCAAGGCGATGAACCGCTCGTTCGCCAATGTGTTGTTTGGCGCGTTCGGATCAGGCGGTGGTACGGCCAGCGCGCGCACGTCAGAAGGGTTGACGGCCAAGAGCATCACCGCCGAAGACGCAGCCGTGTTGCTGGCGTACGCGGGCAAGGTCATCGTGGTGCCTGGATACGGCATGGCGGTGGCGCAGGCGCAGCATCAGGTACGCGAACTGGCGGAGCTGATCGAGAAGAAGGGCGGAGAAGTGAAGTACGCCATTCATCCCGTGGCCGGGCGCATGCCGGGACACATGAACGTGCTGCTGGCCGAAGCCAACGTGCCGTACGATCGCATGTACGACATGGAGGAGATCAACGATCAGTTCCCCGAGTGCGACGTGGCAGTGGTCATCGGTGCGAACGACGTCGTGAACCCGGCCGCCAAGACCGATCCGGCGAGCCCGATCTACGGTATGCCGATCCTGCGCGTGAACGAGGCCAAGTCAGTTATCGTGCTCAAGCGCTCCATGAACACGGGCTTCGCCGGCATCGAAAACGACCTGTTCTTCGACGAGAAGACGAGCATGCTCTTTGGTGACGCCAAGGCCTCGCTGTCGAAGCTGGTGAGCGAGGTGAAAGCGCTGTAAGCGCGTTCGTGTGTGCTGGACGGCGTTGTTTCGATGACGCCTGTTCCACGCTGCTCCGGTATCGTCCAACGAGCCGCCTGCCCTCCGCAGTGCGGCTCGTTCCCGTTTCAGTGGGAGTCTGCCGTGTCATCCGATACGGGTCGTCTCGCGCACGGCCAGATCACGCACGAGATCATCGGCGCGTTTTACGATGTGTACAACGCGCTGGGGTTCGGGTTTGTGGAGTCCGTGTATGCGAACGCGCTGGCCCTGACGTTGGCGAAGCGCGGTGTCCAGTTCGAACGCGAGCGGCTGTTGCCGGTACGCTATCGGGACGTCCTGGTTGGCGAGTTCCGTACGGATCTCGTGGTGGATGGAAAGGTCGTCGTGGAGCTCAAGGCAGCGGAGCGTATCGTTGCGGCCCACGAAAGCCAATTGCTGAACTATCTCCGCTCGTCGGGACTATCGGTCGGACTCATCCTCAATTTCGGCCCTTCGGCGACCAAGCGTCGGCTCATCTGGACGGGCAATCGGATCGACGTGTCGGATATGAACGGATGAACTGCTCGGCCGTGGATAGGAACGGATGAACTGCTCGGCCACGGATAGGAACAGATGAACACGGAAACGGCTCGCGGATACTGCAACAGCACCAGCAAAGTATTGTTGTATCCGTGTGCGGTTTCTGCTCATATCGGTTCCTATCCGTGGCCGAGCAGTTCATCCGCGCCCATCCGCGCCCATCCGCGCCCATCCGCGCCCATCCGCGCCCATCCGCGCCCATCCGCGCCCATCCGCGCCCATCCCACGCGGCCGGACCAGCACGAAGCACCGAACGAATCCCGCCCCTGGAAGGGAACCAGCCAAGGGTGGCGCACGCTGTTCAGGTGAATAGCTTTCATCGTCTGCACCGCCGCAGGGTGCGGTTCCGTACGTCACCATATGGAGTGCTGTAGATGCCCGAGTTTGGAAGCTGGGGGACCGACTGGTGGAAGCCGGTTCTGTTTGTGCTGATCGCCGGTCACATCACGAATGTCTGCGTCACGCTGTTCCTGCATCGCGCGCAGACGCATCGCGGTGTGCGATTTCACTACATCGCCGAACTCCCCATGCGCGTGTGGCTGTGGTTGACCACCGCCACGCGCACCAAGGAATGGGTCGCGTGTCATCGCAAGCATCATGCGTTTGCCGATCGCGAGGGTGATCCCCACAGCCCTGTGGTCGAAGGGCTCCGCAACATCCTGCTCAAGGGCGCGTTCTACTACCGCAATACGGTGCGGCAGCCGGGCGTTCTCGAGAAGTACGGTAAGGGAACGCCCAACGATTGGATCGAACGCCACCTGCTCGACAAGCGCAGCACGCTGGGCATCGTGTTCATGCTTGGTATCGACATCTGGTTGTTCGGCTTTTTCGTTGGACCGCTCGTGTGGGCGGTGCAGATGATCTGGATTCCGCTCTGGGCCGCCGGGGTCATCAACGGCGTCGGTCATGCGCTGGGCTATCGCAACCACGATGTGAAGGACGCCAGTCGCAACATCTCACCGATCGGTATCCTCATCGCTGGCGAAGAGCTGCACAACAACCATCACGCCGATCCGCACAGCGCGAAATTCGCGCATCGCTGGTTCGAGTTCGACATTGGTTGGATGTACATCAAGCTGCTCTCGCTTTTCGGACTCGCCGAGGTGAAGTACGCCCGTGTCGGCGCTCACGTTCGCGTAACGGAGTAACGGACATCTCATGGCAGACGTGACTTGTGTCCGGTGCGGACAAACGCGCGAAGGATTCGAACGGCCACCGTTTCCGGGTGCCATGGGCGCACGGATCGTCGGGGAAGTGTGCAAGGATTGCTGGGCGCAGTGGCTCAAGCAGCAGACCATGCTCATCAACCACTACGGCCTGAACGTGATGGATCCGCAGGCGCGGACCTACCTCACGCGAAACATGGAAGGCTTTTTGTTCAAGACCGGCAACACGGACGACGTGGATACGACCAAGCAGGGGACGATCACCCACTGATCGCCGCTGCGACCTCCGCCGTGCGCGCAAAAGCGCCTCACCCGCAGAGCGGATGAGGCGCTTTCCCGTTGTCGACATCGACTGACAGTTACAGACGGCGCGCTGATCGCGCCATGCCCGAGGGGCAGTCTTCAGTTCACACCGGCGATGTAGCGGGCGAGGCGCCCGCAGCTGGTGCATTTCAACGTCACATGCGAATTGGGCGGTGCCGGGGTCGAGACCGGATCCCGGTCGATGTGCCCGGAGCACGACGGGCAGCTGAGTGGCAGCCCGGTACGATCGGCTGCAATCAAGTGCAGCGCCTGCGCCGGGTTGAAGGTGTTCGGTCGTGGCTTACGCATCCCGCCTCCTCGCAAATAGTGCAACGGACACAATCCTGTGCCCGGATACGAGAAACCTAAATCATTCTGGAGTCGATCGGCACTGGCGAGGCGAAAAAGTCGCCATTGCTCTTAACCGGCGTCCCAAATTTCCGCCAGATATCGGTCTGAACTCGAGCAGCCATTCAACTGCCGGCTATTCCCACGCCGCCGGACGGCGCCACAGTCGTCGGCCCATTCGCCAGGATCGCTTGGCCGAGACTTCACCCGTATAGCCAGGCGGAAACAGCTCCGGGTCGGCGAACTCGTCCATCATGTCGGTGGCCTTCGCAGACGATTCGTCCGCCCAGTGGAGAATCTCCGCCTCCACGGTCATGGGCTGTACGGGACTGCCGAACTCGAGCGACCCGTGGTGCGACAGAATCAGGTGCAACAGTTCGTTGTGCTGCGCCGCCGAAAGGCTCAGGCCGGAGGCCACCACGCGTCGATCGAACATCAGGGCGCCGAGGGTTACATGACCCAGCAGCATACCCGTCGTGCTGTGCGAGAAGCCTTCGGGGGAGATCGCGTACGCCTCCACTTTACCGATGTCGTGCAGCAGTGCGCCGGCCACGACCAGGTCCGCGTTGGCCTGACGCACGGTACGCGCGATCTGGCGCCCGATCGAGGCCACCTCGTAGACATGGAGCAGCAGTCCGCCGAGCTGGGCGTGGTGCCCGTGTACTGCACCGGGGGTCCGCTCGAACTGTACCCGAAAGGCGTCGTCTGCAAAAAACAGGTCCACTGCTTTCCGGAGCGGTACGGACGCGATGCCGGCACGCAGCTTGTCCATGGCGTCCCACACTTTCTCCGTCTCAACGTCGATCCGCATCAGAAACTCGGTCGGATCGAACTGCTCCGCCGGCAGCACGCGGAGCGGTGCAGAAAGCTGCAACTGACGCTTCTTCGACCCCTCGTCGCCAAAGAGCGCCACATCGCCGATGACCTGAACCACGCGTCCTCGTTCGGCCCCTGCCGCCCACTCAAGCTTTTCCGACCAGATCGGCGCCGTATCGATCGACCCGCTGGCGTTGCCGAGGGTCAGGATGACGAAGGGCAACCCGGCGCGGGTGGTGCGCTCGGAGCGTTCACGGACCAGAAACTCGTGCTGCACGCGGTCGCCGACGGTCGCGGCGCGGAGATCGAAGGGTGCCATGGCGAATAGTCGAGGGGTCAGGTCTGCCGGTGCAAGGCCCGCTCGAAAAGTCCACGGCCGGCAAGACCCTTGCGTCCGGCTTCGCGTTCTGAGAGGCTTCTGTATGCCCGCTCCCCGCCGCGCCCGTCACGACGCACCGACGTTGACTACGGATTCCGCCGGTCACCCGCGCGTGGACGTGCACAATGTCTCAGCTCAGTCCAATGCACGCGCCGCCGCGCCGCCTCCGCTCGACGCGAAGTCGGCTGCCGCACTTCGCCTATGGGTCATTTTGGCGCGCGCGCATGCCGCGATCGCCTCGCATGCGGCCGAGGACGTTTCGCGACACGGCCTCACGCTGGCGGAGTTCGGCATTCTCGAAGCGCTCTACCACCGGGGGCCGATGCTCTTGGGTGAGGTGCAGCGGCGCATTCTCGTCTCCAGCGGCGGCATCACCTTTCTCGTGGACCGGCTGACCGCCAAAGGGTTCGTGGAACGGCGGTCCTGTCCGTCGGACCGTCGCGCCCGGTACGCCGCGCTCACACCCTCCGGCGAACAGTTGGTCGCGGAGATCTTTCCTGAGCATGCCGACGCGCTGACCCGCGCTATGGGCGGTCTGACCACGACGCAGCAGGAAGCGGCGGCGGAACTCATTCGCACGCTCGGTTTGCACGCGACCGAAACGCCGCTTCCGGCCGACTTCGTCGCACTCCCCGAAACCGCCTGACCGCCCGACAGCACGGGCGTCGGTCGTCGGGCCGCAGTTCCAGACCGAGTCACCCGGCTTGACGGACGCTCCCGATTGGTTATATATCTCAGTTGTGAGATGTAAAGCACTTGCCTAAAGAGCAATCACCCTCAGTACCAACTTGACGTCCGTATCGGACAGGAGCGCGACAATGCAGTGGGATCTCGACACGGAGCACAGCCAGATCCAATTCTCGGTGAAGCACTTGGGCATCTCCACGGTGCGCGGCACGTTTCAGCAGTTCAGCGGCTCGATCACCGAAGAAAACGGCGTGGTGTCGGCGGTGCAGGTTGATATCGACACCGCGTCGGTGAACACCGGCATGGGCCAGCGCGACGAGCATCTCCGCAGCGGCGAGTTCTTCTCCACGGCCGAACATCCGACCGCGACGTTCAGCCTCACCACGTTTGAGAAGCACGGGGACGACGTGACGGCACGCGGCGACCTGACCATCCGTGGCGTGACGCAACCGATCACACTCAAGGGCGAGATCAACGGCCCGGCCAAGGATCCGTGGGGCAATCAGAAAGTGTCCGCCACCCTCGAGACCAAGATCTCGCGCAAGGAGTGGGGACTGGTGTGGAATGCCGCGTTGGAAACGGGTGGCGTGCTGGTCAGCGACGACGTGAAGCTGACGATCGACGTGCAGGCGGCACAGACCGCCGCCGCCGGCGCGTAACGCTCGCGTTCACACTGTTCCCTGCGCAACGCCCCCGGTCCCGCGCCTGTCGCCGGACCGGGGGCGTGCTGTCATGCCACGTACACGACGTCCCCGTCGTCGTCGATCCCCAACTCCTGGTGCGCGCCGCAAACACCGCACACCAGCACGGCATGCCAGACTTCACCGAACTGCTGCTTCAGCGCCGGAATCGCCTCGCGCACGAACAATTTGCGATAGGTGTACTCCTGGCAGTCGACACACGCATGCGCGCGGGCAATGCGTTCAGCGCGTTCCTGCGTGATGGCCATGTCGAACTCTAGCTGTTGCTGCTGTCGTCGCCACCGCCGAGCGCCTTCGGCGCGCCGGGATAGCCAAGACCGAGCCCGGACGACGACGCGCTGCGCGTGCCTGGTGCGCGCGCGGTGCTGGACGTTGCAGTGGCGGGTGTCTCCGGATCGCGCGAATGACCGGTCGCACTCAGCAGCTCGCGCAATCCGCCCAGTGCGCCCATCACCCCAGACGCTTCGGCCGGCAGAAAGATCGTGGTGCCTTTGCCCTGCGTCAGCAGCGGCAGCGCTTCGAGATACTTGAGGCCAAGCAGGTACATCGCCGCCTGACCCTCCGGCAGCGCCGCCGAAATGCGCGTGATGGCCTCGGCTTCAGCGTTGGCGATGGCAAGGCGCGCTTCGGCCAATCCCTGCGCACGCAGTACGCTCGCGTCACGTTCCCCCTCGGCTTTACGCACCTGCGATTCGCGCTGGCCTTCGGACTCGAGAATGGCGGCACGCTTGCCCGCTTCGGCGTTGGTCACCGAGGCGCGGCGCTCACGTTCGGCGCGCATCTGCAGCTCCATCGACTGCTGAATGTCGCGCGGCGGCTCGATGCTCTGCAGTTCGACGCGCGTCACATCGACGCCCCACCCGATCGACGCCTCTTCGATGACATCACGCATGCGCTTGTTGATGACATCGCGACTGGTCAGTGTCGCATCGAGCTCCATGTCACCGACGATGTTGCGCAAGGTCGTACGAGTCAGCGTCTCGAGTGCGTACGGCAGATTCTGCACGGAGTACGTGGCCTTCTGCGGATCGGCGACGCGATAATACAACACGGCGTCGATGTCGATCGTGACGTTGTCCTTCGTAATAACGGGCTGGCTCGGGAAGTTCAGCACCTGCTCGCGCAAGTCGATACGCGTGGTGGCACCGGAGATCAGCTTGCGCATTCCCGCCACGTCCGACTCGAGGTAGCGCACGTCGATGGAACGCGGACGCTCGATGAACGGGATGAGCAGGTTCAACCCCGATCGCGCGATGCGATCAAAGCGGCCGAGCCGCTCGACGACCATCACTTCTGCCTGCCCGATGATCTTGACCGAGCTCACCACGAGGGCGAAGAGCACAACTGCGAGTACAATGAGCGTCGGGATCATAGAGCGGGAGAGCGGAATGGTGAGTCGGTCAGGGTCTCCAGTCAGCGATGAACAGGTTCGTCTCGCCTTCCTTTGCATCAAAACGGTTGGAGGCCCAGATCAGTTGCTTGCCGTTCGGACTGAACATCGGAAAACCGTCGAACTCGTCGTTGGTCGTGATCTGCTCGAGTCCGCTGCCGTCCAGCGTGACGATGAACAGGTCGAAGTTGCGACTGCGCGGGTTCTTGTGGTTCGATGAAAAGATGATGCGCTTCCCGTCGGGCGTCCACGAGGGGCCGAAGTTGGCGCCGCCAAGGTTGGTGATCTGCCGATTGTCGGAGCCGTCGGCATTCATGACGAAGAGCTCCATACGGTTCGGTCGGATCATGCGCTTATCGAGCAGATCACGATACGCCTTGATGGAATCGGCGTTGGTGGGATGCCAAGCGCGATAGACAATCTTGGTACCGTCGGGGGACCACCATGGTCCGCCGTCGTAGCCAGGCGTGTTCGTCAGCCGCTTCACATCCGATCCGTCGACATTCATGGTGTAGATGTCGAGATCTCCATCCTTGAGCGACGTAAAGACGATACGCTTGCCGTCGGGGGAGAGTACACCTTCGGCGGTGTAGACGCCGTAATTCGTGAGGCGCTTGAGATTCTTGCCGTCTCGGCCGACGGTATAGATGTCAAACGGATCGATGCCCCAGACATACCCCTTGGACGGATCAGGGCGCGGCGGGCAGGCGGAGTCGGCCGCATGGGTCGACGCAAAAAACAGTCGTTCGCTACCGGGCAGGAACCAGCCGCAGGTCGTCTTGCCGCCAACCGACACCTTCGTCATTCTACTGCCGTCGGGACGCATCACATACTGCTGATCGCAGGTGCGTCCGTCGCGGGTGGACTGGAACGTGATCCACTTGCCGTCGGCGCTGAAATAGGCCTCGGCGTTCTCACCGCCGTTGGTGAGCTGGCGGATGTTGGTGAGATGTGCTTCGCCGGCTTCAGCCGGTACGGCTTTAGCCGGTACGGCGGTGCGCGTCGGGGCGCTCGTGGCGTTCGGGCTCGCAGCGGGAGCACGACTGCAAGCGGAGAGCGCGAGCGCGAAGGCAGTCGCGGCAACAAACGAAATGGGGGTCTCTGCAGATAGGCGCATGGGCCTAACCGTAGACACCCCCACCACTTCAAGCAATCCGGACGATTACGGTAACAATACCGACCTGCCGGACCGGTCAGACGGGCGCGGGACTGGTTCGTCGCGCGCCCGATGGATCACTTCGAGCCCGACTTGGCCGTGGCCGTCTTGCGCACCGGCATCGCGGCCGCGGCGGCAAAGACATCCTTCTGCGTCGTGCTCTTCTTCAGGATGTCGATGGCACTCCGCAGCTGCGTGTCATCCTTGAGCGAGTGACGGAGCACTGTCGTGTCGCCGAAGACGACCTTGGCGACGCGCTGCTCGATCGCGCGGTCCACGTCGGCCGCACCAGCGTCGAAGACGGCCTTGTCGATCTTGACCGAGTCGAGCGTCAGTCGACGATAGAGCTCGTCGCGCCACGCTGGATCTAAGGTGAAGTCCTGCTTCAACTTACCCTTTTGCTCCTCGGCGATGGCGGTGAGGTGCACCAGATACTTCTGGCTGGCCGGTGCGAGCGTGCGGCGCAGCGTCATCTCCGCAGCGTTGAGCGTGTCGGCCGGAATGTAGACGTCGGGCGTGATGGCGCCGCCGCCGTAGAGCGTGCGGCCGCTGGCCGACTTGAAGGTCGGACGGGCCTTGCGTGCCGAGTCGGACTCGATGGAGTCGACCATGACTTCGACGAACTGGCCATCCGCGTTGAACTTGCGGTCCTTCTGAATGGAGCGGCCGGAGGGCGTATACCACTTGCCCGTGGTGATCTTGAGGGCGTACCCGCCGTCGAGGTTGTAGACGCTCTGCACGAGTCCCTTGCCGAAGGACGTGGTGCCGAGCACAAGCGCGCGATCGTAGTCCTGGAGGGCGCCGGCCACGATTTCGGACGCTGAGGCGGAGTAGCCGTCGACCAGCACGACGAGCGGGATGTCGGAGGCCAGCGGATGGTTGTTGGCGACGAACTTCTGGAAGTCGCCGCGACCGCGCACGCTGAGCAGTTCCTTGCCCTTGGGCAGGAACAGGTTCGACATGTTGAACGCTTCCTCGAGAATGCCGCCCGGGTTCCCGCGCAGATCGATGACGATGCCCTTCGCGCCCCGCTTGCGGAGCGCCACGACCGATTCAGCGATATCCGTGGTGGTCTGCTCGCTGAAGCGCTGCAGCGGGATGTATCCCACCTGCGGGTCGATCATGAGCGAGTACGGCACTGCCGGCACCTGAATCTCGGCGCGCTTGAAATCGAGCTTGATGGGCTGCGGTACGCCGGGGCGGGCAAACTGCACGGTGACGGCGCTGCCCACGGGACCGAGGAGTTTGCCCTGCGCCTGCTGCGTGGACCAGCCGCGGGCCGGGAAGGTGTCCACCTGGAAAATCCGGTCGCCCTCCTGCACGCCGCGCGACTCGGCCGGCGAGTTCGGGAAGACCTTATTAATGGTCACCCAGTCGCCAATCTTGGAGATCTCCATGCCAAGGCCGGCGTAGCGGCCGTTGGTATTGCGCGCGAACTCCTCGAGCTGCTTGGGGGAGAAGAGTTCGGTGTACGGATCGTTGAGCTCCTTCACGAGTCCGCGGGCCGCTTTTTCGTAGAGCGCCGACGCGTCGACGGTGTCGACGTAGCGGAGCGCCACGAACGTGAGGACCTGATCGAGGAGTTGAGCGCCGCCCCGCGTGGTACGCGCCTGCAGCGCGAAGCCACCGGCGAGCACAGGGAGGAGGAGAAGGCTGGCCAGGGCGGCCTTACGGTTGCGTGTCATGCGGCAGCTCGCAAAGGGGGGTGTGACAGAATACCTGCATCATCGTACGCGCCGCGTCTGGCACGGTTCCCTGCTGACGCGACCACCGACACCAACGACGAGTCGCGCTAGGCTTCTTCGCGGGGGCGGGAGCCGAGCACGTAGTCCACCTGCCAGACCCGATCGTACTGACGGATCCCGATATCGCGTACCAGGCCGGCGCTGAGCAACATCTCATGCGCTGGTTGAAGGACGCGCTGCAGGTGCGATGGATAACGTTGCGTCAGGGGAAGTTGTTCGGCCAGTCGTTCGAGCGGAATCCGCCACGAAACACGGCCGTCGGAGCGCGCGACTTCGAGCATGCGGTACAGTCGACGCGCCACTGGGGACGAAAGGGCGTGATACCTGGCGCTGGAGAGCGTGATCGTGTGGCGCGCGACGAGATTGGCGCGCACCGTGGGCGAGATGATGACGCGGGCATCGCCGGGCTCGCCGGTGGCGAGATTGCCGAACAGGTGCAGCTGCTCGCGGTCCGCCACGCGGCGCCGTTGCACCGAGACGGCGGTGAGGACGGTGAAGCTGAT
Source organism: Gemmatimonadales bacterium (assembly GCA_038234895.1). GTDB lineage: Bacteria > Gemmatimonadota > Gemmatimonadetes > Gemmatimonadales > Gemmatimonadaceae > Gemmatimonas. The sequence continues at coordinate 12,755 of JBBQSM010000020.1, forward strand.
GTCGGCGGTGGCGCTGGCGGCGGACCAGTAGGCCCCGACGGACTCCAGCGTGGTGCGTTCGAGTCTGGTCAGCGCGGAGCGGAGCTGCTCGTAGGTGCGCCCGTCGGCGCGGCGGCCCATCGAGCGCAAGAACGCGTGCAGTGTGAACGTGACGGCGCCGTCGGGCGGCGAGCCCATCTCGGCATAGCGATGCAGCAGTTCGACGTAGACATCCTGATCGAAGGTGCCAGGTAGCCGGTCGCCAGCCGTGGGTATGACGCGCCACCGCCCGCCGTTGTCCGTGATATAGGAAACGGGCGTATCGTCCGCCGAATCGCTCAGGCGGAAAAGTGGGAGTTCCTCGAGCGCACGATCGAGGATCACCCCTCGGACGGCGGGTCGCCGGCGTGCCGCGAGTGTCATCGCGGTGGAAGCTGCGGTGGGCGGCATCACAACGCCAGCGGTATCACGGAACTCGAAGGCCCGGTTCGCGCTTTCGTGTGGCGCGCTCAGGTCAGCAGGAGGACTTGCCCGGACACGTTCCGCGCCCGATCGCTGGCGAGAAAGGCCACAACGTCCGCGACCGATTCGCGTTCGACGTACGGTGTGCCGTCGCGCATGCTGTTTTCATTTGACGCAGTGCGCACGGCCGTCGGTGCGACGGCGTTGGCGCGCACCCCTCGATCCCGCTCGCCGTCGGCGACACTCTGCATGAGCGCCAGCACACCGCTCTTGGCGGCAGCGTACGCGGCCACACCGGCGGTGCTGCCGCCGGGAAGCACCGCGGCCGAGCCGAAGTACACGAACGCGCCGCGCGCGGCGCGCACCGCCGGGAGGAAGGCGCGCGTGGTGCAGTACGCGGTGTCCAGATTGATCGTGAACTGCGTATGCCACGCGGCGGGATCGCTGGCGTCCAACGGGCCTGTCATGCCGAATCCACCGGCGGCGCAGATGACGGCGTGCACCGCGCCTCCGAACTGTTCGCGCGTCGCAGCGATCACCTCAGCGGCGGCCGCTGCGGCGGCATCTGCATCGGCCAGATCGGCCGCATGTGCCGTGACCGGGTAGCCCGCGTCGCGCAATGTGGCGGCGCGCGCTTCGACGTTGGTCCCGCTCCGGTCGAGCAGCGCGAGTGTGGCACCGCGTTGTGCCAAGGCGAGCGCGAGCGCCTCACCCACCTGCCCGGCGCGGCCGACGCCGGTGACCACCACGAGTTTGCCTGCGTAGTCCATGTGCCGCTCCGAAAAGTGGTGATGCTGCGGTCGTGCGTCGGCCGATGGCGCCTACAGCTTCAGTTCGCGCAGGGCATCCTCGACCGCCGCCAGGCAACGCTCCAGACCGGCCACGGTGTGGTCGCCCATGTGGCCCACGCGGAACGCCGTTTCTTTGGTCTTGCCATAGCCGCCCCCGATGACGAAGCCCCGCTTGGCCACTGCGTGCACCAAGGCGCTGCCGGCGATCTGCGGCGGCAGCGCGATCGCGGTGACGGTGGGTGACCGAACCGGATCGAGCGCACCGATACACATGGGGATGCCGAGCGCGTCGCGCGTACGTACGACCCACTGTTGCGTGGCGCGCCGCATGTCGGCGTGGCGGTCCCAGCGTGCCTCGACACCTTCGTGTGCAATCGCGGCACCCTGCAGCTCCGTGGCGTAGAGCAGCGAAATCGCGGGGGTGTTGGGTGTCTGGTGCTTGTGCGCGTAGCTCTCGAACTCGAGCACGTCGAAGTAACGACCGCGTGCAGTGGCCTGTGCGGCGCGTTGCAAAAACCGCTCGCTCACCACGGCAAAGGCGAGTCCCGGCGGCAGCGCCAACGCCTTTTGAGAGCCGGTGAGCACGACATCGAGATCCCAGGCATCTGTCTCGACCGGCGCGCCCGCGATGCCGGTTACGCTGTCGACGAGTACCAGCACATCATGCGCCCTCGCCAGGGCCGCGAGCGGTTGCAGCGGTGTAAGCGCGCCGGTGCTCGTTTCCGAATGCACCACGGTGAGTGCGACGTAACGCTTGGCCTTGAGTGCCGACTCCACCTGGTCGAGCGACACCACATCGCCCCACGGCGCGGTCAGTACCGTGACCTCGCGATCACAGGCGCGCGCAATGTCTGCAAAGCGCTCGGAGAACGCACCGTTGACCAGTGCGAGAATCGCACCCGGTGGCGCGCAGCGCACGGCCATTTCCATGAACCCGGTGGCCGACGAGGTGCTGACGTACACGGGGCGCGTGGTGCGAAAAATCGGTTGCAACGACGACACCACGCGTGCGAACATCGACTCGAAGTCGGCACCGCGGTGCGGCAGCATCGGCTGCAGCATGGCCTCGAGCACCTCACGGCGGACTTCCGTGGGTCCCGGCAAAAAGAACGTGCCGAACTCACGCGTGTGCGCTCCCGTCATGCGGGCTCCCGCAACAGCAGATCGTGCAACACATGAAAGTCGGTCGCCTCGGCGTCGGCCACGGCGACCACGCTCGGTCGATGCGCCACGCCCGTGTACGCATAGAACGCGTTCGACAGTCCGCGCACCGCCGCATCGGTGGAGCCATCGCCGACCATCACCAGCGGGCGCGGCAGCGCCAGCGCGAACAGGGTCGCCGGCTTGCCGCGCTGCGTGGCCAGCGGCTGCTCACCATCCATTCCCGCGTAGCGCCCGTCTGCATCGTACACAACGGAGACGGCGTGCACGCGCGATGCGGGAATATCGAGATACTCCGCAAACGGCAGAATTGCGTCGCGCAGACCGCCGCTGAGCAACGTGACGTCGCTGCCCGATGCGGCCAGCATGGCGCACAGTGCACGCGCCCCTGGCTGCACTTCACGGATGTAGGCGCGGCCGAGCAACGCGATCTCGTCGCGCGTGGGTCGGATGAGTGCGAGCCGGTCGGCATACACCGACTCGAGCGGAATCTCCCCCGCCATGGCGCGGTCAGTCAGGGCGGTGATCTGCCGGGCGATGTCATCTCCGCGCAGCGCCGCGAGCCAGTCGATCCCTTCGAGGCCGGTGAGCGTGGAGTCGACATCCAGCACAACGGACGCGAAGCGGGCGTGTGTATGTGTGATCGTCACAGGACGTTTCCCGGTGCAAGGATTCCGAGCGGGTCGAACTCGTGCTTGAGTGCGCGCATGACGCGTTGCTGTGCCGCGCTCGACTGCAACGGCAACCACTTGCGCTTGATCTTGCCGATGCCGTGTTCGGCAGCGACCGTGCCGCCCATGGCTATAACTTCGCGCAGGGTGGCCGCGACGACGGTTTCGATCCGCGTCAGTTCATCACGATCGTGCGCGATGAAGTTCTGGTGCGGATGTCCGTTCCCGGCGTGCCCGTAGGCCACCGCCTGCGGAATACCGTGGGCGTCGGCGATACGACGCGCTATCTGTAACGCTTCGGCAAGGCGCGGATACGGTACGGCCCAATCGGTGGAGACTTTCCGCCCACCGGCCGGCCGACAAGCGGCGCCACGCTCGTTCATCGTGGCCGGTACCGCGTGGCGCATGCGGCGCGCCTCCTGCAACGGGCCAGGCGCATCGTAGACGCGTATGTCACCCGCCAGTGCATGGTGCGCCTCGGCGAGGGCGAGCCATGCGTCGAGTGGCAGGTCGTCGTTTGCGGTCGCGGACTGTGCGCCGGTCTCTTCGACATACACCATGGCGCGTGCATCGTCGGCCCAACCGGCGGTGCTTTCGGCAACACGGGCGATGGTCATGGCGCGTTCGTCGAAGTACTCGAGACAGCGCGGGAAGACGTCGGGCGACCGACGCGCGGCAACGACAAACGCGAGTGCGTCCGCCTCAGATACGAACGGAACAGCGAGGCCGAGCACCTGCGCCGGCAAGGGCAGTAATCCCATCTCAGCTTCGACCACTACGCCGAGTGTGCCTTCGCTGCCCACGAACCACTCCACCGGATCGTGCGCGATCGGATAGCCGACCGTGTTTTTCTCCAGTGCGGGGCGGCGGAGTTCCAGCCGCTCACCGTTGGCGAGCAAGACTGTCAGTGCGCGCACATGCGGGCCCGTGGCTCCGTAGCGCAGCGACCGCGCGCCCGAGGCGTTGCAGGCAATCGCGCCGCCGATGGTGCATTCTTCTTCGCTCGTCGGATCGGGCGTGAAGAGCAACCCCGCTGCCTCCGCCGCGCGCCGGACATCGGCCACCAGCGCGCCCGCGCCAACGCGAATGCATCGCGCGTCAGTGTCGACCTCGTGAATCGCGGACAGCTGACGCAACGACAACAGCAAGCCCACGTCGGTGATGGAGGCCGCCGTGGTACTCGACTGCGCACCGGCCGGCGTGACCGCGGTGCGAGTCGACGACGCTTCGCGCAGCAGCTCGATTGTTTCCGCCACCGAGGCCGGACGCACGACGCCCTCGGGTATCAGCTCGAGCCCCGACGCATCGCGCGCGTACGCCAGCCGCACATCGGCATCGCGCACAATCGCCGGCATACCCGACCCTGCGCGCGTACCCTGCAGTGCACTGACGTGATCAATCGCAGACATAACGCGCGCGTTCAGTCGGTACGGAAGTGCACGATACTCGCCGTGACGACATCGGGCAGTTCGAGCAGCGCCAGACGCGTTGCTTCGTCCACGGTCCCGTCTACCGACACGGCCGCCAGTGCGTCACCACCCTGCGCGAGACGCGCCTGATGATACTCGGCGATGTTCACCTGACGCTGACCGAGCAACGTACCCACGCGGCCAATGACGCCGGGAACGTCCTTATTGGTGAGAATCAGCAGCGTCTCTTTCGGATTCACGTCCACATGGAACGAGCCGATGCGCGTGAGTCGCGGCGTGCTCCCTTCCGGTGCCACGCCGGACACGGCGAGCTGCTGCATGCCGCCCGACAGCGCGACCTCGATAGCGCGCGGGTAGCCCAACTCGCTGGACTCGCCCACCGAGAGTTCGATGCCGCGTGCTTCGGCGAGACTGCGCGCGTTGATCAGGTTGAGGCGGTCGGATTCGATGACCCCTTCGAGCACGCCCGTTGCGGCGGCAGCCAGCAACGCACCCGACCCGTGCGCAATATCGGGGCTCACACGCAGCGAGACGCGGCGTACGGCGCGCATGCCCTGATCGGCCAGCACCGCGCGTGCAACGGCCGCCGCACGACGCGCGACGAGCATGGCGGAATGCAGGTCGGCCCAGCCGTCGCTGCCGGCCGCCACGTTGATGGAGCGCGACAGATCCTTGTGCAGCAGCGCATCACGCACGGCAATACAGACGTCGCGCGCGACATTGCGTTGCGCCTCAACCGTGCTGGCACCAAGATGCGGCGTGAGCAGCAGATTCGGTGCCCTGCGCAAGGCGCTATCCGATGCGAGTGGCTCGACAGAGAACGCATCGAGTACGGCACCGCGCAGCTGATCGCCCTCGAGCGCCGACAAGAGCGCCACTTCATCGACAATACCACCACGCGCCATGTTCACCACCACCGACCGCGATGGCAAATGCGCGAGTTCGCGCTTGCCGATCATACCGCGTGTTTCGTCGGTGAGCGGCGTGTGGATGGTGAGAATGTTCGTTTCCGCAATCAGCGAGTCGAGCGTAATCGCGCGCCGCACGCGCAGCGCGGTGAACCGCTCGTCGGCAACGTACGGGTCGTAGGCAATGACGTGCATGCCGAATGCGTGCGCGCGCGTGGCGACTTCCCCGCCGATACGGCCGAGTCCGACGATACCGAGCGTCTTGCCCTTGAGTTCGCGGCCAAGAAAGAGCGAACGATCCCAGCGTCCTTCACTCATGCTCTGGGCGGCCGTGGGCAGCTGTCGCAGCAACCCGATCACCGCGCCGAAGAACAGCTCCGCCACCGCGACCGTATTGCCGGCCGGCGCATTGATGATCGCCACCCCAAGCGACGTGGCGACATCGAGCGCGATATTGTCCACGCCGACACCCGCGCGCCCGACGACGCGCAGCTTGGTCGCGTGCTGCAACAGCTCCGCCGAAATACGCGTCGCACTGCGGCCGACGATTGCGTCATACTCCGGGATGCGCCGGAGCAATTCGTCCTTGGGCAGCGTCGGCACCTCGTCCACGACGAGTTCCGGTTCGGCCATCAGGAGCGCGACGCCTTCTGGATCGACGTCGTCTGTTACGAGTACGCGATACGTCATGCAGACAATCCGGGGGTTGATGGGGCTCCGCGCTCCGAGCCTCGGAAACGCACCCTCAATGGATACTCGGCAACGACCCTCGGCGGCAGCGTGCCGCGCGTGACCGAGTGATCAACTCCCGAAATCGTTGCGTCCGAGGGTTCCGCGCAACGTGTCGCGCATAACGACGATGAGGTCGTCCCGCGAAGCCGGCGAGTCGTCGCGCACGTGCAGTTCGACCCCCTCGGCGATCGACACGCGGCGCCAGGAGGCCGTGCTGCCGGCGTCTTTGGACACGATCGGGTCGAGTTGCAGCGTGAGCGCCGGCGCCAGCGACGCGGCGACGCGCCGTTCGAGGGCGTCGCCGGTGACCTCGCGCATCTCCGTCTTGATCGACTCGAGCGTCTGCCCTTCGCGCTGGCGGATCTTGATGGCGAGCAGTTGCAGCAGGTGCCGGTAGCCGTAGGTCGCGGCCGTGCCGGCACCCTCGGGTCGGTCGAGCAGGCCATTCGCGACGTAGAAGCGGACGGCGCGCGCACTCGGCATCGCGCGGGCTGACGCATTCGTCGGCTTCATTCCCGCGGCATCCACGAGAGTGGCCGCGTGCGCGGCAAGTCCGCGAGCGTTGAATGGAGCGTGGCGCGCGTGTGCGCGAAGCAGCGGAACAGGGGACTCGGCCATGGGACGCGGAATATACGGGCAATCCCAACGTCCGCGAGCGATGCAGCGATCGAATTTCGTCGGAGTGGCGAATCCGGACGCAGTCTCCGAGCGGTGCCGCCTATCGGGGCAGTGCGTCGAGGAACGTGGTCAGTGACTTGACGAACAGCTCCGGGCTCTCCTCGTGGGGCAGGTCGCCCGCCGGCAACACGGCGAAGGGCGCCTCGGCACGCAGCGCGTGCACGGCGGCGGCCTCCTTGAACGGTGTCTGCGAGGCAAAGGAGCCCCACACCAGCAGGAACGGCGCAGCCATGGCCGGCAGATCCCGCCGGATGTCCCGGTTCAAGCGCATGCCGACGAAGGCCGACGGCGCGAATCGCGCGTTCGTCTGGGTCGCGCTGGCGTGATACAGCTCCACGACCTCGTCGGACATCATGCGTGGATCGTGGTAGATGTCTTTCAGAAAGAAGCGGATACTCCCGCGCGACACGAGCAGTGAAAACAGCGCTGTTCCGGGGAAGGAGGTGCGAAACAATCCCTGCACGACTGCTCCTGCCGCGCCGCCGGGAACAGTCAGACGCGTGATACCGGCGGGGCCGATGGCGCACACACCGCGCACGAGCGCCGGACTTCCCGCGGCGACCGCGACTGCGTAGGTGCCTCCCAACGACGACCCGACCAGCACGGCCGGCTCGCGCACGACTTCGGTGAGAAAGTCGCGCACGAGGTCGATGTAGAGCTCCGCTGTGTACTGCAGCTCGGGGTGCGCGGACGCGCCGAAGCCCAGAAAATCGAGGCTGTACGTCGTAAACCGCTGGGAGAGGTCGGGGACAACGTTTCGCCACTCCATCGACCACGCGCAGGCGTGGATGGAGTGGAGTAGCACGACGGCGGGCCCGGTTCCACGTCGCACGTAGGCGATGTCGTGGCCGCGCCATGCGAAGTGCAGGCGCTCACCGCCCAATGGATTTGGAAGAACCGTCATACAGAGCGGGGCCGAGTGGAATGCGTTGTGCTATTCGCATTCGGATGATATCCGGCCGGGAGTGGCCACGCGATGCGTCGGCGGTGCTGCGCAGTCATGAGGCACGGGTTGCACGCGGCGTGCAGGCCACGGATTTGCCGAGTCGAGCGATGCTGCAACTGCGACACGCCAGGCCGCCCGAGTGACACTCCCCAGCATCACCCACCACCCATCCGGACGACCTGACGCGTTTGTCGCTGCTGCTGTCGCTTGCGATCCGTACTGCGCTGCTGACCGACTATCTCGCCGATGCTTCGATTGCCGTACGAACGCCAGCGGTCGCGGCGTACTGCGCGATCGTCGCGAGATCTACGGGCTTTTCCAGGAAGTGAAGTGCGCCCAGTCTCAACGACGCCTGACGATTGGAATCGTCCGGGTAGGCGGTCAGCACCAAAACTGTTGCATCGGGTGAAAGCATCCCGGCCACAGCCATGACTTGCAGCCCACCGTCGCGCTTTCCGCCCAAGCGGAGGTCGGTGACGATGAGATCGAACCGGGTGGTGCGAAGTCGATCGAGCGCGTCGGGGAGCAATTCTGCGGAGACGACGGCGTTGCCGTCGACTTCGAAGAGTTCAACCAAGACGTCTCTGATGGACTGTTCGTCTTCAACAACAAGCACGGATTTAGACACTGCTGGTGAATTCATGCTTGATGACTAAGCGAATTCCAGGCCACGCCAGCGCCCAAACCACAAGGCATTCATTGACAACGTGTTACCTCAATGCGACTGACTACGGCTCGAGCCCGCAACCGTCCGGATTCCGGTCAGTTACGGATAAACCGACCGATTTCCGGTCACTGATTTCCGGACGATCCGTCGAAGTTACTGATCGCCGTAACGCTTGAGTTTTTCCAGCAGGGTGGAGCGGGCAACGCCGAGCAGTTTGGCGGCCCGAGTGCGATTACCGCCGGCCGATGCGAGTGCAGCCAGAATGGCGTGGCGTTCCGCCGAGTCGAGCGTTTGCGCGAATGCCGGGGTTTCTGGCGGGGTGGAGGCGTTGGAGCCGCCAATTGTGGAGGGGCCGAGTGCGGCTGGATCGGCAGCGGTCTGTGGCAGCGTGAGCCCCAGATGTGCGGGGAGAATCGGCTGACCATCGGCGAGTATCGCGGCGCGCCAGAGCGTGTTTTTGAGTTCGCGAATGTTGCCGGGCCAAGGATAGGTCCGCAGCAGCGTCCGCGCGCTGTCGCTCAGCATCGCGCCGCGCGGGAGCGACTGATCGGCTAAGGGCAGGATATCGTCCGGTCGCGAACGAAGCGGCGGCAAGGTGAGGGTCAGCACCTGCAGCCGATAGTACAAGTCGGCGCGAAAGCGGCGTTCACTGACGGCGTTCGCGAGGGGCTGATGAGTAGCGACGATGACGCGGGCCGCCGAACGAAGGGTGGTGGTGCCGCCGAGTCGCCGAAAGCTGCGCTCCTCGATGACTTTGAGCAGTTTGGGCTGTACGTCGAGCGACATTTCCGCAATCTCGTCGAGAAAGACGGTGCCTTCGGCGGCCACTTCGAGCAGCCCGCGTTTGGCCTGTCGCGCGTCGGTAAATGCTCCACGTTCGTGACCGAACAGCTCGCTTTCGAAAAACGTGGCGGAGAGGGAGGCACAGTTGATCTCGACGAAGGGGGCGGACCGCCGAGCCGACCGATCGTGGATTTGTTTGGCCACAAAGCCTTTGCCCGTGCCTGTTTCGCCTTGCAGCAGGATTGGGGCGTCCGGATTGCGCGCGGCCAAGTCGATCAATTCGGCCAGGGTTGGCGCGGCTACGAGCGGGGCGCTGGTGTCGGCGCTGTGAGCGCGGGATCGCAGCACGGCCAATTCCTGCCGCATCCTTCCTCGTTCGGCGGCGCGCGCGACTGCGGCCGCGAGCACCTCCAGATCGACCGGTTTTTCGAGCACGTCGGCGGCGCCCTGCTGCATGGCTTTGACCGCGGTGCGTACGTCGGCGTGACCGGTGAGCAGGATGACCCCGACGTCCGGATCGTCTGTACGCAGGGCTTCGAGCGTGTCCATGCCGTCGGCGTCGGGGAGGCGGAGGTCGAGCAGAACCACGTCCGGCGCGTCTTCGGCGGCGAGTCGGCGCCCTGCGGTTGCGGTGGCAGCTCCGCGCGCGACGTAGCCCAGCGCGTCGAAATACTCCACGAGCGTGGTCCGGATCGACTCGTCGTCGTCGATCACCAGCACCGAGAGCGTCACGGGGCGGGTACCGCGCGCCGGTTCACGTGACGTTCGTGGGCGGCAGTGTGAGCGTGAGCGTGGTGCCCAGCTCCGGCGTGCTGTCGATCATGATGCTGCCGCCGTGTTCATCCATGATGCGTTGGCAGAGCGCCAGCCCGATGCCCGTGCCGCCCGTTTTGGTGGAGTAGAAGAATTCGAAGACATGCGGGAGTACGTCGGCTGGAATGGAGGGCCCACCGTTGATCAGCCGGCAGCGCCACCCGCCGAGCGGCGAAGGCTGCGAAAGGAGCTGCAATTCACTGCCTTCCGGGGCCGCATCGCAGGCGTTGACCAGCACATTGCGATAGACCTGCCCGAGTTGTTCGGTGTCGAGCAGGGAGTAGACGGGCGGATTGGTGCGCACGCGACGCAGCGTGAGCTGCTTGCCGGTCAGACGTTCGCGCTCGCCCTCCAGAATGTCATCCCAGATCTGATCAGGATCGCCCGGCGCAAGGTGCGCGGCATTGGGCCGCCCGAACTCGAGCAGCGACGTGACCATGCGATTGAGCCGCTCGACCTCGCGCAGAATGCGCCCGACGTTCCGTTCGACGACCGGATCTTCACGGGAACGGAATTGCAGCAACTGCGCCGCGGAGGAGATGCCGAAGAGCGGATTGCGGAGTTCGTGGGCCACGCCGGCAGCGACTTCCCCGATTGCTTCGAGTCGGCGCTTCTGTTCGACGCGCTCCACGAGCCACGAACGTTCGATCGCTACGGCAGTCTGGGCGGCGACCACGGCGAGCACACGTTCCGCTTCCTCGAGCGCCTGTTCCGACTCGACCAGTTCCGCGCAGAGCGTGATGGCACCGAGCACGCCTTCGGCGCTGATGAGCGGGGCCGTGATCTCCAGACCGGCGGAGGTGTGTTCGCGCACCACCTGCCCCTTGGCGAGGGCATCCAGCCAGGTGCGCAGCAAACGCTGTTCGAGTTTCGGCGTGAAGCGGTCGTCGCCGTCGTCGTAGCCCTGCCGGTGGGTGATCCGGAATTCCGCCGTGTCGTCGTCTGCCAGCGCGATGACAAAGCCGGTGGACGGCACGGCACGGCGCAATTGAACGGCAACCTGGTCGTACACCTTGTCCAGCGCGATCGCCTCGGCGAGGGCGATGCCCGTGTTGATCAGCGCTTCGCGCGAGCGGTGACTGGGCGTGATGTCGACCGTGGAGAACACATAGCCCACGACATCGGGCCCTTCCTCGAGCGCGGTCACCTGCATCAGGAAGACGCGTTCTTCGTTTGGCGAGTTGCACGGAAACTCCCAGCGGACCACGGGCACGACGCGCTGTCGCAGGAGACTCATGGCGCGCTCGATCTGGATACGCGACGCGTCGTCGGCGACGCTCTCGAAGACCGAGCGTCCGCACACCAGCGACTCGGACGAAAGGGACGCCGCGCCGTTTTCCATCGCAAAGCGCGACCAGGACCGATTGGCCGACGTGATGCGCCCCGTCAGGTCTACCGACCAGATGGTGAGTGGCAGGGCATCGAGCACGCGCCGCGCGAAGGGGGCCTGCTCGAGGGTGAGGACGGAGGTGCGATCGATCGCGGTCACGTGTCGGAAACTAGGGGTAGTTCGGAAGCCAGCGCTGGTGATGAACGCGAACAGGGGCGCGGAGATCCGCGCCCCTGTTCGAAGGTGCTGCGACCGGCGCCGTCTACTTCCGACGCGGCTTGGCAGCCTTTTTAGGAGCGGCCTTTTTGAGCGCGGGCTTTTTTGCGGGCGCCTTTTTCGCGGGCGCCGCTGTTTTGGTCGCTGGCTTCTTTGCCGCGACCGCTTTCTTGGCCGGAGCCTTTTTGGCGGGCGCAACTTTCTTGACCGGCGCCGCCTTCTTGACCGGCGCCGCCTTCTTGGCTGCGGGCTTCTTGGGGGGCGGTGCCTTCTTGGCCGGCGCCGCCTTCTTGGCCGGCGCCGCCTTCTTGGCCGGCGCCGCCTTCGCGGCCGCCGGCGCTTTAGCCGGTGACTTCACCGGTGCCTTGGCGGGAACCTTAGCCGGTGCCTTGGCGGCGGACTTGGCTGGCGCCTTAGCTGGTGCCTTGGCTGGTGCCTTGGCTGGTGCGGCCGCCTTCACGGGTGCAGCGGGTGCTGCAGGCGCTGGCGCCGCTGGGGGTGCGGCCTTGGGCGGCTTTGGTTCTTTGGGGGCCTTGGCTGCCTTGGGCTCTGTCGCCGGAGCGGGCGGTTCGACCGGCGGCGCGGGGGGCGCCACGGGTGTTTCGACCTTTACCGGTGCAGGAGTCTTGGCCTTGAGGGAAGGACGCGGGGCGCCGGGGTTCTTGGGAGGGCGACCGGGGCCACGACGGACGATCGGCCGACCGAAGAGATCGTCCTCGTCGTCTTCCTCGTCGATGGGATCTTCCTCGAAGCTGTCCTCGTCTTCGTCGTCGTCATCGTCGTCGGTGTCGTCGGCGCTATCCCACAGGCTGTCGCCGTCGTCGGACGGGACGCCATACCCATCCTCCTCGTCGTCTTCGTCGTAAGACGAGCCGCCGTATCCCCCCAGTTCACGCAGTTCATCGTGATCCATGAACTGGAGCTCTTCAGACATCTCGTCACCACGCGGCATGACCGCCTCCTCCTTCGTAATTGTCGAAACGCAGGGTAACAGGGAGCGGGAACGCCCTCGATGATGCGGCGTATTCGCTCCCGCATGTGCCTCGCACATGATCGCCGATACAATGCCGCGTATTCAGCACACACCCTAGTACAAAGAGTGGCGGCCGTAGTCAAGCGGTACGCGCACATTCCGCAGCCGCGACGTACCGCGAGCGTGCAAAGATGCCGTCCGCCGCTGCCGTCTGCGCCGCCCGTTTCGACGACCCGCGACCCGGTCAGGGCACGGCGGTCGAGAGTCGGGGAATTCCCGGGACCATGCCACGCGTGACCACGTCGCGCAACGCCTCGTAGATGCGCGGCTCAAGCAGGCGCCCGGCCTGCGTGTGCAGATAGTCGAGCGTGGTGGAGGGGGCCATGGGGTCGCGATAGGCGCGCTTCGAGGTCAGCGCATCGAAGGCGTCGGCGGCGGTGAGAATGCGCCCCCCCAGCGCGATATCGGCCCCACACAGCGCGCGCGGATAGCCGCTGCCATCCCAATGCTCGTGGTGATCCTGCACGTAGTCCAGCACTTCGCCCAGGTGCTGCAGCGGGCGCAGGATCTCGACGCCGAAGCGGACGTGGTCTTTCACGTGCGCGAACTCGGCTTCGGTGAGCGGACCGGCCTTGTTGAGCACCGCCTCGCGGATGCCAATCTTGCCCACGTCGTGCAGGCGACCGGCCAGTCGGAGGCGTTCGATGTACGCCATATCGAGCCCCAGCTCCATGCCGATGTGCGCGCCCAGCTCCGCGACGCGATGCGAGTGACCGCGCAGGTACAGATCCTTGGCCTCCATCGCGTTGATCAGCGTTTCGGCGATGCTCACGGTGAGATTGCGCAGCGCGCGCTTTTCCTGCTCAAGTTCGACCGTACGAAGGGCGACCTCTTCGCGGATGAGCCGATCGTTGGCGCGCCGCCGGATGTTCTGGTTGCGCCGGAGCATGGCGCGCTCCACCGCCGACTCAAGGTCGGGCAGCTCCACCGGTTTGATCAGGTAGTCCAGCGCGCCCGAGGAATGCGCTTCCGTGGCACTCGCGGCGTCGTTGACGGCCGTGAGCATGATGACACCCAGATCTTCGTCGATCGACAGCGCTTTGGGCACGGTGTCCAGACCACTCAGCCCCGGCATGCGGAGGTCGCAGAGCATGAGTGTGAACTTGCCGTTGCGCAGCTGTTCGAGTGCGGTCGCGCCCGATTCGGCCACCTCCACTTCGAAGCCGCGCGAGCGCAGGAATCGACTCAGGGCGAGCCGGATCGTCGACTCGTCATCCACCACAAGAATGCGACGCAGAGGATCATCTGCGATGGCGGCGGCGGCTGCGTCGATGGCCGTAAACGGATCGGTCATGGTCGGCGAGTTCATGCAATCAATCAAATGCTGTCGCGACGGTCCGCAAACAGCTGCGCGGGCAATTCGTCATCGGATACGGTACGTGCTGGCAACGACAGGTCGTCGGTGCCGGCTGCGAGCGGGAGGGCGATCGTCGCCGTCGACCCCACATGCTCCTCGGACCGGAGTTCGATCGTACCGCCGTGCGCCTGGATGATGCCGTAGCTGATGCTCAATCCGAGGCCGGTGCCGCTCCCCTCGCTCTTGGTCGTGAAGAAGGGCTCGAAGATGCGGTGCAGCACCTCCGGGGGCATGCCGCGTCCGGTATCGCGCGCCGACACGATGGCGGCGCCGTCTTCGACATGCGTGCGAACGGTCAGGATGCGCGTTTCGCGTCCTTCCATGGCCGACTCCGCATTGGCGATGACGTTGAGCAACACCTGCTGCAGCTTCTGCGGGTCGCCGGGTACGTGTGGCAGGTCCGCATCCAGCTCCAGCACGACGGTCACACCACCCACGCGCAACGGATAGGCGCGCAGCCGCAACGTTTGCTCGATCAGGTCGTTGAGATCGATCGAGACGGTGACGGGCTCGTTCTTGCGCGCAAAGAGCAGCAGATCCTTGATCACGGTCTTGGCGCGATCGCTTTCCTGCTTGATGAGCTGAATCGACTCGCGCTGATCGCCCTGCAGCTCCTCTTCGAGCAGAATCTGCGCGAAGGCGGAGATGCCGGTGAGCGGGTTGTTGATCTCGTGGGCGACGCCCGCCACAAGCTCACCCAGCGCAACCATCTTTTCGGTGTGGCGCAGCTGTTCGGCCATGCGCCGGTCCGCACTCACATTGCGCACGCTGACCACCTGACCCAGTTGCTCGCCATCCTGCGCGGTGAGCGGACTGATGGTGACGGCGGCGGGAAACTCGCTGTCATCGCGCCGGCGGTGCACATGCTCGGTCAGACTCACGCCTTCCTCGAGCACCGATGCGTCGAGCAGGGTCGGCGCGGCGGGTTTGACTTTGACCACGAGGTCGTCGAAGCGCATTTCCATCAGCTCGGGCTGCGTCCAGCGGTATTCGCGCGCCGCCGCCGGATTGGCATAGCGAACGCCGACGCGATCGAGAATAAAGATCGGATGGTCGATGGTGGTCAGCGCGGTGGCGAGGAGATGCTCGCGTTCGCGCGACAGCCGTTCCTCTTCGTCGAGCAACAGGGCGTCGAGGGCCAGCGCCAGCGACGTGGACAGCTTTTCGAGGGTGACGCGATCACGGCGGCGCAGCGGTGCCTTGCGCGGCGAGGAGACCACGAGCACGCCAAGGGTGCGATCGCGCGCTGTCAACGGCACGACCAGCCCCCATTCGTCGGGGACTGTCGAGGCGATCGCGCTGGGGGCGATATCGCGCAGCGAGGCAAGCTCACGCGGCTGTCCGTTCGGTGCGACCAGCGCCACGCCCTGCGTACCGCCCGGGCGGTGTCCACGCAGCACGTCGAGCGTGCCGCTCGCCGCGACGTACTCGATCAGGCCATCGCGTCCGCGCGCCACGCCGATCGCCTTGCCGATCGAGGGTACGAATTCATCGAGTACGGCGATGAGGTCGTTCGCACCCTGGGCCAACGACGACGCCTGCAGCGTGACACGGGCCAACTCGGCCGCGCCCTGCGAGCGGCGGCGCTGCGCTTCAGAGACGGTAAAGAGGCGGGCGGATTCGACGGCCGTCCCGGCTTGCCGCGCGAGAATGGTGAGGAGGTCGAGATCCTGCAGGTCGAACGCGTCGGACTGCTGCGAGAGCAGCCGAAGTACGCCGGTGCTGCGCGTTCCGAAGCGCACCACCGCGCACAGTTCGGCCGAGCCCCGTTGCCAGTAGCGCGTGTCGTCCGTGTGCACGGCCAATCGCGAGACGCCGCTGGTGAACGTTTCGTTGACCAACCCGAGCTCCACATCGGTGACCGCGGCGTGTTGGATGGTGATGCCGTCGCGGGTGGTGAGCACGCGTGCGAGAACGCCGTTGGTGAGCACGAAGATGTCGCAGACCGTGCATTGCACCACGCTGCACACCGCGTCGGCCATGGTCTGCGGCAGGGTGGCTTCGCCAACCAGATGGGTGAGTTGCTGCTGCGCGCGGGTGAGCGCAGTCAGCCGGTTGGCGCGACGTTCCAGTTCGGCCAGATGGACCGCGTTGCGGAAGGCGAGCGCGACCTGCGTCGCGATGTCCTCGAGCAGCTGACGCTCGTCGTCATCGAAGGTGTGGACGCCGTGGTAGCGTATCGCGAGAATGCCACGGGCGCGCTCTTCGAGCACCAGTGGCAAGAGCGCCAGCGCGTTCAGTCCGACCGCATGGGCGGGCGCCCACGCGCGCGAATCGGCGGCGCTGAGCTTCTCAGCCACGTTGTCGATATACACGGGCATTCCCGTCTCAAGCGCCTGTCCGATGCGGGTGCTCCAAAACGTCGCAACGACATGGTCGCCATCGAGCGATCCGGCTCCCCACTGGTATTCCTGCCGCACCGTGCGGAGTTGCGGATCGGCATCGTAGACGGCAAAACCGGCCGCGCGCAGGTCTTCGGAAAGCACGCGTGCCAGCCCCTCGTAGACACCCTGCCGGGTGACGGAGTCGGCGAGGATGCGGGCGGTGCGCGCGAGAATGGCGTTGCGGCGCGCGGCGAGTGCGGCGTCTTCGGCGCGGAAGCGTGCGTCGATGGCGGCCAGTTCGGCGCGCTGCACCAGCCGCTGGCTGCGCAACACGAGCGCGCTGTGGTCGGCGAGATGGCCCAGCAACTCCAGATCGGTGCGCGAGAAGCTGCCGTGGGCCGGGTTGATGCACGCGAGCAGGCCGGAGACGGACCCTTCGACAATGATCGGGACGACGACGATCTGCCGCGTATTGAGCGGTCCGCGGAAGCGATCGTCGACGCGGGGGTCGTGCTCTGCATCGGTGGACAGAACGAGCGCACGCGTGCGGATGGCTTCGCGGAAGAGCGAGGGATCTTCTTTGATGCGGAACTCGCGCCCATCAAACGCCTTGGTGCTGCCGCTGGGGGCGACGACCACGAAGACGTCGGATTTGAGCTCGAGCACACAGCTGCCCTCGACCTGCACGAGATCGGCGGCCGTGTCGGCGATACGTTCCAGCAGGGCGCGGCCGGTGAGCGTGCTGCTGGCCAGATCACGCACGAACTGGCCGAGAATGGCGGGCGCACCGGACGACCGTTCGGGCCGATAGTCCGGCACGTCGGCGTAGCGTGCGTCAGATGCCGTGGTCACGCCATGCCTCGCCCTCGCGGCTGGTGCCGCGAAATCGACCTCGACCGGTCGGGTCCTGAATCCCGCGCCCACGCAACATCGCGGTGGAACGCGAACCGCATCCTGCCCCCGGTCTCCGTCCGCCAGAGTCCACTCATTGTCCTCCACGTCAATTCTGCATTGAAGAGATACGTCACGTAGCACGGCTGCGGAATCCCGCGGCGCGCATCGGTCGTCACGCTGCCGCCGGATCTGCCGTACTACGTCGCCAACTTCGGCTTGGATTATTTCAGTGCTTTGGCCTCGGCGATGGCGCGGTCGATTTCGGCGCGGTGGAGTTCATAGTCGGGATTCAGCGTTTTCAGTTCTTTGTCGCTCACCCGCAGCAAGAGCTGACCGAAGGTCCGCTCGGAGGCCTTGTCGTTGGACAGTCGGGCCACGCGGGCCGCCAACAGCAGGCCGAGCAGATTGCCCTGTTCGGCGGCGAGCATTGTGTCTGCCTGCGCCTTGGCCACGTCGAGATTGCCCGTCACTTCGGCAATGCGGCCGAAGTGGTATCGCTCATCGATGGTCGGCGTGGTCAGCATTTCGTGCGACGCGAGCGCCATCGGGGCGAAGAATCCGACGGAATCGTTCTTGCCCGCCTCGGAATACTCCATAATCCGGTTGTACAAGCGGACCGCGCGCTCGCTGGGCGTCATGTTGGCGATATCTGGTGCGGCGCCGCCACCACCCGCCCCGCCGGCAAATGGGGCCGCTGGCGCTGCACCCGCCGCCTGCCCGTCGATGGCGGCCGTCGGGAGGGAATTTGACGAGCCATCGACTGCGGAGCCCTTGGCGCTGCCGAAGTTCTTGCCGGCGAAGTTGGCGACGAGGGCCAGCAGCGCCACGAAGGCCACGCCCCACGGCAGGATGGACGCGACGTTGCTGGCGGCGGCGGCCCGGGTCGCGGGCACGCCTTGGCCGAACGGGGTACCACAGCGATGGCAGAAGCGCGCACCGGTGGCAAGCTGGGCGCCGCAGGCGGCGCAGAAACCGGCGCCCTGAGCGCTGTCGGTTGATGGGGCGCTGGGCCCTGAGTTGGACGGAGGAGTCATAACGGTTGTAAGGTACCGGAGCGGAAGCGGTAGCGTCTATCCGCAAAGCACCCCAGTTCATCGCACTTTGCCCACGTGTCCATGCTGAATCTCTCCGTTTCGCGCGCGTTCACCGTGTCGCTGCTGCTGACCGCGACGGCCGCCGTGGCAATGGCCGGGACCCGCGCGCGTGCATCCCGCGCCGACTCGTCCGGGGCTGCCGCGGCCGCCTCGCTCGCGCTCGACAGCTTGCCCAGCCCCGCCGGACCCGGCAGCGCCGAGCCGTTCCTGACGAGCGGGCCCGATGGGCGGGTGTACCTCTCGTGGCTGCAGGCGGTCGATTCGTCGTACGCCTTGCGGTTTGCCTCGTTCGACGGGAAGGGGTGGAGCGCGCCGCGCACGATCGTGCAGCGGCGTGATTTTTTTGTGAACTGGGCCGATTTCCCGTCGCTGCATGTCATGCCCGGCGGTCGCATGGCGGCGCACTGGTTGCAGCGGAGCGGCGGGGGGACGTACGCGTACGGCGTGCGGATCGCGCAGTCGCTGGACAACGGCGCGACCTGGGGAACCCCCGTGGTGCCGCATCGCGATTCATCGCAGACCGAGCATGGCTTCGTGGCGCTCTGGCACGAGGGGGCCTCGCTGGGGGCGGTGTGGCTGGATGGGCGTGGCTACAGCAAGTCGGGCCATCACGCGTCGAATGAGATGTCGCTGATGACCACGACGTTGTCGGCCAACGGTACGCGCGGTGCCGAAGTGCAGCTGGACGGGCGCACCTGCGATTGCTGTCAGAACGCGGTGGCCGTGACGAGTGCCGGCCCGATCATCGCCTACCGCAACCGCTCCGCCGACGAGATTCGCGACATCTACGTCACTCGGCGGGTAGGCGGAGCGTGGAAGCCCGGCGCGTCGGCGCACGCGGACAACTGGAAGATTGCGGCCTGCCCGGTGAACGGGCCGTCGCTGGACGCGAAGGGTGCGCGCGTAGCGCTGTCGTGGTTCACGGCGCCGAACGACAGCGCGCGGGTGAACGTGGCGTTCTCCACCGATGCGGGGGCCACGTTCGGTGCGCCCGTGCGCATTGACGGTGGCAACCCGACCGGCCGCGTGCATGTGCAGCTGTTGCCCGATGGGGCAGCGTTGGTGACGTGGGTGGAGCGCATGGGCGGCGACGTGGCGGCGGTGCGGGCGCGGCGCGTGTCGACGGCGGGGGTGGCTGGCGCGCCGGTGACGATCGCGTCGTCGAGCGCGGCGCGGGCGAGCGGATTTCCGAAAGCGGTCATTGCCGGCGCCGACGTGATGTTCGCCTGGACGGTGCCCGGAAAGCCGAGCACCGTGCGCGTGGCGCGCGCCGCGCTGAGCGAGTTCAAATGAGCGGGGGTACGCGGCGTGGTGTGGGCCGCTCCCGCGGCACGACTATGCCGACGGTGTGGTTGGTGGCGGCCGCGTTGTTGACGTGTGGCTTGGTGGCGGGGTGCGGTGCCAACGACGGCGGCAAGGTCGCCGTGCCGTCCGATTCGGCGCGCGGCGCGGTCGCGGCAGCGGCCAACAATGGCCGTATCGAGGTGGGGGCAGCGGTGCCAGCCTACGCAGCGCTGTCGCTGGATGGAGACTCGATGTCGCTGGCCGCCGAACGTGGACAGGTGGTGTTGCTGAACGTGTGGGCCACGTGGTGCATCCCGTGCCGCCAGGAGATGCCGCAGTTGCAGGCACTGCATGCGCGCTACGCCGCACGTGGGTTCCGCATGGTGGGTGTGAGCATCGATGGCGACGGCGCCGGTGATGCCATCCGCCGTTTCGTGTCAGAGTACAAGGTGACGTTTCCCATCTGGCACGATGCGGAGGACCGCGTGACGACCGTGTTCCGCACGGTGGGTGTGCCCACGACGTTCCTGATCGATCGACAGGGCGTGTTGCGCTGGCGCGCGGTGGGGGCGGTCGAGCCGGGTGACAGCACGCTCACGGCGGCGATTGAAGCGGCGCTGCAAGGTTCGCGCGGGTCGTAGTCGCATTGGCGCGTCGTGTCGTGCATCGTTAGTCGTGCCTACCCCCAGCCGCTCCATCGTCCCCGCTGACCTCAGCGGCGCGACGGCCGTCGACATTCTCGATCTGGCCGAATCGCAACAGGTGCGCTTTCTGCGCCTGCAGTTCACCGACATTCTCGGCGTCATCAAGAATGTCGAGATCCCGTCGTCGCAATTCAGGAAAGCGCTGCACGGCGACATCATGTTTGACGGGTCGAGCATTGAAGGGTTTGTGCGCGTGGAAGAGTCGGACATGCTGCTCGTGCCCGATCTGTCCACGTTTCAGATCTTTCCGTGGGGCGATCCGTCGGCGCGCGTGGGGCGTGTGATCTGCGACGTGAGCATGCCCGATGGCACGCCGTTCTCCGGCGACCCGCGCGGGGTGCTCAAACGCCAGCTCGCGCTGGCCGCCGAGCAGGGGTTCGTGATGAACGCGGGCATGGAAGCCGAGTTCTTTTTGTTCAAGGCGGCGGCGGATGGTCGCGCCGGCACGGACACGCACGATGTGGGCGGTTACTTCGATCTCGCGCCGATGGATCTGGGCGAGGATGCGCGGCGCGCCATTGTGGACGTGCTCGAGCAGATGGGCTTTGAGGTGGAAGCGGCGCATCACGAAGTCGCGCACGGTCAGCACGAGATCGATTTCCGGTACGCCGACGCGCTGCGCACCGCGGACAACATTGCCACATTCCGGTTTGTGGTGAAGCAGGTGGCACGCCAATTCGGTTTGATCGCGTCGTTCATGCCCAAGCCCGTGTTTGGGCAAAACGGCAGCGGGATGCACACGCACCAGAGTTTGTTCAAGCAGGGGCCGAACGCGTTCTGGGATCCGCAGCGGGAGTGGGCGTTGAGCAAGACGGCGCTGCACTACATCGGCGGGCTGCTCCGGCATGCACGGGCGTTGTGCGCGGTGACCAATCCGCTGGTGAACAGCTATAAGCGGCTTGTGCCCGGCTTCGAGGCGCCGGTGAACGTGGCCTGGAGCATGCGCAACCGTTCGCCGATGATCCGCGTGCCGGAACGACGCGGCGCGGGTACGCGGTTGGAGCTGCGCACGCCGGACCCGAGTGCCAATCCGTATCTCGCGCTCACCGTGATGCTGGCGGCCGGCCTGGACGGACTGGCCACGGAAGCAGATTGGCGCGAACCGGTGAATACGAACATCTGGGAGATGTCGTTTCGCGAACGGCGACGATTGCGTGTGGACGATTTGCCGCACGATCTCAACGAAGCGTGCGATGAGTTGGAGAAGAACGAAGTGATTACGGGCGCGCTGGGTGACCATGTGACGCAGCAGTTTCTCGCGGCCAAGCGGAGCGAGTGGCGCGAGTACAACAGTCAGGTGAGTGCGTGGGAGTTGGAGCGGTACTTGGCGAGGTACTGACGTGGTGGTGCTTGATTCCCGAAGGCGCGGAGTGGAAATGGATCGTCGGATGTTTGTGCGGCAGGCGGCGGGTGTGACTGCGGGGATTGCGGCGGGAGTTGCGGTGGGTGTCGCGGTGACGCCGTCGGTTGCGTTGGCGGCCGAGGGCGTGGCGCTGGACGTGCTTTCCCAGCGATACCCTTTCGTGTTGCCGCCACTCGACTACGCCGCCACAGCCGTCGAGCCGGCGGTGGATGCGACGACCATGGGCGTTCATCACGACAGGCATCATGCGGCGTACGTGACGAATCTCAACCATGCGCTGCGCGAGCAGTCGGCGCTGCACGCGATGACGTTAGGCGAGTTGCTGACCGGAATGTCGTTGTTGCCGGAGAGCGTGCGTGCGGCGGTGCGCAACAACGGCGGCGGACACGCGAACCATGCGCTGTTCTGGGAGCTGTTGGCGCCGTGCGACGTGAAGGCCCCGAGCGGTGCGCTGGAGGTGGCGATCGTGCGCGATTTCGGCAGTGTGGCGGCGTGTCTCGCGGCGCTCAAGGCGGCGGGTCTGGGGCAGTTCGGGTCAGGGTGGGCCTGGCTGGTGCGGGATGGCGCGGGCGCGTTGACCGTGCGTGCGCTCCCCAATCAAGACACGCCCGTGGCGCAGCGGCTCACGCCCGTGATTGCGATTGATGTGTGGGAGCATGCGTACTACCTGCACTACCAGAACCGTCGTGCGGAGTATCTCGACGCGGTGCTGGGTGCAATCAACTGGAACGTGGCCGCAACGCAGTACGGTTGCGTCTGATGGCGATGCCATTGACCGCTGCACACCAGTCCAGGCCGTTCGAGCCGGTGGCGACCGTGTTGCAGGGACGGCATGTCCGTCTGGAGCCGTTGGGCACGCAGCACGCCGAAGGGTTACTGGCGGCGGGGCACTTCGAATCGTTGTGGACCGTGACCGTGCAGGTGCCGCTCGATTCACTGGATGTGGTGGACCAATATCTGACGACGGCGGCGCGCAATCGTGCCGACGGCAGCGAGGTGCCGTTTGCGATCATGCATCAGGCGACGGATACGTTGATTGGCTGTACGCGCTGGATGGATGTGGCGCGTCAGCATCGCCGGGTGGAGCTTGGCGGCACGTGGATCACCCCGGCGCATCAGCGTACCGTGGCCAACACCGAGGCCAAGTATCTGCAGCTCGTGCAGCTGTTTGATGTGCTGGGTGCGGTGCGGGTGCAGCTCAAGACCGATTTGCGCAACACCCAGTCGCAGCGCGCCATGGAACGTATCGGTGCCGTGCGCGAGGGTGTGCTGCGCCGTCACATGATCGTGCGTGACGGGTTTGTGCGGGACTCCGTGTACTACGGGATCACCGACGAAGATTGGCCGGGCGTCAAGCGGCGTCTGGAAAACATGCTCATGGCGGAGGCGGTGTGATGCGGTCGTTCACAAGTTGTGTGGCAGCAGTGATGTCGCGGCGTTCGGGGTGTGGCGCGTTGGCGCTGGCGTTGGTCGCGGGTGTGTCGCGCGACGTACGGGCGCAGAATGCCGCAGACAACGGGCCAAGTCTCGTGGTGCTTGTGCGTCATGCGGAGAAAGCATCAGCCACCGATCCCGATCCATCGTTGAGCGCGGCGGGGTATGCACGCGCGAAGGCGTTGGTGGACGCACTGCAGCATGCCACGCCCAACGCGATCGTGGTGACCTCACGCAAGCGTACTGCAGAGACGGCGGCCGATGTAGCGAGCAAGTTCGGCATCACGCCCGTGGTGGTGTCACTCGATGGCGCGATGGCCAAGCATATCGGTGCCGTGGCCGACGCGGTGCGTGCGCAGCGCGGCGTGGTGCTGGTCGTGGGACACAGCAACACCACGCCGGCGATCGTGAAGGCGCTGGGCGGCCCGGCGTTACCGGACATCTGCGACGCGAGCTACGCCACGTTGTATGTGCTGCAGCCGGGCAAGAACGGCGCGCCGGCCACGTTGGTGACCGGGCAGTACGGGGCGGCGGATCCGGCGGGTGCGACGACGTGTGCGGGGATGGTGCCGAGGTAGGGAGGCGATCGCGCGCTGATGCCTGTTGCGTGATATCGATGGTCCGGCACGAGACGAGCTCGATAAGCTGCGCCGTGCCGCACATTGTACGATCCGCTAATACCGGGTATTACTCGATATGCCGCGCTCCCCCCCCCTACGCCCGCATTGCAATCACGCTCCCAGAGGCCGATCTCGCCGCTGCTGACCGGCTGGCCAAGGCGCAGGATCGATCCCGGAGCTGGATCATCGCGGAGGCCGTGAGGCGGTTCGCCGAATCGCGGCGGCAGCCGCAGGGCCAGAATGACCTGGGCGACTCACGCCGTGCGCAGCTGCAGCGCGATCTGGCACTGACGCCTGAGCAGCGGGTGCGAGAAGGCGAGCAGACGTCCCGTATCTCCGAGCAGGCGAAGGCTACACGTACCTTTAGCTACGATGAGTTCGTCGCGTGGCGTCGTGCCACCGGCACCGTTGCGTGACACCCCAGCGCAGTCGGCTCGCCAACGTCTGCCAGCTGCTGGACGACGAGGACGCGCGCTATCTGGTGGTCGGGGCAATCGCCATGCAGCTGTGGGGAACGACGCGGGCGACGCGCGACATCGACATTCTGATCGAACCGACGATCGGAAACGCGACACGCCGAACGTCGACATCTGCCAGCCTGATCGCATCGAAGCGCACCGGTCGCCTGCACGATCTGGCCGACGTGCAAACGCTCGAGGAACTGCAGCGGCTCCGCGCGAAGTCTGGGTAGCATTCGACGAGCGCCTGTTTGCGGGTGCCTGGGCGTAGTGGGGGTAGGCACCCCGCCGACAGACACTAACTTGCCCCGATGACCGTCTCCCCTCCCACCACCCGCATCCCCACCCGCATTCCCATCGGCATCGTCACCGTCTCCGACCGGGCCAGCGCGGGCGTCTACGAAGACCTGTCCGGACCGGCCATCGTGTCGGTGCTGGAACGGTGGCTGGAGTCGCCGTGGGAGCCGCTCGCGCACGTGATTCCCGACGAACAGCCGCTGATCGAGGCGACGCTCCGCGCGCTGGCCGACGAGCACCGTTGCCCGCTGATCGTCACTACGGGTGGAACCGGCCCCGCCCCGCGCGATGTGACGCCGGAGGCCACCATGGGGGTATGCGACAGACTGCTGCCGGGTTTTGGTGAACAGATGCGCGCCGTGTCCGTTCGCACGGTGCCCACGGCGATCCTCTCGCGGCAGGTCGCGGGGACGCGCGGTGGCTCGCTGATCATCAACCTTCCCGGCAAACCGGCGGCCATCGAAGAATGCCTCGGCGCGATTTTCGCAGCGATTCCATATTGCATCGAGTTGATCGGTGGCCCGCGCCTCACGACGAGCGCCGCGGCGCCCGCCCCCTTTCGCCCGCGTGGAGCCTGAGCCGTGTCGCTGTCCCCCGAGTTGCTGAAGATCCTCGTGTGCCCGAAGAGCAAGGCGCCGCTGGAATACTGGCCCGGTCCGCC
>JBBQSM010000021.1:0-36697 GCA_038234895.1 Gemmatimonadales bacterium
GGACAGAAGTTCACCAACCTCGATCTCTCGAGCGTCGGTGGACTCGGCGCTTTCCGCGTGGGCTCGGTGCGCGCCGCGGCAGATCTGCGGCCGGAGCTGCAGCGGGAGTTCGAAGGCGGTGTCGATCTGAACGTGTTGAACAATCGCGCCACCGTCTCGGTCACGGGCTTCCAGCGCAACATCTCCGATCTGCTTATCACACGTACGTTGGCCCCGACCACGGGCTTCAACAGCGAAACATCCAACGGCGCTGAGATGCAGGTGAAGGGTGCGGAAGTCTCGATCAATGCGTTTCCCATCCAGACGCCCACGTGGGGGTGGACTTCGCGTTTGAACTGGGGCATGAACCGCTCCAAGGTCACCAATCTCCCCGTACCCACGTTCCTGCTCGGCGCTCCGCAGGTGGGCGCCGTGCGCATCGAGCAAGGCAAGTCGGCCACGCAGCTTATCGGCAACGATACGTTGCCGCAGCCGGGTGGACGCGTAGTGGTGCCCGTGCTCATGGGCGACGGCAATCCGCTGTGGAATGCGGGGTGGGGCAACGAAATTCGCTGGAAGAGCCTCAGCGCCTACGCACTGCTGGACCGCCAGTTGGGCGGCATGCTGGCGAACGGCACGTGGCGTCACTACGACCTCGGGCAGAACTCGCGCGATTACGATGATCTGGACGAACTCGGACGCAGAGTCGGCGAAGTGCGTCGGACGTCGTATCTGCAGGTCACCCGCATCTATTATCAGGATGCGTCGTACACCAAGCTGCGTGAAGTCACGCTCACATGGGATATTCCACAGAAGTGGGTGACCTCGATGTGGTCGGGCGCCGGCGGCGCCAAGCTCGCACTCAGCGGTCGCAATCTCGTGTGGTGGACCAAGTTCCGCGGCGGAGATCCGGAAGCGCAGAACTTCGGTGGGGGTGGTCCGCCCGATGCCGTGCAGCGCAACCGTGAACTTGCCGCGTTTCCTGCCAGCCGCAGCTACTGGCTCAACTTCAGCGTGGACTTCTGACCATGACCACCATCCGTCATCGCCGGACGCGTGCGCTGCTGCTGCTCGCCGCCAGCGTATCGATTGCGGCATGCAACGCTGCCGACATCGGCAATTTCAATAATCCGAATACATCCCAGCTCGAGCAGAGCCCGAACGCCGCGACGGTGAACACGACCGTGGCCGGTGTGCTGGCCGGTTCGCGTGCCAGCGCTGGCACCTGGGCCAGTACGCTCGGCGTGTTCGGTCGCGAGGTCATGAACCTCGACGGCGCCGAGCCACGGAACGTGCTCGCACTGCTTATCGGTCCGCTGGAGCCGGGCGGCTTTGGTGTGGACGTGGGGTGGACGAACACGTACCGCAACCTGCGCACGGCCTACACGCTGCTTGATGTCGTGGACAACGTGCCCGACTACAGTGCCACGCAAAAGCGGGCCGTGAAAGGCTTTGTGAAGACGATGGTTGCGCTTGAGTACCTCAACCAGCTGCGCGTGCGTGACACGTTCGGTCTCGTGTTCGATGTGCCCAAGAGCACGCTCGAGCAGGGTTCGTTCATTACGCGGGAGGAAGCCTACACCCGCACCGCTGCACTGTTCGACGAAGCGAAGGATGATCTGGCGGCCGGTGGCACGTCATTCCCGTTCGCGCTCACCAGTGGCTTCGCGGGGTTCAACACACCGGCGACGTTCGTGCGCGTCAATCGTGGACTCAAGGCGCGGTTGGAAGTGTATCGCGGACGCTGGCAGGAGGCGCTGACTGCGCTCGGGGAATCGTTCATTAATCCCTCCGCGAACACGACGGCCGCCTTTGCGACCGGTGCGTATCACGTGTACAGCATCGCATCGGGTGACGCGGTGAATCCGTTGTTTGATCCGGCGCCCCGCGCGTTGGTGGCGGTGCCGGAGTTCCTGACCGACGCGCGACTGCGCGCGGATGGCACACGCGATTTGCGCGCCTCGAGCAAGGCCGTGGTCGGCACCGTACTACTGGCCACGCAGGGGATCAGCTCCAATGTGCGGCCGATCGTGTATCCCACGAACGTCACGCCGGTACCGATCATCCGGAACGAAGAACTCATTCTCCTGCGCGCAGAAGCCAACCTCGGCCTTGGCAATCGCGCCGCCGCGATCGCGGACCTGAACATCGTGCGTACCAACGCGGGCGGGCTGCCGGCACTTGCGTCCAACTTTGCCGGCGATCTCGTCACGGAGCTGTTGTACGACCGACGCTACTCGCTGTTTTTCGAGTACGGGCATCGGTGGGTCGACATGCGCCGCTACAACCGGCTGGGGCAGCTGGTCAAGCAGCTACCCACGCACCGCGTCTTTCCGCTCGTACCGATTCCCGTGGACGAGTGCAACCAGCGCACGGCGGCCACGCCGAGAGGGTGCGTGAACGTGTTGGGGAACTGAGCGCGTTTCAGGCTCACCAACTGCTCGCTTGACCACGAAGCCCCGGCGGAATGCCGGGGCTTCGTGCGTTGCGTGACAGGCAACGGCCGCGAATGGCGTACGTTGCGGTTTACGGCACGTGCGCACCGGTACTCACATACAGCACCACCGCACTCGATTGGGAGTCCAGCTTCGCCATGAGTTTCCCGCCTAAGGCGACGCCCTCGAACCATGCCGGTGTCTGGTACGTCTGGATCTCACGCGGTTCGCCCGGAGCCGTGATGTCGTACAGCACCGCGCTCGTCTCCGTCCGCACATACAACGTCTCCGCGATGCCACCGACACGAGGGCTGCCTACCGCCGCAATGCAGTCGCCCTGGTCACGGAACCGCTGCAGTGCGCGTCGCAGGTTTCGCGTCGGTTCAGCACCAACTCGTTTTCCAGTGTGCACAACGATTCGATCAGTGTCACGCGTGTCGCTGCGTCCCATCGAGCTCGTGAACAACGGTGCATGCGGCACTGTCACATCCCACGTCACCTCGCCGCGTGCATCGGCGATGTGCAGTTGCTGCCGGTTAGCGCCGCGCTCGAAGTACATGTCGCGTAGCCGCCCATGCACCGGCAAGGCGGCAATTCGTTCGAAGCGCACCTGTTGCACCGTCATCGTGCGTGCGGGATCACCCGGGTCCCGGTATCCATCGAGCTCCAGGGCGAGCCCGGTCGGCGCGTCGTCGCCGGCCCTCATCATCGACATGTGAACGACCCCGGCTGCGGACGGTCGAGCACTCATGATCGTCGCGCGCTCGCGCGTCTCGACCCGAATGACGTCGGCAGTGTTCACATTGAACGCCGCAATCTGCCAGTACTGAATGAACTCCCTCTCCACAGGTCCAGGGACGACGAAATCGATCCACTCCCGCTTTCTGAACGTGTCTCCCCATTTCTGACACACCGTCACGAAGTTGTGCCGCCTCTCCTCAAGCATCTCGCGCTGCGCATCGGTGAGGGGCGCCGGTGGCGCGAGCGTGATCGTGCGCACGCCGCGACCTCGACTCAGGACTACCCGGATCCGGCATGGGTATGGTGCGGCAAGATACGCGGGACTGAGCTGCGGTATGACGGTGATTTTTTCGGCGCTCTGCACGAGTTTGAACTCGTCCCGCGGGTCGGTGCCTTCCAGGATATAGGCAGTGCAAAACGTCGCGTCCTGTACCGGGAATCCCGGCCGATGCACCGCGGTCACTTCGATCTCCGCTCTGTTCGCAATCCTGAACCCCGGCGATCCGATAGGCCTGCACCCCCCGATCAGCGTCCACGCAAACGGACGAATCGCAACCTCAGCGTCGCCTACAGGGGCATCCCCCAAATTGATGATCTTCCCTCCGAGCACGAGACCTTCGGGAACGCCGTACACGATGTCCAGATTGAGCCGGGCATTGAATGGCGGAATCAGCATCATGCTGATGTCGACCGGCTGATCACACTCGACGTTCTCGTCATCGACCTTCCGGCAGGTCGGGCCCAAGCTCCCTGCCTCAATGTCGGGTTTCTTCGACTCGATATACCCGAGGATGCCGAAGAAGAACAGCGGCCCGGCGGCGAGTCCCGCGAGATAGAACGCCAGTCCTTCATCGAAGTCGAGATCCTTGAGCATCACCAGCCCCATGAACGGCCACAGCAACGCGCCCGTCACGGAGCAGGCAAACTCTTCGGCTGCGTTGGATGGTTCTCCCGTGATATGAAACCGCGTGCGCAGCGTTGTTGGCGTGGGCGCGGAGAAGGTGGCCCGGATCGCCACATCGACATCCATATCGATGTTGTCGATGAAGAACGGGCACGCATCGACGAGCTCCAGTGCTGCGCTGATATCGAGCGCGACAGCACCCGCGTCCCAGCCCACGGTCGGCCCTGATTCGAGCTTCAGCTTCGAAGAGTTTGCCAGCACCTGCTTCGCCCTCCGTGCGCCGTCCTGTGTCAGCAGGTTCACGTCCAGCAGCATCGCCCAGTCCTGGCCAGCAAGCCAGTTCGTTGGGCCATCCTCGAAGAACGGACGTGCGATGGCGAGGGCGGATCCCTGCACGTCAATGTCCGCCCGCAGCGATACAACCGTGCGGTCCTGATCACAGGCAATGCCCGCGTTGATCGCGTTGACCTGCCTCCCCAACACGGCGGATACCGGCCCCAGATCAAGTGTGATCGGCTGCACCTGGATTTCGGCCAGCTTCTGCGTGATCGTCGCGCGTTGCTCGTCGGAGAAGAGGGTGTAGAACAGACCGAACTCGACATACGCCACCGCGTACGAGAGCCGGATCGGGCCGCCGCCCTGCTGGCCCGGGTTGGTCGGCGCGAGCGACACGTTGACGACCACGTTTACGATCACGGTGCGAAACGCGGGCGTGGGGCTGGCGCCGTTGGTGTCCAAGTCCGTTGCCTTCACCAGCGAGAACACGACATTCTGCCGCACCTGTAGAAACGGGACGGTGATCGTGTTGAGGTTCGTCGGTGAGAATTGCCACACTACCTGACTACTGTGCGCGACGATCTGCTCGACCCCGCTGGAAACGTCGAGCCTTCGCTCGCGTTGGATCGACGTGAGGTCACCGATCTCCACACGATCAACGACCAGGAGCGTGCCGTCCTCATCGCGGAAGCTCTCATTGACGCAGAGGGGCGCGGCGCGCATGCGATTGCGCACGATGCGCGTGAAGACGTCCTCGGAGAGCTGTAGTTCGAAATACATCGCTAATCTCCTGAATTCGTTAAGTCGCACCGTCCGCGGTGGTCATCCCTCTCCGCGGTCGTCCACCGACAATGATGATCGCTCGTACCGACAGCGTGCCGCCCAGTCCATCGGGTGCCGTCGCCGTGAGTTCGTGTCTTCCCTCGCGCAGATCCGGCGTCAGTGAATACCCGAAGCCGAGCTCTCCATCACGATCGGATGTCCAGCGTATTTCCATTGGTGCAATGGCGCCCAGCCCGCGCGTGTCCACGGTCGCCGCGATCGCGACCGGGCCCGGCGGGATGGTGCATCCGTCAGACGGAACGTCGACGTACAACCGCCGCGGTGTCCGAGCCAGCGCGAAGGCCTCGGTATCCGCGGTCGCCGACTGCAGTTCCGCAGTTCCGATCGCGCGAAACAAGCAACGTTCACCACCCGGCAGACGATCGGCTGCGACTATCAGTTCGTTGTTGGGAGGATCGAACGCGACCGGCTGCCAGGTCGCCCCGTCGTCGGCGCTGAACAGCACAACGATCGACACACGCTCGCGCGGATGACTCGCGCTCACGCGCACCACGAGGTCGGCGTCGCGCAGTTCCGGACTCTCGATCGACACCACCGGCGCCTCACCCACGGCGATGGTGAAGAACGGATCGTCGCCGCTATGAAACGCGATGCTCGCCACGTCCTCGGCAGGCCACTCCAGCACCTCCTGAAAGTCGAGCCACGGCTCGCGTTCGAGCGGAACGCTGCTGCTGCTGCAGCCGCATCCACCATGACCACAACCGTGCGGCGGTATCCATCGGCAGTGATGCGTGGCGAGGATCCGTCCGTTGCCGTCGAGCAGGTCGATCGAGACCGGGGTCGGCGCATCCATCGGCGCACGACCCGGGCTGCCCGGCGCCTCGATGCGCGCGCTTTTCCCGATCTCGATCAGCCGTTCGCCACGCACCATGCGGTGCATTCGAAACTCCAGAAAGAGCCGCGGACGCAGCCGACGTGGATCGACCGCCACAGCATCGTGCATGCCGCGGCGATCGAGAATGTTTTGATAGGTGTAGGGCGAGATCCATTGGTTGTTGCCGTACGACATGATGTCATCGCTGCCCGACGGATCGTACAGCGTGGGCGGTGACGTGCCCGTATCGATGCCGACCTCGCCGATGGACGTCGTACTTCCGCCGTAGTTCGGGTAGTTGGGGTCATTGAATGCGTCCCCGTTTACCGCGACATGACGTCGCTCATAGAGATGCCCGATTTCGTGTGCAAATGTCAGCTCGTAACCCACGAATCCGCCACCCGCGCCGCGTCCGCACCCGGAGTTGATCTGAGTGCTCCCTGCGGGAATTGCCGCCGTCGACACCATGCCAAACACGATGTCGCCAAGTCCGAACAGGACGGTGAAAATGCGGGTGACGTTGAGTTCGGCCACGAGCCTGTCCCACGAGGCGTTGCAGCCCCCCGGTGTTGGTGATAGCATGGCAAACGGCGCACCGCTCGTCGTCTCGGTGCCTAAAATCGTGGTCTCGAAATACGGGAACGGAAGCATCCGTCCGGCAACGCCAAGGGTGCCGAGCATCTGCGCGTCCGTCGGGCGGTTCACCGTGCCGGCGCTGTCCACCCAGTTCACACGCACCAGTGCGATCTTTGGTGCTGGTACGTCGAGGAATTGCAGGTATTCGGTCCGGCGAGCGCTCACCGACGACATCGGTCCATCGGCGACAGGCCATAGCCGCACTGCGGCATGGATGCGTCCCACCCGGCAGTAGTACGCCGGTACGATGAAGTTGAGCGGACAGTTGACGGTGATCGTCGACTGCACGAAGGCGGATGGGCCGCCACCGCCTGCGATCGTGAATTCACTGTCCCAGCTCCCGCGATCGATCTCCGCGGCGGAGCCGAGTCGTACTCCGTCGATACGCGTCGGTCCGGTGCGGAAGACGACCTGATCGCCCACGGAGAGCGTCAGCTCACCGGTGACCCGTTGTCCGCTGAGCGCATCGTTACCAAGGAAGGCACGCTGCACGACGGGATACACGCGCGCGATCATCGTCTTGAACGCCACCAGCGACACCGCGTTATCGCGTCCGTAGCTCGGGCCCGCGCTGCCGTTGTGTTGGGTGGACTGCGTAAACTCCATACCCGCAATGCCAATGCGCGCGCGCGTGAAACGATCAAACACCGGACCATCGTAGCGTTGCGGCGGATCCCACGTCGTGGGCAGTCGAGGGTCGCGCTCTCCAGCAGGACCAATTTGCAGGCGTGCGGACAAGCGTTCAGTGAGGGCGTCCACGAGCGCGTCCAGCCCGGCGTTATCCATTCCCATCGACATAGCCATTGCTCCTGATGTATGTGCCGTCGTGGGCAATAGCCGCTCGTCGACAGAGTTCGCGAGCGGCACTCCTCACCACCGATCAGCACGCCTTGCCCGCAGTCCCGCTGTGCAACCGCACGAAAAATCGAGCGCGTAACGTGCGAAGGGGCAAGCAGACACGGACGAGCGCATCAGCGCATCGCGGCGGACTGATGCATTCGTTGCGGCACCCATCTGAGCCAGGCTTGTCTGCCGACGACGGGTGGGGGCGGGCCGCCGACGAGGCACAAGCTGGACGACTCGTCAGCAGGTACGGCTCTCAAGCCCGGGCGCGTGGTGGCCGATATTCACGATAATGTCATCGACCGTCGCCGGACACGTTGCCGACATCTGGTCGGGTCTGCAGGCGCGCCCTCGTCGTCGGGCACGCGTGGGACTTGTTGTGTCCGTATTGCTGGGGTCAGTGCTGCTCTGGGCGCTGGTGCGCATCCCCCTCGAATGGCGCGCCGCGCGCCGGGACCACGACCAGCGCCACGTGCTCCTCTCGAAGGCGCTCGTTCGAATGCGCGCCGAGATCACGACGCTGCGTACGCAGATCACGACCCGGTGTGATGCCGCCACGGTGC
Source organism: Gemmatimonadales bacterium (assembly GCA_038234895.1). GTDB lineage: Bacteria > Gemmatimonadota > Gemmatimonadetes > Gemmatimonadales > Gemmatimonadaceae > Gemmatimonas. The sequence continues at coordinate 8,035 of JBBQSM010000021.1, forward strand.
ATGCGCTGGTGGTGCGGAGTCTATCAGCCCCGGATGCCCGACGATTTTTTGTACGCTTTCGTGACAATGACGCGGTGTGCGGTCCGCTGGGTTCCGACGCGCGGTTGCCTATGTCGATACCGTCAAAGCCGGTGCCATCGCTGGTGGTATCGGGGCGCGGCGCCGTCCGCTCGCTGCACGCGGTGTATCCCGCGGACGCATACGACATCATCGCCGAACTGGGCAGCGACGTCGCCAGCGTACTGATCACACCCGTGCCGAACAGTGGCTTTCGATGGCTGCATGAGGTCGCGCTGGTGGCCGCATCATCACCTGAGCGGAGTCTGGGGATGCAGACAATGCTCCCCGACAGCATGTGGTGGGCCACGCGACTGGATGTCATGTCCATCCCTGTTGGCATCCAACAGGACTGGGCGTGGCTGCTGCTCATCGCGGTCGTCGGCATGTTGATCGCGCGTGTTGCCCTGCATACGGCGGTGTTTCGTCGCGTCAGTGCGGAGAATCGCATGCGACGTGCGGTACGAAAGCGACGATTCGAGCCGTGGATTCAACCCATCGTGCGGGCGGACACCCGCGAGATTGTTGGCGGCGAAGTACTGATGCGATGGGCCCACCCCGCCCGCGGGATCCTGCCACCGTCGGAGTTTATCGCGCTTGCGGAGGCTACGGACCTCATTCGTACGATGTCCGAGATCGTGATGACGAAGGCGCGCGATCGACTCGCCTCCACCGTACAGCAACAGCCTTCACTCTACATCTCGTTCAATATCACGCCACGCGAGCTGTCTGACCCCAGACTAGTTGAGCGCCTGATCCGGGTCTTCGACGACGAGTCCCTGCCACGTCAGCAAGTGTTGCTCGAGGTCACCGAGCGCGAATTGGTGGAAGACGCCGCCGTTGAGACACTGCATGCGCTGCGCGCCGCCGGTTTCCGTATTGCTATCGACGATTTTGGCACAGGACACAGCAGCTTGTCATTGCTGGAGCGCGTACCGGCCGACAAGCTCAAGATCGATCGGGCGTTCGTGCAGAGTATTGGAGAAGACGACACCCCACGTCCCGTGCTCGATGCGATCATCACCATGGCGCATGGGATCGGCCTTCCCCTGATTGCCGAAGGGGTGGAAACGGAGTCGCAGCATCGCTACCTCGCGCGCCATGGCGTACAGACGATTCAGGGATACCTGCACGGCCGACCCATGCCGCTGGATGACTTCTCACGGTTGGTCGCGCCCCCGGAGGTGCTGAGCGAAGGGCAGACGCCGGTCTCGTTGGATGGCCTCGTGTTTGCGATGCAGGGACCCGATGGTGTCGCCATTCGCGACCGCTGGTACAATTTCCGGCGCTACCCGCGCTGCTTCGTCGCCTCGGATGCGGTGAGCTGGCTACAGAACCATCTGGGTGTAAGCCGGGAACGTGCCGTGCGCGTGGGTGAGCGTCTGACGGCCCTCGGCCAGATCGAGCATGTGATGGAGGAACATGATTTCAAGGATGCATTCTTGTTCTTTCATGTCCGGCCGTCATTGTACGATCAGGACACGCACGCGCACCGGCTGCCCGACGTGGCGGTGGTGCTCGACGGTCTGCGGCGTGCCGCTCGTCCGCTGTTTGGCGCCGCATCTGAAGGCCTGCTGCGATTCGACGACGTGTGTCGAGGCGATCGACTGACCTCGTGGCTCGAGTCGCACTTTCGACTGGTACGTCATGATGCTTTGCTGGTGGGCGAAGTGCTCATGCGTCGAGGTGCACTGGTGCACGTATTCGATGACCGGCCGTTCGCCGCCACGCGCGACTTGTATCGCCTGGCCCCGGATCGGGATCTCGCCTCCCGCGGCTGACGAGGCACGATCGCAGCGGCGGCAGCACGACGACGCCATGCGAACCATTTTCCGCCTGATGTTGTCGAACTGTCGACGTATCGCGCCGCTCCACACCCTTCCGTCCGTACACCATGCGTCGAGTCATCACGCCCGAAGTGTGGCTGCCGATACTGCTGCTCGGCATGGGCAGCGCGTTCGCCTCGCTGCGTATCTCCGGCCCGGTGCCGCACACGCCGCCACCGCCGCCGACGATCTTCGCACGCGGGGGCGCCGAATTGCTGCGCGGCGCCGCGCCTGAGCTGGTCATCGATGGATTGTTGCCGGGTGAGATCGTAACGGTGCGCGCGTTTCGACGCGTGGTGCAGTCGCGGACGGTGAATGAGCGACCTGCGGTCGATACGACCGTGTACACGTCGTGGGCACGCATGCGCGCGACTAGACAGGGGCACCTTGCGGTGGACAGCACAACGCCGCTCGCAGGGAGCTGGTCAAGCGCCGATCCGCTCGGACTCTTTTGGTCTATGACGCGCGACGCGGGGGCGAGCACATTCGCCGGTGCGCCCGGCACGGTGGAGATTGTGCTTGAGCGGGGCGACGTCGTTTCAGCCCGCCTCGCGCTTCCACTTCGCGTGTCACGTGTTGCGCTCACCGAGCACACGGTGCGCAACGATTCAGTGGCGGGTGCTTTTGCGGTCCCCAACGACGGCGCAACGCATCCGCTCGTACTGCTGCTGCACGGCAGCGAAGGTGGGGACACGACCAGCGCACTGGCGCTGGCGCGTCGCTTTGCCGCGCGTGGCTATGCGGCGTTGGCGGTCGTGTACGTGTCGTATGGCGGTGTACTGCCAGGCGTCCCCGTCACCTTCGACGCCGTACCGCTGGAACTGCTCGACCGCGCCCGCGCGTGGGCCGGTTCGCGACCCAACGTGGACACGTCGCGTACGGCCATCTGGGGCGTGAGCAAAGGCGCCGAGTTCGCCGTGCTGGCGGCAGCGACACGAACGTGGCCCAAGGCGGTGGTCGCCTGCGTGCCCAGCGATGTTGTGTGGGCCGGCTTCGGTCGCGAGCCGAAATCTGGTGAACTTCTGAGCTCTTGGTCGGTGGGCGGACGACCATCGCCGTCGGTGCAATACGACCGCTACGAGGACGTGTTTTCCGGCAAGGCGACCGCGCGAGCGGTGCACGATCGCAGTCGCATTGCAAACCGAGCAATGGTGCCGGGTGCGCGTATCCGTATTGAACGCGCCACCGCGCCGCTGCTGCTGCTCGGCGCGGAAGCGGACGACGTGTGGGCGTCCGGCGAGATGAGTCGCAGCATCGGCGCGACGCTGGCGGCGGCAGGCCGCCGCACGCAGGCGACCGTGGCGACGTATGCGAGTGCGGGGCACAACATCTGCGGCGACGGAACTACGCCGTGGGAGCTGTTCGGGGCCGGGGCGTTCGACCGCAAAGCCACGGCGCAGGCCACCGCCGATGCCTGGCGTCGCACGGTCACATTTCTGGATGAGCGGTTGGCGACTGGCACGTAGCCGTTCCGGCTGACATGGTACGCGCGTCCGCTGCGCGGTCCGTCTCCGCTGTCGTCATCCCGTTCCCGTCGCTCGATGTCCCGCTTCGCTTCGCATCTCCGTGTGGCTCGCCGCGCGAGCCTGCGTGTCATGACCGCTACGGCCGTTGGCGTTGCGGCGCTCTGTCGAGCGGCCCTGCCAGCGCACGCGCAACGCGTCAACGTGGCGTCGCTGGAAGCGCGCGCGCTGCCGGCGGCGGATACAGCGCTCACATTGCGCGCGGGCACATTCGATCTCGTCGCCGAACTGCGTGTGCCATCCGGGCCCGGTCCGCATCCGGTCGCGTTGGTCATTCACGGCGGCTGCTGGGTCACCAAGTACGCCGACTCGCGCTACATGAAGCCGTTGGCGGAAGCACTGCGACAGGACGGCATTGCGACGTGGACGATCTCGTACCGACGTGCCGATGAAGCCGGCGGTGGCTGGCCCGGCACGTTTAACGACGTCGCGGCCGGCGCCGCGCTGCTGCGATCCATCGCGCCGCGCTTCCAGCTCGATCTCACGCGCGTGATCGCGTCGGGACACTCAGCCGGCGCGCACCTGTCGCTCTGGCTGGCGGCGCAGGGAAAGCTGCCGGCCACGAGCCTGGCGCATCGTCTCCCCGACGCCTTGCCGATCGCGGCGGTGGTAGCGCTCGACGGACCGGGAGATCTGGCCGCGTCGATCCCGGGGATCACACGCATCTGCAGCGGGAGCGTCTTGGAACAGCTCCTCGCCAGCACGCCAGAAGCGGAGCCGCTGCGTTGGAGTGAAGCGTCACCCGCACCGTGGCTGCCGCTAGGCGTGCCGCAAGCAATGGTACGCGGATCATTGGATGCCACGATGGCGCGTACGTCCGCCGAGGGTGGCATGATTCCATTCGCTGCACGCGCGCGTGCGCTGGGTGACAGCACGTGGGTAGTGGTGGCCGATACCACCAGTCACTTCAGTATGCTCGACCCCGAGCATCCGGCGTTTGCGGTCGTGCGTCAGGCCATGCGCGACGCGTTGGCAGCCGTGAAGCCGGCTTCAGCGTCAAAGCGCTGAGGCGTTGCAACGCCGGCGCATGCACGTGTGCGGCGTTGCCAACGGTATTCAGCCCGACGCGATCGTCTCCAGCAGTTCCCATCGTTCGGTGAGCTGCGCAATCTCGGTTTCAATTGCGGCCAGTCGTGCATTCGCGTTTGTTACGGCCACTCCGTCACGCAGGAACGCCGCATCGGACATCGACGCATAGAGCGCTGCCCGCTCGCCATCCAGCGCATCGATGCGGTCGGGAAGCGCTGACAGTTCCTGCGTCTCTTTGTATGACAGTTTGCGCTTCTTGTCGTTGCGCGGCGGCGTAGCAACGGGAACCGGTGCCGACGCCGAGCGCTTGGCGGCCGCCGCCTCGGCGAGCGGTTTACGCTGCCGCAGCCAGTCGGTGTAACCGCCGGCGTACTCGCCCACGCGGCCACCACCCTCGAGCACGAGCGTACTCGTCACCACGTTGTCGAGAAAAGCGCGATCGTGGCTGACCAGCAGCAATGTGCCGCTGAACTCGAGCAGCAGTGCTTCGAGCAGATCGAGCGTTTCGATGTCCAGATCGTTGGTCGGCTCGTCGAGCACAAGCAGATTGAACGAGCGCGTGAAGAGCCGCGCCAGCAGTAATCGATTGCGCTCGCCGCCCGACAGGGCGCGCACCGGTGTCCGTGCACGGTCCGTCGAAAAAAGGAACTCCTGCAGATAGCCGTGCACATGCTTGGTGGCGCCACCGACCGTCACGAAGTCGGCGCCATCGGCCACGCTGTCGAACACACTGCGCTCGGGATCGAGCTGTTCGCGCAGCTGATCAAAGTACGCCACCTCGATGTTCGTGCCGGCGCGTACCGAGCCCGAGTCGGGCTCGAGCTCTCCAAGCAGCAAACGCAGCAGCGTCGTTTTGCCTGAACCGTTCGGGCCAATGAACCCCACCCGGTCACCGCGCATGATCGTGGTGCTCAGGTCGCGCACGATGGGGCGGTCGCCACGCGCGAAGTTCACACCTTTCGCTTCGAACACAAGTTTCCCGGAGCGATCGGCCTCACTCGTCTGCAGTCGCACCGTGCCCAGTCGCTCACGACGCGAGGCGCGCTCCACGCGCAGCGCTTCGAGATTGCGCACGCGCCCTTCGTTGCGTGTGCGCCGCGCCTGAATGCCAGTGCGAATCCATACTTCTTCTTTGGCGAGCTTCTTGTCGAACTCCGCCCACTCGCGTGCTTCAGCCGCGAGCGCGCCTTCCTTGCGCTGCAGATAGGTGTCGTAGTCGGTGCCCCAGTCCACCAGCCGGCCGCGATCGAGTTCGATGATGCGCGTGGCAACACTTCGAAGAAAGGCGCGATCATGCGTGACGAAGAGCAGCGTGGTGCCACGATCGATGAGGAACTGCTCCATCCACTCGACGGCGTCGATATCGAGATGGTTCGTGGGCTCGTCGAGCAGCAGCACGTCCGGTTGCCGCACGAGCGCGCGGGCCAGCAGCGTCTGACGTTTGCGACCACCGGACGCCGCCGCGAACTCGGCGTCGGCCTGCAAGCCCAGATGCTCCAGCACCGTGTCCACACGCGTCTGGATCTGCCATGCATCGGCCGCGTCGAGTGCGTGGTGCAACCGGTCGAGGTCGCGCAGCGCGGCATCGCTCGCATCGGTGGCCACGCGATGACTGGCCTGGTGGTACTGCGCCAGCAGCGCGCCGGTCGCACCCAGCCCGGCCGCGACCACGTCGAAAATGCTTCCGCTCACGCCCACCGGAATGTCCTGCTCGAGCCGCGCCACGGTCACGCCGGTCTGCCGCACGATCTCACCGGCATCCGGGGTCATGGTGCCGTCCAGCAGCTTCATGATGGTGCTCTTGCCGGCCCCGTTGCGGCCCAGGAGGCACACGCGTTCACCGCGCTCGATGCTGAAACCGGCCGCGTCGAGTACGGGCGGTCCACCAAAGGCGACGCGAACATCCTGCATGCCCAGCAGGGCCATAACGCGAGGTGTGTGAGAGAGGTACGCGGGGGGTAAGGCCAGCCAGCCTTCAAGAGTAAGGGCACGCGAGCCGAGACGGGGGCCGCAACGAGGAATATTTGTATACGGGTAATATTGACTTGGTATATTATCCGGATAATATTGTGCCTCATGACGACCATGGTAGCACCAGAGTACATCGCCTTTCTTGGCACGACACGCATCGGTGCCGGCTCCGTCGCCGATGTGGCCCGCGCGGCCAAGGCATCCGCCGACGGCGCGCCGACCGAACCGCTACTCATCTTCCATGCCCGCACCAGTCAGCCCTTGGAGCTGGACCTGCGGGGGTCGCTGGACGATGTACTCGCCCGTCTGCCGCTGCAACCGCCCGAGGCCGCTGGCCTCGAGTCCGCGCCCACGCACGAGCCCGGCGGTCCGGCCGACGCTCCGCCAACCCGCGCCGGCCCCGGGCGACCCAAGCTTGGCGTCGTTGCACGGGAGATTACGCTTCTTCCACGGCATTGGCAGTGGCTCGCCGAACAGCCCGGTGGCGCCTCGGTGACGTTGCGGCGGTTGGTGGAGTCGGCACGCAGTGCGGGCGCCACGCGCGATCGGCGACGGGTCGCGCAGGAGTCGGCGTATCGATTCCTCTCCGCGATGCTGGGCAACGCGTCGGGTTACGAGGAAGCCATCCGCGCACTGTTCGCCAACGATCCCATCAAGTTCGCGGCGCACACGGCGCCGTGGCCCGTCGATCTGCGCGCGCACGCCCATACGCTCGCCGACGCGGCCTTCACCCCCTGACGCGCGCCAGGCGTTGCGTCTGGCGGTGGCACACGCTCGGGACCGTGCATCAACACGTTAGATCATGATTGGACCCTTACACGAACGAGCCGAGTGACTTTGTGCAGGACCTGACACAGGGATCGATCCCGCGCCATATCGTGCGACTGGCCTTGCCGATGGCTGCGGGGATGCTCTTCCAGACGATGTACTATCTGATCGACCTCTACTTCGTTGCGAAACTCGGCGATGCCGCGATCGCGGGCGTGAGTGCGGCGGGCAATGTGCAGTTCCTCGTTATGGCGCTCACGCAGATCCTGGGCGTGGGTACCATGGTGTTGATCGCGCACGCCAGTGGGCGCAAGGATCGCGACGACGCAAACCTGATCTTCAATCAGAGTGTCGTGCTGGCGTTGGTGTGCGCCGTGGCCACGCTCGCGGGCGGCTACGCTTTGAGCGACACGTATCTGCGCGCCGTCGCCGCCGACGAGGCGACCATTGCTGCGGGACGTGCGTATCTGTTTGCCTATGTGCCAGGTCTCGCGTTGCAGTTCGCGCTGGTGACGATGGGCTCTGCGTTGCGCGGTACCGGCATCGCCAAGCCCACCATGATCGTGCAGATGCTCACCGTCGTGGTCAACGCCATGCTTGCGCCGGTACTCATTGCCGGGTGGGGCACGGGCCGGCCGCTCGGTGTCGCCGGTGCGGGGCTGGCCAGCTCCATCGCCATCGGCGCCGGCGTGCTGATGTTACTGGTGTACTTCCTGCGCCTCGAAACGTTCGTGGGTTTTCATACGCACCTGTTACGTCCGCGCATGCCGGCGTGGGTGCGCATGCTGCGCATCGGGCTGCCGGCGGGCGGCGAGTTCGCCCTGCTCTTTCTCAACACGGCTGTGGTGTATCACATCATTCGCGATTTCGGTGCAGACGCGCAGGCAGGGTACGGCGTGGGCAGCCGCATCATGCAGGCGATCTTCCTGCCCGCGATGGCGCTCGCGTTTGCTACGGCCCCGGTGGCCGGACAGAACGTGGGCGCCGGGCGGCATGACCGTGCCGGCGAAGCGTTTCGCGCCTCGGTGACGATGGGCTCCGTGCTCATGCTCGTCATTACGCTCGTGTGCCAGTGGCGCGCGGACTGGCTCATCCGCGCCTTCGCCCCCGATGCCGGCGCGATCGCGGTGGGCACCGAGTTTCTGCGCATCATCTCGTGGAACTTCGTCGCCACGGGCGTGATCTTCACCTGCTCGGGGATGTTTCAGGCGCTCGGCAACACTATGCCCGCACTGATCAGCGGCGTGATGCGCATGCTGCTGTTCGCCGCGCCGGCCATCTGGCTCTCCACGCGCCCGGGCTTCACCATGCGACAGGTGTGGTATCTCTCGGCCGGCACGGTTGTGCTGCAGATGCTCGTCAGCCTCTGGCTACTGCGACGGGTGTTCGGCCGCATGTCGTCGTCGCAGGTGACGCGGGATGTGCCGACGGTGGAACCCGGTGCGGAATCTGGAGTAGAGCCGATCACCGTTGGTGCGTAGCCGAACGCACGCGTTACAACACGGGCTACAGCACCAACTCGAAGTACACCAGCGGCGTCCCGCGATACACCACGCGTCCGGCGCTGCGAAAGCCGCACCGCTCGTAGAACGGCCCGGCGCCGGCCAGCGTATCGTACGCATCCAGACGAATGGCATCAGCCGGCCAGGCGCGCGCGATGCGGACCGCTTCGACCAGACACTGCCGGCCGAGACCGCTGCGCTGACGATCGGGGTGCACGGCCATGTCAGTGAGGTACAGCGGCGCGTTGGCCCTGGTGAAGTACTCGCGGTCGATCGCCCACGGCTTGCGCGTGCCGAGCGCGAACGACGCCACGATCGCTGCGTCCCGTGCGACCCACACCTGCGAACGACGCATGCCAAACAGGGTACCGCGTTCGGTGGCGGCGCGGGACCACGGGCCGATTCCGAACGTATCCGTGAGCCGCTGCGCCGTCGCGGAGCGCAGCGCCACCAGCGCACGGGCATCGGCCGCGGTCGCCCGCTCAAAGATCATCATACGCGCAGTATACGTGCGGACGGGTCATTCGGAACCGACGCGGGGTAGGCGCGGCGTGCGTCATGTCGCATTCTTTCCTGTGGGCTGAACTCCGCGTCGTGCGCTGCCTCGGCTCCCATTCCACAGGTACTCCGTCATGCTGCTGTTCTCCGGTCTTGCCCTCCTCTTCGCGGTCGCGAACGCCACTGCCTCGCCGTACGCCGCGAACGCCGATACGCTCACCACGACCGAGCGCGCGATTGCCCGCGCCATTGATGCCCGCGCTGCCGCGGCCACCGACCTGCTCGAGCAATTGGTCAACATCAACAGCGGCACGATGAACTTTGCCGGCGTGCGCGCGGTCGGCGATATCCTGCGGCAGCGACTCGACGCGCTGGGCTTTCGTACGCGCTGGGTGGATGGCGCACCGTTCGGCCGTGCGGGACATCTGGTGGCCGAGCACGCGGGGCCGGGGCCCAAGCTGTTGTTGGTGGGGCATCTCGACACCGTCTTCGAACCGTCGAGTCCATTTCAAAAGATGGAGCGACTGAGCGACTCCACCGCGCGCGGGCCGGGCATCATTGACATGAAGGGCGGCGACGTGATCATGGTGCTGGCGATGGAAGCGCTGCGCGATTCGGGCGTTCTCAAGACGCTCAATATCACCATCGTGATGAACGGCGACGAAGAACATGCCGGCGAACCGATCGCCGAAGCGCGGCGTGCGCTGATTGAAGGTGCGCGCGGTGCAGCGGCGGCCATTGGTTTTGAAGACGGTGCCGGCGACGTGCGCACCGGCGTGGTGGCGCGTCGCGGGGCGGCGTCGTGGCAGCTCGATGTGAAGGGCGACGCGGCGCACTCGTCGCAGATCTTCAAGGACAGCATCGGCTACGGCGCGATTTTCGAAACAGCACGCATCCTCGACGGCTTTCGTACGCGGCTCGCCGGGCAGGAATATCTCACGTTCAATCCCGGCGTCGCACTGGGTGGTGCGCGCGTGTCGCTCGATACCATCGCCAACATGGGAACGGCGGAAGGGAAGACGAACATCGTGGCCGAACGCATGACGGTACAGGGCGATCTGCGCACGTTGTCGCCCGACCAGTTGGCGCGCACCAAGGCCACCATGCGCGAGGTCGTGAGCCAGCATCTGGGTCGCACCAGCGCCACCATCACCTTCGACGACGGCTACCCGCCCATGGCGCCGACCGAGGGGAACCGGCGACTGCTCGCCATCCACGATCAGGCCAGTCGAGATCTCGGTCTGGGCCCCGTCACGGCCGTCGATCCGTCCAAGGCCGGTGCGGCCGACGTGTCGTTCGTGGCGGGGATCGTACCCATGATCATCGACGGCGTGGGGCTGGCGGGAAGAGATGGGCACACGTCGCAGGAGACGGCGGATTTGCGCACGCTGTCGATCCGTGCGAAGCGTGCGGCGCTGACGATGTACCGTTTTTCGCAGACGAAAGCGCCGCAACCGTGAGCGGGGTCGGCGGCTCGTGATGGCGATCTACTCGGGCGCCGAGCGCCAGAGGCCCGGCTGATCGGCGCGCGTGGCGGGATCGGAGAAGTACCAATGCACCCACTGTTCGAAGGAGCCATCGGGTGCATTGGACCACGCGGCGGCCCGTTGCTTCCACGCGTCGAGACGCGCGTTGCGATCTGGTACGCCGCTCACGAAATCGCGCGGGCCCCGCATCTGTCCGCCGATGAGGACTTCGGCGAGGTCGAGGAGTCGTGTGCGGTCGCGCGAGTTGAGAGTGCGGGCGTCCCACAGGCGAACGACGTTGCCGGCCGTGCGTGTCACGACAAGCGCGCCATCTGCGATAAACATCGCTTGGCGCACATCGTCCGAGTGTCTGAATACCTGCCCCGTTGGTGCTCCGGAGCGCGCACTCCAAATGCGGACGGTGCTGTCGTTGGAGATGGTGAGGATACGAAGTCCATCCGAGCTAAACGATGCCGAGACGACTGGCGCATCATGCTGCAGCTTCACGCCTACGGACTCGCCGGTGTTGGCATTCCAGACGCGAGCTGTGCTGTCGAGCGAAGTCGTGACGAGTCGGGCACCGTTCGGGCTGAAGGCGGCGAAGGTGACCGAGTTGTTGTGTCGTAGCGGGGCGCCAACAGGCTCTCGACGCCACGTATCCCACAATTGCACGACCGGCTGCATCTGCAAAATGCGCGCTCCATTGGGACCTCTGAGCCCGATCTCCTCGATGCGCACGTACCAGCTGACGCCTTCGCTCCTCCACTCTCGCAGCCTGTCTGCCAGAAATTCTTCGAAGATGCGGCGGAGACCAATCAGCCATGGACGCGCGGGCAGCGTGGACGTTCCCTTTACATGATCTACCGCTCTCCCACTACGCAAACTCCACAGCGTGTCTTCCCAGGCGTAAAATACGCGCACGTAGTTTCCGTCGGGCGAGACCTTCGGCACAGTCACGCTCTGGTCACGACGCAGCGAAGGGCCGAGCGATACGCCGCTACCGGCGTCCCAGACTCTCACAAGGCGATCAACGCCGGTGGTTACCACGCGTGAATCTCGGGCACCTAGGGTGGCCGTTATCAGGGGCGCGCCGTGTCGGAATCTGGGCGTCCCCGTTGGCTGCGCTGAAAGATTCCACAAGTACGCATCACCTAATGCGACGCCTGTTTCACTGGCGTCCGCGGTAAGCACGAGTGGAGCATTCGCGCCAACAGAAATCGATGTCGCCCGTCCTGGAAGTTGCGCGCCGAGAGACGTTCTCATCGGGCCCCAGACATACGCCGCGTGGTCGTCAGGAGGCGACGGCACGAACATGTTGCGTCGCACCGAGAAGCTCTGGCTCTCGTAGCGGATCACAAAGACTTTGGGGCCGACTGCTGCGACTCGGCTACCATCCGGGCTGAAGATGGCGAGACCCAGTTCGAGATCGGTTTTGAGCTCCTGCGACAGCGGTGTAAGAGTTCGCGCATCCCACACGCGCACGCTGCTGTCCTTCGATGCGGTGACGATGCGACTATCGTCAGCACTAAAGCTCGCGGAGCTGATGGCGCGGCTATTCCGCAACGCTGGTCCGATGCTTTGACCGGTCATTGCGTCCCACACTCGCGCCGTGTTGTCGTCCGATGCAGTGAGAACTCGCGTGCCGTCGGAGGAAAAGACCGCCGAGACTATTGGTCCTTGGTGACGGAGCGCAATATCGAGATGCTTTCCTGTGCGCGCACTCCACAGTCGTGCGACTCCATCGCGGGATGCAGTTAGAATTCGCGTTCCGTCCGGACTGAAGACGGCCGAGTGCAGCGAGTCGCCATGAATCATTGGCGCGGCGACCTCCACACCTTCGCGCACGCTCCAGACACGGGCCACTCCGTCCACTCCGGCGGTGACCACGCGACGTCCCGTCAAGTCGAAGGAAGCGGTGAGCACCGCACCTCTTCCCACCGGACCGCTGCGAAGTGGGCTTCCGACGGGAAGCCCCGTTCGTGTATTCCACACACGAGCTGTGCCATCATCCGCAGCGGCCAAAACTTGGAGGCCGTCGGCGCTGAAGCTCACAACGTTGACTTTACCCTCGAAAGCCAGCGGTTCGCCTCGAGCACGTCCGTCGCGGCCGTCCCATAGGCGAGCGGTGCCATCGTGAGAGGCGGTCGCGAGAAGCGCGCCGGTGGGATCGAAGGCGACGGAAACAACCGCGCCTGCATGCCGCATCGGTTCCCCGATCGGCGATCCTGTGATCGCATCCCACAAACTAGCCGTGCTATCCCTCGATCCCGTCAAGAATCGCCGCCCATCCGGACTGAAGGCCACGGCCACTACGCCCTTACGATGCGCCGCACGAACGCTGGGTAAGATGATTTCGGAGAGCACCGAATACAGCCCCACCAGCGGTGCCTCGCCACCCACATCGAGCCGCGCCGCCGCGAGGGCGTTTGCCGCCTGCAGTTGCGGCGTCAGCCGGCGGTCCGTGGCATCACGCAGATATTCCTGCGCCAACAACCGCCCGGCCGCCTGTGCCTGGCGCTGCGCGACCCCTCGCTGCCAGAGTGCGGCGGCGGCCACCAATACGATTGCCGCCGTGGCCGCGCGGGCTATCGTGCGCGTGACGCGCCGGCCGCGAACGCTGCGCTCCGCAAAGGCAAGCTCCCGACGATTGAGCCACGGCGCCTTCGTCTTCACCACGGGCGCCAGCATCGCACTGCGCGCCGCATCCTGCCACAGCAGTCCGTCGCGCGTCCGTTGCTCGGCGCGCGTCCAATCCTCCGCCGCGATACCGAGTTTCTGCCGCGTCACGAGCGGAATCGCGTCGGTTCCGGCCTCATGGATCCACCGGATCAGTCGCCCCCAGCCGCGTACGAGTGCATCGTGTGCGGGCTCCACGAACGGCTCGCCATCCGGCTCACGCCCCCGCACGAGCAGCCGAGCGTCCGTCAGGCACGCAACGACCCGGGCGCGGCGCGTATTCTCCGCGTTGTCCGGATACTCGAGCTCCGCATCGGACACGCGGCGGCGTGCCAGCATGCCCCCGTCGGCGACCACCATGCGCAACATGACGCGCGCGAGCGTTGCACGGTGCGCCGCATCGAGCTGTTCGTACTCGTGGTCGGCGCGCGACCGCAGCGCACCCACGACCCCGCCCAGCGCCTCGTAGTCGTCGCGCACGATGGCGCGGTCGTCCCCGCGACGCGTGAGATACGCGATGTACATCTCGCTCAAGGCGAACGACAGCAGCGGCAGCGCGCCCGGCGTGGCCACGACCTCGTCGAGCAGCGTCTCCACCATCGTGGGCGGCTCAAAAAACACTACGCGCTTCGCGGCCGGCTTCTCGATGACGTCCCGCAGATCCTCGCGGGACATCGGCGCAATCACGAAGCGTCCGTCACGCCACTGCTCGCCGAGCAGACTGCGGTCGAAATTCGGCTCGAAGTCGGTGCGCAGCGTGACGACGACACGCAGCATGTCGCCGTGTGCCGCCAACAGCTCCGCAATCACCGCGACAAACTCGGTCGAGACGTCGTCACTGCGTGCAAGGGTGATCAACTCCTCCCATTGGTCGATCACCAGCGCGATCCGTCGCCCGTGGTGTACCGGCAGCATCTCGCGCACACGTGTTCGTACGGAGTCCGGCGAAACGACGGCGAACTGCGTGGTCGCGTCGAACTCCGGGTCAAGCGCCCGCGTGAGTGCCACGAGCGGTGACGTGCCCGGTCGGATCACCGGCAATACGTGCCATCCCTCCGCTTGCAAGCGCGGCACCAGCCCCGCCTTCACCAATGACGACTTGCCCGTCCCCGAGGCGCCCAGGACGACACTGAGCGCGTGCGTGTCCACGTGCTCGCGCAATGCCGCGATCTGCGCGTCGCGGCCGAAGAACAGCGCTTGATCCGCTGCGTCGTACGCATTGAGTCCGAGCCACGGATTGCTCTCGAACGTCAGCGGCGGTGCCGGCGGCAGGTCGAGATCGCGGCCGGGTACGAAGAAGACGAACTGTCCCTTGTCGTGCTTGCGCAGTGGCCACAATCCGGGACTCTGACGGGTGCCCGCATCGATCGCGGCCCCCTGCAGATGCTCGTCGAGATAGACATAGAGCTCGTGTGCGGTGATCAAGCCGTCACCACCCTGACCGCCCATCACATCCGCGGCACCATCAAGCGCGTTGAACAGCGCCAGCGCGAACGGGGAGTGTCCGTTGCTTCCATCGCGGCTGCCCAGCGCGCCGGTATGGAGCTGATCCAGCGCGCGCTGATCTTGTGACGCGGACGTTATGACCTGCCATGCGGCATCGCGGACGAACCGATCGTACTTCTCGCGGTGTACGACCGATCCCTCGAACCTGCCATCGCGTGTTCCCGACCAGCGAAAGGCCCCCGAGAAGCACGAGTCGAGCATGACGAGCATGTGCCGGCACGGCAGCGCCAGCAGCGCGTCGTGCACGAGCGGCATGTGCAGAAACGTCGCAACGTCATCGCGCCGCGCGTCCACCGGCAAGAGGTATCCGTTCGGCCCGCTGTCGCCATCGAGCGCGGTGCCGTGCCCAGCCCAGTAGAACAGGACCCGATCTTCGGAGCCCACCCTGGAGGGCAGCTCGTGCGTGAGCAGCGCCGAAATACGGGCCAGCGATGCGTCGGCATCCAGCAGCAGCGCGACCTCGTACCCGTGCTCCGTTTCGAGCAGGTGGCCAAGCCGGCGCGCGTCGTTCACCGCCGTGCGCAAGGCCGGAATGCCATGACCATAGGCATTCACACCAATGATGACCGCGTGCGAGCGGGCGAAGGGACTTTGGCGCAGTGGAGCCGTCATCCCGTTAGTGGCGTGGCACGCGATGTCGGAATGAGGTGGACGGGATCAGTGGCCGCGCTGCAGGAGTCGACCTCGTTCCGTTGCGTCATGTCCCATACTGCCGCTCCACGGAAACGTTCGCCAGTGCGACAGGGTTGCGGGGGAGGCGCGGGGTTGGCGGGTTTACGGTTTACGGTTGGTTGGACCGGCGGCCATCGTCGCGTGTTCGCGAGATCGCGAACTGGGGGTTTCGGGTGTCGGGTGATCGGGGGCGAGTTATCTGTGGAGCGGAACTGAAAACTGCAAACTGCAGTCAACAGTGCACTGACGTAGTCGGTATAGCGTGGTCCGTCTTGCTCCACTGCCAACCCCAGCCGACGACTCGCAACCCGAAACCCCCAGCTCGCGATCTCCGGGCCAGCGCGACCATGGTGCCGGCCCTGTTCAAACCCACCACCCAAAACTCACGCCGTCTCACTCGTCATCGGCCGCAGCGTCCGCCGCGCCACGACGTACCCCACCGTCGCTACCGCCAGCGTCACCGCCAGCACACTCCACTCACCCGCCGTGATGCTCGTGAGTAGCCAGGCAATCAGCCCAACCGTGACCACGGGAATGATCGGCCCGCCCGGCACCGAAAACGGCACCGCACCTTCCATCCGCACTCCACGTCGCCGAAGCATGATCGTGGCCGCCGCACAACCCGCGTACAACAACAGCGCCGCCAAATTGGAAATGACCGCCAGCTGCTCGAACGAATTGAAGATCGCCAACAGACAGACCATGCTCGTCTGCACGATGATCGCGATGTGTGGCGTGCGATACACCGGGTGCACCGCGCCCACCGCCGGCGGCAGCAGCCCGTCCTGCGCGAACTTCCAAAGCGCGCGCGGCACCGCCAGCGTCATGCCGCTCACGTAGCCGAACATCGAGATCGAGGCGCCCACCAGCAGCAGCAGCCGTCCCGGCGCGCCCAGAAACTGCTCCGCCGCAAAGGCCAGCGGGGCCGCGTTGACGGTCGCCAACCGGTCGCCCAAGAGTCCCTGCGCCACGAGATGCACGGCAAGATAGAGAATCGTTACACCGATCATCGCCACCGCCAGTGCGCGCGGCACAGTGCGCGCCGGGTCCTTCACTTCACCACTTGGCACCAGTGCGCTCTCCACGCCGCTGAACGCAAAAATCAGCACGATCGCCGCGCGCGCGAGACTGGCCGGGGCCGGCATGTCGTGCACCACCAGATTGGCCGGCGCGATGAAGAACGCCCCCACGCCCACGAACACCAGCAGCGGCAACAGTTTGGCAATGCTGGCGAAGACGATGAGTCGAGTCCCCTGCTCTACGCCGCGCACGTTGACGTACGCGAGCAGCACGAACGTCACCACCAACGCCGGCACGCGCAGCGACGGCATCCCCACCAGCACGCCCAGCCCTTCCGCGAACGCCGACGACACGCCCGCCACGGCCGTGGTCCCGATCATCCACAGCAGTATGCCGGCCAGAAAGCCCACGTACTTGCCGAACACCGACTCCACGTATGCGTACGGCCCGCCGGTGAGCGGCACGCGACTACCCGCCTCCGCGAAGCAGAGCACCACGCAGCCGATCACCGCCGCGCAAATGAGATAGACGAACGGGGCGGCGGGACCAGCCGCGGCGGCGGCACCAGCCGGGAGGCGAAAAATGCCTCCACCGACGGTGACGTTGAAAATGCTGGCCGCGAGCCCCATCACGCCGACGGCGCGAATCAAACCCGGGGTGGACGACGCGCTGGAGGCGGAGGAAGTGGATTGCACGCGCGCAAATTGGCCGATTGCCACGCTCCGCACCACTTTCCCGACATGACACATTCTCCCGCTCTGTCCCGCCTGCGCGCGACGATCTTGCGCGCGACGATCTTACGCTCGGCGCTCCTGCGTGCCCTGCCTGTCGCAATCCTCTGCGGCCTCGCGGTGCTGCCCAACACGGCCGACGCCCAACGTGCCGCCGGTCCGGCGCGCGACCCGATGCAGGAAGGACTGCCGCTGCGACCCACCCGCACGCTCTCCTTCACCACCACGAGCGGCAACTGGATGTCGGTGGACATCAGTCGCGACGGTCAAACAATCGTCTTCGACCTGCTCGGCGATCTGTACACGATGCCGATGGCCGGCGGTAAAGCCACGTCGCTCACACGCGGCATGGCCTTCGACGCGCAACCACGCCTGTCCCCCGACGGGAAGAAGGTGGTCTTCGTCAGCGACCGAACGGGTGGCTACAACCTGTTCACGATCTCGCTCGACAAGCAGGACACGGTGCAGATCACCACGGGCAACACGAACAACTACGAGTCACCAATCTGGACACCCGACGGCAAGTACATCGTGGCCACGCGCGGACAGAAGCTCTGGCTCTTCCCGGCCGAAGGCGGAACTGGCATTCAGCTCATCCGCCCCGAAGGCGGTGCAGCAGCCGGGCGTGGTGGCGCCGGTGGCGGCGCGGCCGATGTGATTCGCGAAGAAGGACCAGCCTTCGGCAAGGACCCGCGCTACCTCTACTACGCACAGCGTCGTGGCAGCTGGGTCTACAATACGCCACTCGGCGACTACGACCTGATGCAGTACGATCGCGAAACGGGCGACGTGACCACCAAGGAGAATCGATGGGGATCGGCGTTCCGCCCCACGCTCTCCCCCGACGGCAAGTGGCTGGTGTACGGCACGCGCTACGTAGACCACACGCGCCTGCGCATCCGCGACCTCGCCACCGACGAAGACGAGTGGCTGACCGGCCCGGTGACGCGCGACGATCAGGAATCGCGCGCCACGCTGGATGTCTATCCGGGCATGTCGTTCACGCCCGACTCCAAGCACCTGGTGACGACGTGGAACGGCAAGCTGTGGAAGATCGCGATCGCCACGAAACAAGCCACGGAGATCCCGTTCGAAGTTGACGTGGTGCAGGCGCTCGGCCCCAAGGTCGCTTTTGACTATCGCATTGCCGACTCGAGCACGTTCGTGGTGAAGCAGGTCCGCGATGCGGTGCCCAGTCCCGATGGCAAACGCCTCGCGTTCGTGGCGCTGGATCGCGTGTACGTGATGGACTATCCGGCCGGCACACCCAAGCGTGTTACCAACTCCAACTTCGGCGAGTTCGAACCGGCGTGGAGCCCTGACGGACAGTGGATCGCCTACACCACGTGGGCCGACAGCATCGGCTATCTCAATCGCGTACGCAGCGATGGCAGCGGACAGCCGCAGCGACTCACGCCGCAACAGGGCGTGTGGGCGAATCCGGTGTACACGCCCAACGGCCAGCGCATTGTCGCATCGCGTGCACCGTCGCGAACCTTCCGCACCAGCGCCGGGCGTGGGCCAGGGGCGGGTGAGCTGGTGTGGATTCCGGCCACCGGTGGTGCGGCCACGTTCATTGCCAAGAACGCCGGCGACGTGCACTTCTCGCAGCGCGACACCTCGCGGATTTTTGCGTACAACGGACAGCGCGGACTGTACTCCATGCGCTGGGATGGCACCGACATCAAGAACATTCTGCGTGTGGCCGCGGGTGGTGCCGGCGCGGGCGGCGGCGGTGGCGGCGGACGTGGAGGGGCGAGCTGGGTGCGCCTCTCGCCCGACGGACAGAAGGTGCTCGCGCAGGTGGGGCTCGATCTGTTCTACATCCCCGATGTGCCGTGGCCCGGCGGCACGGAGCCCACGGTCACCGTCGGCGGTACCGGTGGGGGTGGCGGCGGCGGCGGCGGCGGCGGTGGCGGTGGCGCTCCCGGTGCACCGCCCGCACAGGATTTCCCGTCGCGCAAGCTCACGGATATCGGCGCGCAGTTTCCAAGCTGGAGTGCGGACAGCAAACTGATTCATTGGTCCATCGGCAACGCGCACGCCGTGTACGACATCGCGCGCGGATATGCGTTCGACGATTCGGTGCGCAAAGCCAATCCGCCGCGCCCGGCCGGTGCGCCGCCCGTTGCCGATTCTGCTGCTGGCGGCGGTGGCGCCGGTGGCGCACGTCGCGTGCTGCCCACGTACAAGCCGGTGGAGACGCGCATTCGTGTGAACGCCACGCGCGACATTCCCGTGGCCAGCGCGCTGCTCAAGGGTGCGCGCATCATCACCATGCAAGGTAGTCAGATCATCGAGAACGGCGACATCGTCGTCACGAATAATCGCATCACCGCGATCGGCCCAAGTGGTACACTCACCGTGCCGGCCGGCGCGCGCACCATCGACATGGCCGGCAAAACAATCGTGCCGGGATTCGTGGACACGCACGCGCATTTGCGTGTGGCCAACGCCATTCATCGCGACCCAGTCTGGAGCTACGCCGCCAATCTCGCGTACGGCATAACCACGGCGCGTGATCCACAGACGGGCTCCACCGATGTGTTGAGCTACGAAGATCAGGAGAAGGCCGGTAAAGTATTGGCGCCGCGCATCTACTCCACCGGCCCCGGTGTTTTTGCCGCCGAGAATATTCGCAGCCTCGACAACGCGCGCACGGTCCTCAAGCGCTACGCCGAGTATTACGACACGAAGACGATCAAGGAGTATCAGACCGGTAATCGTGAAGTGCGGCAGTGGGTCATTCAGGCGGCCAATGAGCTCAAGCTCATGCCCACCACCGAAGGTGGGCTCGACGTGAAGATGAACATGACCGAGGCGATCGACGGCTACAGTGGGCACGAACACACCATTCCCACCTTCCCGCTGCAGTCCGACGTGATTCGTTTGCTCGCGGAATCTGGCATTGCCTACACGCCCACTATTCTTGTGGCGTACGGTGCGCCATGGGCGGAGAACTACTGGTACGAAAAATCCGACCTGCTCAACGACGCCAAGCTGCAGCTGTTCACGCCGTGGAGCGATCTGGAAGGGAAGATCCTGCGTCGCGGCGGGTCGGCCGGTGCGGTGACCACCATGGGGCAAGCCGGGTGGTTCCACGACTCGCAGTATCCCATGAAGGCCGTGGGCGGCGATATCAAAAGGCTGATTGACGCCGGCGGACTGGCGGGCGTGGGCTCACACGGTCAGCAGCAGGGTATCGGGTATCACTGGGAGCTGTGGAGCATCGGCATGGGCGACGGCATGACGCCGATGGACGCACTCAAAGTGGCCACGATTCTTGGTGCCAGATCGCTGGGGCTGGCCAAGGATCTGGGTTCGATCGAGGTGGGCAAACTCGCTGATCTGGTCGTGCTCGACCGTAACCCGCTCGAGAATCTGCAAAACACCGGCGCTATCGCGTACGTTATGAAGAACGGACGGCTGTACAACGCGAACAACCTCGACGAGATCTATCCGCGCCAGCAAAAGGGCGCGCCGTTCCCGTGGAACGAAGACGAGTCGCCCACGCGCGACAAACGGAAGTAGCTCGTGATGAACCACCTTTCCGCCTCACGCAACATGACACGGCCCCGCCGTACGCTGTCCCTGCTCGCCACGCTGTTTTCCGCTTCGTGGGCTGCACCAACGCTGCACGCGCAATCCGCGCCGGTGCTCACCACAGCGGAGTTTGTCGCCAGGCGCGACTCGCTGGCGTCGATGATCGGCAACGGTGTTGTCGTGGCCTTCGGCGCACGTCGGCAGGTGAACGACTACGGCATGTTCTTTCAGTTGCCGTCGTTCCGGTATCTGACCAACTACGACGAGCCCGACGCAGCGTTCGTGATGGTGGTGCGCGACAAGCGCGCATCGGGCATGCTGTTTGTCTCCACCATCGATGCACGACGCGCGTTCTACGAAGGGCCACGGCTGGATACCGCCACCGCGCAGCAGCAGTACGGACTGCGCGGTCGTGTGTACGAACAGCTCGCCGGTACGCTCGATTCGCTGGCACGGGTTGGCCTGCCGTTCTATCACGTGCCCGATGTGGAAACGATGGACTTCGCGCGCGCCGACTCGCTGACACGCGGACAGTCCACGGTGAGCTCGCTGTCGCAGCGCTATCCCAAGCTCGAGATCAAGAATGCGATGCCGTACGTGCTGCAGTTGCGTGCGCGCAAGTCGCCGGCCGAACTCGCACTCATCCGTCAGGCGGCAATGCTCAGCTCCGAAGGGCATCGCGCCGCCATGCTCACGGCCAACCCGCAGCGTGAGTACGAACTGCGCGCCGCGCTCGAGTACACGTTCACGCGTATGGGCGCCGAACGCGTGGCATACGGCTCAATCGTGGGTTCGGGAATCAACGGCACGCAGCTGCACTACATGAAGGACTCCGACCCCGTCAAGCCGGGCGAAGTGGTGGTGATGGACGCAGCCGGCGAGTTGCACGGCTACGCCGCCGACATTACGCGCACGATTCCGGTGAGCGGCGTCTTTTCACCCGAGCAGAAGCAGCTCTACCAACTCGTGCGCGACGCGCAGGACATCGCCGAACGCAACTCTCAGGCGGGCATGCGACCGTCGGTGGCCACCGATTCGTCGGTGATCGTGCGCGCCAAGGGACTCGCCGCACTCGGCCTCATCGAAAGCGTGGACGCCTCATTCGATCCACCCTGGCAGGTGAACTGCGCCACGCAGGTGAGCGCCTGCCGCCAGTCGAACCTGTGGATGATTCACGGTATCTCGCACGGCATCGGCCTCGAGGTGCACGATCCCACGCAGGCGCAGTTCGGGAATCGCACGTACCAAGTAGGCGATGCATTCACGATCGAACCGGGCATCTACATCAGCACGCGTGCGCTTGACGTACTGCCGGACACGCCCAAGAACCGGCAGTTCAAAGCGAAGGTGCGCGACGCGGTGCTCAAGTACCAGAACATCGGCGTGCGCATCGAGGACGATTACATCATCACGGAGCAGGGGCTGGAGCGGATCAGTTTGGCGCCGCGGGAGATAGGGGAGATTGAGGCGCTCATGAGGCAGAGGCGGGTCGTACAACCGTAGGTTTCCGGGTTCGGTTTACTGTTTACGGTTGGTTGGCCGGCTGCCGTTGGCGCGGATTGGCAAGATCGCGAACTGGGGGTGTCGGGTGTCGGGTGATCGGGGGCGAGTTATCTGTGGAGCGGAACTGAAAACTGCAAACTGCAGTCAACAGTGAACCGAGGTCGTCGGTCAAGCGTGGTCGGTCTTGCTCCACAGAAACCCAAGCCGACGACTCGCAACCCGAAACCCCCAGCTCGCGATCTTCGGGCCAGCGCCACGATGGTGCCGGCCCTTCCCGCAGCTAAATCTCCCGTCCGACTAACCCTCGGCTCATCCGCACGAACCGTATCCTCACCCGGTTCGGCGCCAGTTCCGCCACCTGCTCCACCGCCACAAACCCGTACGCCTCGTACAACGGCACCCCCGGCAGCGTCGCCATCAACTCCAGCGCCCGAAACCCCGCGTCGTGTGCCGCCGCCGCACAGGCCCGCATCAGCAGTCCGCCGATCCCCTGCCGCGCGTACTCCGGCGCCACGAAAAACGCGCGTATGCGTGCCGCGTCGTGCGCCGGGTCGAGCAGCGGATCTTCGATCGTCTTGTGCTGATCGCCGCCGTACAGCGTGCGTCGCTGACTCCACCCACCACATCCGCAGAGCACGCCGTCGCGTTCGGCCACAAAGTACGTGCCGTCGCGTATGATCTGACTGTCTACACCAAACACGTACGTGATCGCCGCATCACGTTCGTCGTCGGAATAAAAGCCGGCGCTTAGCGCGTGTGCCGAACGGGGAATGAGTGCGCGGAGCGCGGGCTCGTCGGCCGTGGTGGCCACGCGTATGCGTACGGACGCACTACCGCTCACAACATCCGCCCGTGAGACGATGCGTCGAGCAACGCGGCCAACCGGCGCGCACGCGTGGCCGGTTGCTTCGCACTCGCAATCCACCAACAGATCTTGTGGCGATACGACGCACTGCGCGACGAGAAATGCGTCCACGCTGCGCTGTCGGCACGCAGCACCGCTTCATCACTGGCTGAGAGCTCCGCCACCTTCGCCTGCTCGTAGGCGTACACGCGCGACTTGCCAATCGTGCGCGCCTCGAACGCGGCCAAGCCGGCCGGCGCCATGCGGCCAAGCTCCGTGAGCACCGCCACGCGCTCGATGTTCACCGCACTCCAGATGCTGCCACGTTTGCGCGGCGTGAAGCGGATCTGGTAGCGCGCATCGTCGATACGTTTGCGCACGCCGTCAATCCATCCGAAGCAGAGCGCCACGTCCACCGACTCGGGCCAGGTCATGGTCGCCTGCCCCGAGGTGACCTTGTAAAAGCCCACCACCAGGGCCGTGGTGGAGGCATGGTGTTCGCGCAGCCACGCCTCCCATGCTGCCGTGCCAAAGAACCGGGGCTCCGTCAGCGGCCCCGCGTCACTTCGCACACTCACGGCACGCGCACGTCGAGCGAGAACGCTCCGACCTCGCCGGGCCCGAAGCTGGTGGCAAAAACGATGTACCGACCCGGTTGCAGCGCGAGGCTCAGACGCGCGTTCGTGCCTCCCGCGCCGTCGTCATTTTCGGCCAGGAGTGCACCCGCCGCCGAAAAGATCGCCAGATACGCGTCGAACGCCGTGCTGGTCAGTGTGATCTGATGCGTGGCCGCGGTGGCCACGTTGATTTCGTAGCGATGGACATAGGTACCATCGGACAGTCGGCACGATGTTGTGGTCAGCGCGCCGGTAATGGTGGACGGCACGACAAGTGGCGTGGTGGTGAAGCAGCCAGCCGTCGCCAGCGTGACCGAGAGTTGGTACGCGCCCACTTCATCGGCTTCGAACGTGTTGGCGTAGATGATGTAGCGTCCCGCCGGAAGAAGCCGAGCGATCCGTGCGTTCATCTGCCCGCCATCGTCGTCATTCTCTTCGAGAATCGCGCCATCGGCTGCATCCTGCAGAAACAGGTACGAGTCGACCACGCTGCTGGTCATGTCGATTTGTACCGCAGTCGGTGCAGTCAGCAGCAATTCGTACTTCTGCGTGAACGACCCGTCGGGGAGTCGGCAGTCTGCGGTGGCAAGCGTACTGTTGATCGTTTGCCCCACCACGATCGGCCGCAGGATGCTGCACACTGGGAGCGCCGGTCCGGAGACGGTGACCACGACAGAGGCCGATCGCCCCTCGCTGGTGGCTGTGATCGTGGCGGCACCCACAGCGACCGCCGTCGCGACGCCGAGCGCGGAGACCGTGGCGCGCGTGGGATCGGAGGTCGTCCAGGTGACAGGCCGACCCGCCAACAGATTGCCGCTCGCGTCGCGCGTGGTCGCCGAAAACTGCTGCGTTTCGCCCACGCGCAGCGTCGCCTGCGTCGGGCTGAGTGTGACCGTGGCCACAGGAACTGGCAGCACCGTCAGCGCCAGCGTCGCCGAACGACCTTCGCTGGTGGCCGTGACGGTGGTCGTACCTGTCGCCACGCCAGTCACCAGGCCGGCCACGGAGACCGTCGCGCGTGTGGGGTCGGAGCTGGTCCATGTCACTGTGCGACCGGTCAACGTCGCACCGGCGGCATCGAGCGTGGTGGCCGTCAATTGCTGCGAAGCGCCAAGCAGGATGGAGGAGACCGCGGGCGCGATCCGCACCGATGCAACCGGCGCCGGCAGCACCGTCACCTGCGCACTACCGCTCCGACCGCTCGTTGAGGTCGCCGTGATCTGCGCGCTGCCCGTGGCGACTGCCGTCACGTCGCCGCCAGCGCCCACGGTGGCAATGTTGTTGGCGCTGCTCGACCACGTGAGCGCGCCCACTGCAATGGACGCACCGTTCTGGTCGAGACCCGTGGCGATCGCCGTGGCCGTCTGGCCTGGCAGCAGCGTCGCGTTGGCAAGAGTGACGCTGAGCGTGGTCAGCACCGGCGGGGGCGTGGCGGGCGTACCGTCGCCGCAGCCGGCGACTGCGAAGAGCGACGTCATCGCCACCGCGGCAACCGAAAGCCAACGCTGCACTGGCATCGAACGAACTCCCGGTCGGCGGTCGCGGATCATCGCAGCACGAATCCGCTGTCCACGGCCGGGCGCTTGGCGGCGTTACCGACCATCCAGCCGGTCATGTACATCCACTGCGTCATACGCGTGAGCTTGGGATAGTCGATGTTCTTGGGCTCGTCGCGCGGTGTATGGTAGTCCGGATGCAGATTGGACGAGAAGAACAAACTGGGCACATTCCGTTCCGCGTACGGCACGTGATCGCTTCGGAAGTACCACCCTTCCGGATGCGTCGGTCGGTCCCAGAGTGAATCGATAACGAATTTTGTCGTGCCCATATTTGCCGCCAATGCCATCTGCACCAGCTCCAGCGAGTTGCGATGCGGCGGTTGCGAGCCGAGCAGGGCGGCAGTGTCCGGGTGATTGCGCCCGATCATGTCGCCGTTGAGCACCGCCGCCATCTGCGCCAGCGGCACCACGGGGTGCGCCACGTGATATCGCGAGCCCAGCAACCCTTTTTCTTCGGCGCCGTGGAAGATGAAGAGTGCGGAGCGCTTGCTCGGGTGCTTGACCCACGATCGCGCGATGGCCAGCAGCGCTACACTCGTCGTGGCGTTGTCGTCGGCGCCGTTCCAGACGGAGTCGCCGTCTACAGAGAAACGATCGCCGTCGTGATCCTGGTGCGAGCTGAAGACCACGTACTCGTTGCGCAGCGTCGGATCAGTGCCGGGCACCATGCCGATCACGTTTACCGATGGATAGTCGAAC
Organism: Gemmatimonadales bacterium; assembly: GCA_038234895.1. Lineage (GTDB taxonomy): Bacteria > Gemmatimonadota > Gemmatimonadetes > Gemmatimonadales > Gemmatimonadaceae > Gemmatimonas. Next base: position 34,045 of record JBBQSM010000021.1, read on the forward strand.
CGCTCCGCGCGCAGCTTGATGTCTACCAGCTGCCCGTCGGTACGGAGCTGCGACAGCATGGCACGACGCACGAACAGCACCGGCACCGGCTGCGGCGCCGGTCGCGTACCCGCCGCTCCGCCGCCACCGCCCGCACGACCGCCACCACCGCCGCCGGCGTTGCGGGAAAAACGCGGCACGCCGCCCAGTACGTCGTAGGTACCACGCTGCTGCAACTTCCAGACGCCATCGAACGCGATGTCGGCGACCGAGTCGGCTACAAGAATCACGCCGGCCGCCCCGCGCCGCGAGAGCATCGCGCCCTGCGTCGTGATGGCCTGCCGTGCGTAGCGATACTCGTACGTGTTGGTCGTGCTGCGTAGCGGCGTGGTGGGGGGCAGCAGCGTGGCCACGGCAATCTTGCCACGCACATCGATCGTGCTGTCGCGACCGTCGCCCACGAACACCGTACTCCCGGCCACGTCCACCGCCGCATTCGAGGTGGGCGTGATCTCGGTCCAGATCGCCAGCGGGCGTCCGTTCAGCGCGATCGAGCTGGAGACGGTCGAGAGCCGCGTGCGTTGCACATCCCACCACTGAAACCAGCTGCCGTCGTCGCCCTTGGGCGTCACGCCGTCTTTGCGCATCTGCTCTGCCACCCACATCGAGGCGCGCATTTCGTCGAGCGTGCCCGCTTCACGCCCGTTCATGGCGTCGCCGGCCATGGCGTACAGGTCTCGGGTGAGGTCGGCCTGCCGGATGAGCGCGAGTCCGGCCGGCGAGCGCGGTGGCGGAGGGGCCATCTTGCTTTGCGCCTGCAGCGGCGTGGTGGCGAGCAGACCGGCCAGCGCAGTGGCGCCGGCGAGCAGTGGCGTGCGGGAACGACGCATGGCGGGACCAGGTTGGAGACCAAGCAGGTGCGGGCGCGCATAACTTACCGCTCGCCTCCGTATTGATCACCCCTCTTTGTCACACATACTCCACACTCACGAGACGCAGCATGGCGACCGACAGCGGACAGAACCTGAAGAACCACGCCCAGATGACGCCGGGCTACCACTACCTCACCAGCCCACTCGGCCTCATCTACGTCGTCTGGTCGATCACGCGCCTGTTCGCCAATCCGGGCGAAGACACCGCGTACGCACTCGTGGGCGCGCTGGCCCTGTTCGGCGCCATCGCCTATGCCCGTCTGTCGCCGCTCAAGGCGCAGGACCGCATCATCCGCCTCGAGGAGCGGTTACGACTCGCCCGCATTCTTCCCGCCGACCTGCAGCCGCGCATCGAAGAGATCCGGCCGTCGCATCTGATCGCCATCCGCTTCGCGTCGGACGCGGAAGTGCCCGAGCTGGTGCGCGCCGTGCTGGCCAACCCCGGCATCAAGCCGAAAGAGATTAAGGCGAAGATCAAGCACTGGAAGGCGGACTACTTCAGGGTGTAGGTGAATTGGCGCGGTTTGATGTGACGCATAGCGGTCGGTTCCCGTATGGGATGCTCGTCGGAACAGATAGCGAGAACATTCCACCGCTGACGACCGCTAGTTCACGCGGGGATTACCGTTTCCGTGGCGCTCGAACGTGAAGATGGTAGCCGGTGCCGCGCTCCCGCCGAGCGCGTGATAGAAGGCGACGGCATGGTCATCCTCGACATCCGCGGGCACGAAGGCAACCGGCACGCCCGCTGCCGCCGCCTCGCGGCAGAGCGTCTCGACCAAGAGACGCCCAATCCCGCGACGCTGTTGCTCCTGATGCACGGCGAGGTCGTAGATAAACAGCTCCTGTGATTCGCTGCGCGTCATTGTGAGCACATGCGCGGTGATACCGCCGACTGGCACGCCGTCGCGGAGCGCGGACATCACCCAGAAGTCGGTGCGGCTGAGCAGCGCAGTGACGTAGCTCTCGGAGAGCACACCGTCGCCCTCATCGAATACTTCGGCCATCAACTTGAACGTCTGTTGCGCGAGCAGGACATCTTCGCGGACGAGCCGTCTCACATCGATGTGTGCTTCCATACTCGTCACCTCCTTGCGGCAAGTCTCGTACGCATAACAATCGCGTTCTGTTGTAGGATTCTTCCACAAGTTGCGGCCAGTGAGCCAAGCGATCAAGGCCGCTACCGCGTTGCTGTTCGTTGCCGGCAAGCAACGTCGAGATCCACTCGTTGACCGAGTTGCCTTCCTACTCCGCGAGCGATCGGGCCAGCGATCGCTGTCCACTCACCGCTTCACGATCACCGCGGCGCGATCGAGCAGCGTGTTCAACGCGCCGCGTGACAGGTACCGGCCGTTCACCACAACCGCGGCGATGCGCTGCGTGTTGTTGATGTTATCGAGCGGGTTCGCATCGAGCAGCACCAGATCTGCCAGCTTGCCTTCGGCGATGGTCCCAAGCTCCTTCTCACGCCCCAAGAAGCGTGCCGGATTGACCGTCGCACTTTGCAGCGCGGCTAACGGCGTCAACCCGCCTTTCACGAGCAACGACAGTTCGTCATGCAGGCTGAAACCGAAGAATAGAAAGGGAAACGTGTTGTCGACGTCGGTACCCGCCAGCAACAGCGCGCCACCTTGCTGCAAGTCGGCCGGCATGCGCAGGCGGTTTGTCACCTCGCGCGCACGCTCGGCGAATAGACTGTCCGGGCCGCGTGGTCCGAAGCTGAACTGCCCCTGCACCACGCC
>JBBQSM010000022.1:0-36526 GCA_038234895.1 Gemmatimonadales bacterium
GCCAACATCACGGCGCGCGGTCGGTGCAACCCGTGAAGTTCGGGTTGTTCCGCTCGGCCTGCACCATCGGCAGGTTTACGTCCGTGCCGTAGTTGCCGCCCTTGTAGTGCACACCCTGCGGGAAGGTGTTGGCCTCGGTGCGGCCATACTGCTTGATCAGGCGGCGCATGTCGCCCAACCGCTGACCGCGGCTGAAGGTCCAGAACGCCTTCTCGCGGAAGTGCAGCGACACACGCGCTTCCTGCGTGCCCGGATCGGTGAGCGCAGTCATTGCCGCCGGCTGGATTTCGCCCAGCTTGGGCGGGGCCAGCCGCAGTGCGTTGTGAATGGCCAGCCACTGCGTGGTGTTGTTGTTGCGCAGCGCGACTTCGGCTTCGACCATGCGCGCATCGATTCCGTTGATCACGTCAACCTGCGTCAACTGACCCCACATAGCCGTGGTACGTGCATACGTCTGGCCATCCTGACCGTTGACGGCACCCGTCGTCGGAATGGTCGTCGGCAGGCGAGGGTCTCGCGACGAGGCAAACGGAATCGCGTTGCGTACGAAAATATCGCGACGATTCCCCTCGATGCTGTCACCAACGCTGTAGCGACGTGAGCTTATGCCCTGCCCCCAGATCGTGTTCGTGCTGGTGGAGAGCGAGAACGTGTGAATGTAGGCCAGGCTCGTGGGGATGCCGGCCACGAGCGTGCCAGCACCGGCGAAATCACCCAGCGCCAGCGCCACCCGCGCGCGCGCCACGCGAGCCGCCCGCAACATCAAGACGCTCTGCGCGTCCGTGCCATTGGCATACGTGATGGCCGTGTCGAGCGACGCAGCCGCGATCTGGAACACCTGCTGCGTGCTGCGCGGCGTGCCGTTCTCCGGGGGACTGAGATTCGTCGCGCCAAGCGGAATCCCATTGCAGAAATCCGACGCCATCTGCATCTCCGCAAATCCGCGCGCGAGATACATCTCGGCGATGAGCGCGCGGGCTGATGGACGCCCTGCGAGCAACGCCGCAATGGCTTCGTCGGCCCGCGTGCGAACGCGGTACAGGTTTCGGATCATCCCCGTGATCGACGAATTGAACTCCGGAATATTCCGCTGGTCCGTCTCGTCGTTCTGGATGAACGTTGAGCTGGTGGACCATTCGTCCGCCAGCAGCCCACCGAACAGCCACGTGCTTTCGCCGCCACCGGTAATGGAGCGGAAGGTGCCGATCACGCCGTTACCAACGGCAACTGCTGCTTCCGCCGAGGTGACGTCGCTTGGAAGGATGATGTCAGGATCGGTGACGCCGAGGAAGCGCTTGTTGGCTTCCGAACAGGCCACACTGGAGAGTGCCAAGGTCGCACCAGCGACAACGCCAAGGCGCCGCGCGGAAAAGAGCCGACCCGTCGTGTGCTTTTTTGTCATGGGGCGGTTTCCTAGTAGCCGAGGTTGACGCGGAAGATGAAGTAGCTTGGCGGACCCACGGTCTGGAACTCGCTCGGTGCATCCGTACCGGAGGTCGTGTTGAAGCCGGACTCCGGATCGGTGCCGCGGTACTTGGTCCACAGCTTGAGGTTGCGGCCCGTGACCACCACGGACAGCGAACGGCCACGCGTGAGCTTGGAGGTGAGCTCAGGCGAGAACGTGTACTGCGCCGACGCCTCACGCAGGCGAACGAACGCGCCCGACTGGAAGAAGCCGTCGAGCGTACGCGCCGAATGTTCGTTGGCGGCAATGTTCGTGGCCTGATCGATGAAGTCGGCGTTGAGATCCATACGGCCGGCGCAATTGGGACGCGTGCAGCGAATGCGCTCCGTGTTGTTGTACCACTTGTTACCGCTGCGGTAGTCCCACATGGTGCTCACGCGCAGCTTGCGGTTGAGCAGATCAAGTCCGCCACCGGCGGTGAGCATGTAGCGCGGCGTCGCGTAGCCGCGGAAGATCGCCGAGTCGCCGACGAACACTTCGTTGCGTGCGTCATCAGCCCACCAGGTGAGCAGGCCGTCGCTGTTCTTGTCGTCCCAGCCGGTGATCGGACGTGCCCACAAGCCGGCGATCGGATAGCCGACGACGGTGCGGGTCGTGGTGCCGATCTGCGGAGGCGTATCGCCCAACGACACGACCTTATTGTCGTTGGCCGAGCCGGAGAGGTTCACGTCGAAGCCCCACGACTGCCGTTGGATGAGCTGCGCGTTGATGGCGAGTTCGAGTCCGGCGTTCTTCACGGCGCCAAGGTTGCGGAGCTGCGACGTGACCGACCCGAACGACGGCGGCAACACGGCGCTGATGAGGGCGTCCTTTGTGATCTTGCTGTAGTACGTCGCGTCCACGTTAACGCGGGAATTGAACAGACCGAGTTCAAAGCCCGTTTCCTGCTCCGCCGAGCGCTCCGGCTTGAGGTTGTCATTGCCGAGTGCTGCCTGGGTAACGGTCGGCAGGTCGGTGCCGGCGACGCTCGTGATGGACGCCGTGTAGAAACGATCGGCGTCGTTGGGGCCGGGCTGCACGCCGGACTGTCCGTACGCGTAGCGCAGTCGCATCGAGCTCACAAAGCCCGGCGCGCGCCACCAATCCTCCTCGGAGATCAGGTACGACATGGAGGCCTTCGGGTACACGATGCTCTGGAAGTTCGTACCGAAAGCCGAGTTCTGGTCGCTGCGCACCGCGGCCGTAAGGAACAAGCGATCGCTGATGGCCAGCGCCTGTTCGATGTACGCACCGAACGTCTTCTGCACGGTGGTGCCTTCGTCGACGGTGAGCTGCGTGCCGGATCCGACCGCCTGCGAGCCTGGGGCGAGCTGATTGGAGCCCGTCGTTGCCGCGAGGAAGCGATAGCCGATGTACTGCGCACCGACGGTCGTCTTGAGGCTGAAGCGGCTGCCGAGCGTGTACTGCGCTGTGGAGCCGAGATCGACGGTGAAGTTGTTGATATTGACGCGATTGATGCCGCGCGAGCCGAGGCGCGTGGTGGCCGTGAGCGGCGGACCCTGACCGTTGAGCAGGAGGTTTTCGTCGCTGCGTCCGGTCCAGTCGTTACCGACCGTGGCGCGGTTGGAGAGCCAGCTGAACGGACGCCAGTTGGCGTTGGCCGACCAGATGAAGCGGCTCACGTCCTGCTGCGTCTTTTCCTGCCACATGTAGCCGGGTGTCCAGCCGCGGTAGCCGTTGAGCGGCGTGTTCAGACCGGTCACGTTGCCGTTCGCACGCGTGCCGGGACCGCCGAACAGGTGGGAGCCCAAACCGGCGGTCGCGTTCGACTCCAGCGAGTAGCGCTGTTCGACATCCACAAAGTTGGTGGAGACGCCGAGATCGAGCTTGGAGTTGATCGCAGTGTTCAAGTTCATACGCAGCGAGCGACGGCCCATCGTGTTGGGGCGTTCCGTCCACGGACGGATCGTCGTGCCTTCCGTGTTGAGCCGGGTGCGCTCGAAGTCGGGGAGCTGCAGCACGCCCACTTCCTTTTCATCTTCGACGGAGAAGAAGTACCGGACCTGCTCCGTACCACCGGACACCTGCACACCATTCTGGCGGCGACTTCCAATGCCGACCGGCGTCAGGTCTTTTTCGTCGAAAATGTTGAGCGTGCTGGAGGAGTCGGCCGTACAGGCCCCGATGCCGACGCGCTGCAGGTTGCAGAAGCCACGGGTGGAGGCCGTTTCACCGGGGCGCTTGCCCCACGTGGTGAAGGCTGCCGGATAATAGTTGTTATCGGCAATCGCACCGCCTTCGCCGTACACGCTCCAGCGGGCCGCGCCGGCGCGACCCTTTTTGGTAGTCACGAGAATGACGCCGTTGGCGGCGTCGGTGCCGTACAGGGTGGCTGCCGACGGACCCTTCACGATTTCGATATTCTCGATCTCTTCCGGGTTCAGGTCGCCAACTCGGCTGGGCGCATTACCACCTGTGCCGCCGCCGCTGCCCGTTGCGGTGCCGAAGCTGCCGCCGTTGGAGGTCATGCGAATGCCGTCGATGATCCAGATCGGCTCGTTCGACAAGCTGACCGAGTTCATGCCGCGGATACGGATACGGGCGCCAGTGCCCGCCTGTGTGCCGCTGGTGACCGTGACGCCGGGGGCGCGCGAGTTGAGCAGGTCGCTCATGTTGGAGACCGGCGCGGCCTCGAGCACCTTCGACACGTCGATGTTGGCCGTGGCGTTACCGATTTCCACGCGGCGCTGTTCGCCGGTGGCCGTGGTCACCACGGCGGCGAGGTTGACCGCGGCCGTCTTGATCGACACATCCAGCGCAAGCGTCTGGCCCAGCGCGATCGCGGCAGGCCGGGTCTGTTCGGAATACCCGACGCGCAGCACGCGCACCGTGTAGTTGCCAACCGGCAGGTTGCGAAGTGTCGCCTTGCCGTCCGGGCCCGTGAGCCCGCCAAATGTGGTACCGACGATCTGCACACGCGCAGATTCCACCGGTCGCTTGGTATCGGTATCGGTCACCGTTACGGCGAGCGTACCTCCTTGCTGGGCGCTTGCATCAGGTGCCGCAAACAGCAGCGCACCGAGCAATGATCCCACCAGCGCCATACGTGGGCGCCATGAACGCGTCATAAGCGTTTCTCTCGAAGGTTGGGGGTGTGAGACCGCAACGACGGCCGCCGACCTGACTGCCAGCGGGATCGCTCGGGTCCGAAGGGGGCCTGCGAACGGCTCCGCTCGTTCCCAAGATTGTTTCAGAACTGAGATCTGACAACAACAGATTTCGTCAGGGGTAACAATTTGGTTTACCCAGCGGTCACTGGCGCGATGCTGCGAGTGCCCTCCCGGGACGACTCGCGGCGCGCCCCGAACGTCGTCATGCTGGCGCGCCCGGTCGCGAAACGGCCACGGTTTGCCCACCACACTGGCCGCACGCGCCATCTCGTGTAGCGTTCGCGTCAGCAACCGTCCCGACTCTGCCACGCCGCCCCCATCCGCAGGCCTTTCCCATGGATCGTCGCGATTTCCTCGCCGATGTCACGCGCGCCGCCGCACTCTGCGCCGTCGTTCCCAACGTCTGGCGCGTCACGCACCGGCCCCGGTTTGCCGATGACCCCTTCACCTTGGGTGTCGCCTCGGGGGATCCGACCGCGACCGGCGGCGTGCTCTGGACACGGCTCGCCCCGCGCCCGCTGGAGCCCGAAGGGGGCATGGACGGCGGCCGCGTGGTGGTGCGTTGGGAAGTCGCCGAAGACGACCAGTTCCGCACGATCGTGAAGCAGGGGCAGGCCACCGCTGCGCACGAGCTGTCGTACAGCGTGCACATAGATGTAGACGGCCTCAGCCCCGATCGCTGGTACTGGTATCGCTTTGCCAGCGGCGACGCCAAGAGTCCGGTGGGGCGGCTGCGCACCACGCCCGCCGCCGGCGTGATTGCTCCGCTGGCCCTCGGCTTCGCCTCCTGCCAGCATTTCGAGCAGGGGCTGTTCACGGCCCATAGCCATCTCGCCCGTGAGGAACTCGACCTTATCGCGTTCCTTGGCGACTACATCTACGAGGGCAGTGGCGGACCGGGACGGGTGCGCTCGCACGTGGGCATGGAGATCCGCACCGTCGATGATTATCGCCGACGCTACGCGCTGTACAAGTCGGATCCGCATCTGCAGGCCGCGCACGCGCGCGCGCCGTGGATCGTGGTGTGGGACGACCACGAGGTGGACAACAACTACGCGGGCACCGTGGGCGAGAATGCCATGGAGTCGGACGAGCAGATGCACCTGCGTCGCGCCGCCGGCTATCAGGCGTGGTGGGAGCATCAGCCGGTACGCGTGCCGCGCGTGAAGTCGTGGGCGGATCTCAACATCACGCGCACGATCGACTGGGGCGGTCTGGCACGCTTTTACATGATGGACACGCGCCAGTATCGCAGCGATCAGTCGTGCGGGGATGGCATCAAGAAAGCGCCTTGCGGCGACTGGGCAGATCCCTCGCGCACACTTACCGGTGCCGCGCAGGAAAAGTGGCTGGTGGACGGCATTGGTTCGTCACGCGCCAAGTGGCAGGTGCTGGCCAATCAGGTGATGATGGCACCGTACGACAACGACCCCACCGATGACGTAGCGGTGTCGATGGATCAGTGGAGCGGCTATCCCGTCGCGCGCGACCGGCTGCTTCGCGCGATCGGCGAGCGTGCGGCCAACCGAACGGTCGTCATCACGGGCGACATCCACACGAACTGGACGAACGAGCTGCACAGCGACTTTTCGCGACCGGATCGTCCGGTCATTGGCGCTGAGTTCGTCGCGACCAGCATCTCCTCCGGCGGCGATGGCAACGCGATACTGCCGGCGAATGCCAAGGCAGCGCTGGCCGGCAACCCGCACATCAAGTGGCACAACCGTCAGCGCGGCTACGTCTCGTGCAAAATCGATGCAACGAACTGGACGACACACTATCGCACGGTGCCGTTCGTCACCAAGCCTGACGCACCGATTGCTACGGCGAGCACCTGGCGCGTGACACACGGCAGGCCGGGAATCGAAGCGGTGTAACGCGCGCGTTCGCATACGACACGCACCGAACGCCAACGGCTACGCGCGGCCGCCCGGCTTCAACTCCGGCATCAGCGAGCTGAACTCGCGCGTCGGCATGCGGCCGCCGCCCCGCAGGTGCTCCATCACCTCGTCCGCGGCATCATCGTCCACGCCGAGCGACCGGAGGCTGTGGTATGCCATTCCAAACGCGAGTTCGCGTTCGCCCATCAGCGCCTTGCTCACACCCAGCTGTTCAAACATCTGCTGTTCCAGATCGCTGTGCGTGCGCACCACGATGTCGATGGTCGGGTTGCGCGCGCGCACGAGCGTGATAAGATGACGCGCGTGATACGGGTCGGGCGACGCAATGACCAGTAGGCGCGCGTTCTCCGGATGCGCGAACTCCAGGATACCGGGCCGCGTCGCGTCACCATAAATGGTCGCCACGCCGATCGATCGCATCGCTTCGACAACGCGCCGATCCGATTCGATCGCCACGAACGAAATCCCGTACCGCTGCATCGCGTCGCCGATGGTACGCCCCACGCGTCCGTACCCCACTATAATCGCGTGGTTGGGCACCATGGCAACATGCAGATCAGTCGCGACCATGCGCGGCTCTTTCTGCCGCTCCAGTTTGTCGAGCAGCTTGGGACGTTTGGAAATCCACGCGCCGAGTCCGTCAAGCAGCCGGAAAAAGAACGGATTCAAGACGATCGTAACCAGTGCCGCGCCGAGAATCAGACTGCGCGCCGTCTCCGAGAGCACACCGATCGACACGCCAAGCGCGGCCATGATGAACGAGAACTCACCGATCTGCCCAAGGCTCGCGCCAAGTCGCAGTGAGTCACGAATCGGATGCCGGAACGCCACCATCAGCGCGGCCGCAGCGAGTCCATCGCCGACCAGCACCACGCCCACGGTGCCGAGTACCTTGAGCGGCTCGCGCACCAGCACCATGGGATCGATGAGCATGCCCACGGACACAAAAAAGAGCACAGCGAACGCGTCTTGCAGCGGCAACGCGTCCGACCCGGCGCGGTGACTCAGGTCCGACTCGCTGATCACAACACCGGCCACGAAAGCGCCAAGCGCGAACGACACGCCAAACAACGACGCCGCGCCCACCGCCACGCCAAGCGCCACCGCCAGTACGGCCAGTGTGAACAGCTCGCGCGATCCGCTGCGCGCCACGTGCATGAGCAACCAGGGTACCGCCCGTCGTCCAACCACGCCCATGAGCACGATGAACGCGGCGACCTTGATCAGCGTGAACGTGATTGTCCAGCCGAGACCGCTCGTTGGCCCGGGAACGTTCAGTCCCGTCGCGCCCAGTGCCACGAGGATGGTGGGGAGCAATACGAGCGCCAGAATGACCACCAGATCTTCCACCACCAGCCAGCCGACAGCAATCCGCCCGTCGATGGAGTCCAGCAGCCCACGCGATTCCAGCGCACGAAGCGTCACCACGGTGCTGGAGATCGCCAGCGACATGCCGAAGACCAGTCCGGCGGGCACGCCCCAGCCCCAAAGCACGGCGAGCCATGTGCCGAGCGCCGAAGCAAAGGTCATTTGCAGCAGCGCGCCCGGCAGCGCGATACGCCGCACCCGCATCAGGTCACCGGGCGAAAAGTGCAGCCCGACACCGAACATCAGCAGAATCACCCCGATTTCAGAGAGCTGCCCCGCCAACTCCACGTCGCCCACGAACCCCGGCGAGTGCGGACCGATAACGACGCCCGCCAGCAGGTAGCCGACCAGCGGCGGCATGCCCACCCGCGAGGCCAGAAACCCAAGCGCGAAGGCGACCGCAAATGCGCCGGCCAGCGTGAACAACAGCGTCGTATGCGGATTCATCGCGAGGGGGTCAGCACGCCGCAATGTGCCCACTCGGCGCGGCGATGTGCAAGAAATCCCGATCAATCCGTCTCCTGTCCGAACCCGCACCGGAGATGCATATGCGCACCCTGCTGCAACACCAGTCTGTCCCATCGTGGCGCCACATGGCGGCCATGGTGCTTGGCCTCGCCATCACGGCAGCACTCACGGCACCGTTCGGAGCACCGCTCGCGGCACAAGGTCGCATGCAGGTGCGGCCCTGCACGCCATCGTGCAACGCATGTTGCGGCGCACGCATCGAACGCCGCTCGAGCAGTACGCGCATACAGTTGCGCGACCGTGTGCTGCGCTATGAGGTGACCGAGGTCTTTCGCAACACCGGCGGGACCGTGGGCGAGGCGGACTACATGTACCCGCTGCCCGCCGGTGCCGCCTTCGAAGACCTCAAGCTCTCCATCAACGGCGAACTGGTGGCCGGCGAGACCATGAGCGCCGATCGGGCGCGCGGCGTTTACGAGGAAATTGTACGACGCCAGCGCGATCCGGCGCTGGTGGAATGGATGGGCAGCGGCATGCTGCGCGCGCGCATCTTTCCCATTCAGCCGGGCGAAGACAAAACGGTGGTCGTGCGCTACCAGAGTGTGGCCACGCGCGAAGGCGATGCACTGCGCGTCGATGTACGGCGTAGCGGTGATGTGATGGGTGATATCGTGCTCGAATACCCGAACGCGTCCGCCTACGGTCACGTCTATTCACCAACACATGCTCTCTCGGCGCGCACCAGCGGACACGTGCGTCTTGTGGAAACACGCGCCACTGGCGGCGATTTCACCGCGCTGCTGTCGCTGCGTCAGGCTGATGTCGCGGGACTCACCGTGCTCACGCACGCCGTACGCGGTGATGCGGGGTTCGCCATGCTCACCATCACACCACCGACCGGTTCGGCGCGCGCTGCACCGCGCGACCTGACCTTCGTGCTCGACGTGTCGGGCTCGATGCAGGGGCGCAAGCTGGAGCAGGCGAAGGCGGCGGGCGTCGCGTTGCTTGCAACCTTGCGATCGATTGATCGGTTCCGGCTGATCGATTTCTCCACCGATGTCCGCACCTATCGTGACGGATGGGTGGATGCGACACCGGAGCATGTGCGTAACGCGCGTCGTCACCTGGAGCAGCTCACCGCCGAGGGCTCGACGAATATCAGTGATGCGTTGCGGGTGGCGCTCCAGCACGACACACGTACCGTTGAGCGCGAGCGACTACCGCTGGTCGTCTTTCTCACCGATGGCGAGCCTACCGTCGGCGAACGGAATCCCGACGCCATCGCCGCGATCGCCGCCAGCCTGCGCGGCGCGGCGCGCGTCTTCACCGTGGGCGTGGGTACCGGTGTGAATGCCACGCTCGTGGAACAGCTCGCACTGCAGGGACGCGGCACGGCGCACTTTGTACGCGATGAGGAGTCGGTGGAGGCGCCGGTATCACTGCTGGCGCGACGCCTCGCCGAGCCTGTGCTCACCGATGTTCGTATCACGGCGCACGGTGTCAGCCTCACGCGTGTGATGCCGAGCGGCCCGATGGATGTCTTTGCCGGCCAGGATCTGGTCGTGCTGGCGCGCTACGCCGGCAGTGGTGATGCCAAAATCGAGCTGCAAGGACGCGGACCGAACGGGCCCGTATCGTGGAGCACTCGTGCGCGCTTCGCCGACGAATCGCGCAGCAACGCGTTCGTACCGCGGCTTTGGGCCGCGCAACGCATCGGGTGGTTGGCGGCGGAGAAGCGTCGCAACGGCGGTGGCACGGAGGTAGACGGCGAAATTCGCATGCTTGGCGAACGGTACGGGATTCCGACCGAGTTCACGTCGTATCTGGTGGTCGAGCCGGGCATGGCGGTGGGTGGCGCGATTCGATCGGTACCGGCCGCGCCGGCGCGAGCGTCCACTGCGGAAGCGCGGTTTGAGTCGGCACGCGGCGCCTCGCTGCAGCGCGAGGCGAAGTCGCTGGCCGCACTGGACGAGATGTCCGACCGTCGTGGGAATGCCGTCGAGTCACGCATGATCGGTACAAGGCGCCTTGCACTGGTGAGCGGGGTATGGACGGACAGCCGTTACACTTCGGCCATGCGCACCGTGTCCGTGCGTCCGTTCTCGCCGCTCTACTTCGAACTCCTGCGCCGCATGCCCGAGCTGAAAGATCTGTTCGCGTTGGGTGATCGTGTCCTCGTGGCCGGTCGCGCCGTGGCCATCGCCATCGCCGCCGATGGGAATGAGCAGCTCAACGAGCGCGTGCTCGCCGACTTGGCGCGCGACTGGTGAGGGTGGCGTGACCGACGAAGAGCTCGAGCGCCTGTTCCGTCTCTATCACCTGCCGCTGGTGCGATATCTCACGCGCCGTCTTGGTGATCGCGACTGGGCTGAGGAGGTCGCGCAGGAGACGTTTCTGCGCGCCCTCCGGCAGGATGTGCTGCACAGCGAGCGCTCGTGGCTCTTCGCGGTGGCCACCAATCTCGTGCGCGACGAAGCCCGCAAGGAATCGCATCGCCGCACACGGCTGCAGCAGCTGACGCTCGAAGCACAGGCCGAGGCCGCGTCCGATGTGCGGGAGCGCGCCGCCGGGTTGTCGTTGTCCGACGAGGAGCCGTCCCCCGAGCGTGCACGCGAGCGGGCGATGGCGCGCCGCGCTGTCGATGCACTGGCGGAGAAGGATCGACTGGCGCTGTTGATGCGCGAGGAAGGGCTGGACTACCGCGAGATCGCGGCCGCGCTCGACCTGTCGGTGGGCTCGGTGGGCACGACCCTGTCGCGCGCCCGACGCCGGCTGACGGAGACGTACGAAGCGATGCAGGCCGATTCGGCATCGCACCAAGGAGACCGTGATGCAGCATCCTGACGAAGGCATGATTCACGCGTGGCTCGACGATGCTCTTGAGCTATCGGAGGCGCAGGCGATCGAAGTGCATGTGGCGTCCTGCGCGACGTGCGCCGCGATGGTCGCGGAAGCGCGGGGGCTGATCGCTGCGTCGTCGCGTATCGTCTCCCTGCTCGACGGCGTACCGGCACGGGTGATTCCGCCGGTCGCGCGGTCGCGGTCCATGGTGCGCACCCGCGCGTGGTGGCAGCAGCCGGCCGTGGCTGCGGCCGCACTGTTCTGCGTGTCGACCGCGACGTGGGTGTCCACGCATCGATCGACCGGGGCGCGCGACGTGCTTTCGACCGCAACGCAGCGTGCACAGTCTGCTGAAACGCAGTTCGCCAACGAGCAATCCGTTAGTGAGCAATCCGCAAGCGAGCCGACGCGCAGCGTTGCAGCGGTGCGCGCGATGAAGTCGCCGGTACCGGTCGCCGCGACGGCAACGACGACGACCGGAAATGTCGCGGACGCCGCAGCGGCCGTTGGCGTCGCACGTGAGGCCAAGACTGCCGCGCGATCCAGTGAGCGCGTCGTCGGGAAAAGTGCCGCGGAGCTGGTGTCTACGGCCCTCGCGACGGCCGCAGCGTCCGCCCCAGCGTCCGCCCCAGCGTCCGCCCCAGCGCCACCTGCCGCGCCGCTGTCCCTGCTGATCGGCTGCTACGAGATCATGCAGGTCGCCGATGTCGGCGCGCGACGCGAGAGTGCTACGGCCTCCATGTCGTCGTCGGCACGCGCCGCACGAGCGGCGGATGGCGCCAGTCCACGGTCTAGCCCCACCGCCATCGTCGTCGCCAACCTGCGTCGGTTGGAACTCACCGGCACGCCGGACCCGGCGAACGCTACCGATTACCTCGGCACGATCTCCAATGCAGTCGTTTCCAACGCGGCGGGTGCCACCGTACGGTGGTCGCGCGAGAGCACCAATCACGTGCGTGTCGTGTTGGCCGATGGTCGCATACTTGTAGTGCGCGTAGTGCGCGAGCTTGCGGATACGGCCTCGGCGATGGTCGACCCGGCACCGACGCCCCCCGCAGACATCACCGCACGACGCGTCAGCTGTCCGCGCTGAGCGCGTCGGTCGCAGCCCAGCGCACTCCGGCCTCCGGCGCGAGCCCGAGCGGTCGATAGCCAACGGCGACCGCCGCGTCGTCGCCCAGTGCGAGCGCAACAATCTCAGACGGGTCAGCGGAATCCCCGATAATCATCAGCGCGTGGTCGACTGCCTGCCGTTCATTGCTACTGAGCGGGGCCACCGGGGCGCGGCCAAGTGCGAGCGACAGCCCCTCGCGCGCGAGCACCGCACGCACACGTTTCGCCGGCCCATGCTGCGCGGTGAAGATCACACGCACCGTTTCCGCGACCGCTGCATCATAAATCCCATCGGCGGTCGGCACCTCGCGCGTCCACTGCAACACGAGGCCGCGGTCAGGCAGACGATCGTCGAGCGTACGATGCCGGATGGACGTGGCCAAACGATCAGTCCACATCCCGGGCGACGCGAGCACCAGCGCCAGCGTGACGGGGCCATGGTAGCCAACGTTCCGCACCGTTTCTTGCGCCGCCTCCAGCACGATCGCCTCAGCGTCCAATACAATGAGCGCATCAACGGCCTCGAGCGCATGCGGTCCGGCCATGGGGTTGTACGACGAGAGGCCGAGCGTCTGCGCGACAATTGCGCGATACGCCTGAAAGCGCGGCGACGCCGCACCGCCCTCTCGCGACAGGCGGTAGATGCCGGCCATTGTCTCCAACGTCGGGACAACGGCAACGCCCGCGAAACCGCCGTCGATGCCGAAAGCGGGGGACATAGAAACGAACTACTCCTCAAACTCGAACGTCGCGCGCACCGTGCGTCCGCGCCAATACGGTTGCAGCGCTCCATCCACACGCCAGGCAATC
This sequence comes from Gemmatimonadales bacterium, assembly GCA_038234895.1. GTDB lineage: Bacteria > Gemmatimonadota > Gemmatimonadetes > Gemmatimonadales > Gemmatimonadaceae > Gemmatimonas. The sequence continues at coordinate 13,077 of JBBQSM010000022.1, forward strand.
TCGCCGCGCGTCGGGGTCAGCATTCCGTCCTGAAATTCGTATTGCCAAAAACGACCTTCCCACGGCGTCGGCACATAGTCGTCGCCGACGGCGCGATAGCGATCGGGGACATAAGTTCCGCTGATTTCGTCCGCGTCATTGAAACGAAACTCCACCGACACGGTCAAATCGCCGTCGGTGAGCCTGGCCAGCGCCGACGTATCGGTCTGCGCGGTCCACGTCACGCCGGCACTGGGCAACAGCGCCGTCGGAAGCCAGGCAGCTTCGGCGAGATACCGTTGCAACGCTCCTTCCGCCAACCGACGATCACTCGGCGCATTCATCACCGTGGCGACACCCAGTATGTCGGCGCGCATTTCCGCTTTGCCCGACACATAGCTGTCGCGAACGAACACCGAGAGGACCGGCGCCTGCTTAATGCTCGCGTCCCAGAGTAGCCCGGGCGGATGGACCGTGAAGTGTTCGCGCGCCGTGAAAGGCCGCCAGCTGTCGTCGTCGTCACCAGTACGGAACTGGCCATCCTGCTCAATGTGTGCGACGCGCACCAACGGCTGCGAGTCCTCGAGCACGTGACGGAAGTAGCGCACCACCGGTTCCGGTAGTCCCGTGAGTTCGGACTCCTCGAAACGTGTGGGGTACGACGATGACCGTCGCGAGACGGCATCGGCCTGCGCGGCGGCCAGCTGCTGCGCGACCGCCTCCGATTGGGTATCCCATTGGCGCGATCCGTAGAGCAGCAGCAGCGCTCCCATGCCCAGTACAACGAACACGCCCGCCACAATCACCTTACCCACCATCGGACCTCCCTCGTTGACACCGGCGCACGGACCCCGTATCAACCGTGCATCGGCAGCTGTCCCAGATTGTACCCCCTCAGGCGCCCACATGTCCGCAGCTTTGCTCTTTCGTAGCCGCCCGGCCCTCCTGCTGGCCGGCGCCGTCGCGCTGACCGCCTGCGCGGGCAATCCGCGTGCGACCGTTGGCCCGTCGCCCGCTGCGACCAACGCCGCCTCCACCAACCTGCGCATCTACGATACGAAAGCGGCCAGTTTTGTGCCATTTTCCCGGCTCGCGCGATCGGCGGCCGACGTTGACGTCGTCTTTTTTGGAGAGCAACACGACGATCCGGCCACGCATGCCGCAGAGCTCGCCGTGTTGGCGGCCATCGGTGAGCGTCGTGAGCGTGTTGTTGTGTCGATGGAGATGTTCGAGCGCGATGTGCAGCCGCTGTTGAACCAGTATCTCGCGGGCAGCATCAGTGAGGCGGATTTCACGGCTGGGTCCCGCCCGTGGCCCAAGTACACCACCGACTATCGCAGTTTGGTCGAACTCGCACGTGTGCGCGGATGGCCGGTCATCGCGGCGAACGTTCCGCGGCGCATTGCCAGTGCCGTGAGCCGTGGTGGACTAGCCGTGCTGGATACAATGAACGCGACCGAGCGCGGCTATGCCGCACGCGACAATGCCTGTCCCACGGGAGACGACTCGTACTACAAGAAATTCGTAGAGACGATGACCGGTCATGGCGCTGGCGGCGGACCGCCGTCGGCTGCAGACGCCGAGGCGGCCCGACGTATCACCGACCGCTTTTACGAAGCACAGTGCGTGAAAGATGAAGCGATGGGCGAGTCTGTGGCCAACGCACTCGCGCGCGCCGGCAGCGGTGCGGTGGTCTTCCATGTCGATGGATCGTTTCACAGCGACTACGGACTCGGCACCGCCGAACGCACCCGTCGACGTGCACCTGCTGCCAAGACGCTCGTGATCAAGGCGGTACCGCTACCCGATCCCATGACGGCGAATGGCAGTGAGTACGCGGCGTACGGCGATTTCATTCTGTTCACGCGCGCGCCGGTAGCCGCAAAGAAGTAGAGATTGGTCGCGCGCCGCTCGCGCGCGCTCAGCGTACTCTGAGTTCCGTTTCGAGCGTGCTGCGCAACGTGCCGTGATTGTTGAAGTCGCCGGCACCACCGTACAGCACGTCCTCGATGACTTCGAACCGGCCTTTGCGGCCAAGCTTGACGGTGTCGGTCCAGGTGAAGCTGTCGCCGTTGCTGACGTAGGTGAATTGCACGACCGACTTGCCGGCGCGCGCGGCTGCGGAGTCGCGGAGCACCACGAACGACGTCGGTCCTTCGAAAAGACTGGAGTACAGGTCCCCTTCCACGAACGGCGGCTTCTCATTCGGCGTCCGTCGTGCTTCACGGTCACGGAGCGCTCCGGCTGCAGCAAGCAGGGCGCTCAAGGTGTCTGAGAGGAACGGCTTGAATTGCGCGAGCTCCGCCGTGGTCGGTGCGCCCGTGGTACGTGATGCGATGCGCAGCGTATAGAACGCCACGAGCACCGGCGAGGGCGGCGGTGGCCCTTTCCCTTTTACGTTGCACGCCAAAACGAGCGCCAGCGGAAGCAGCGCGCAGCCGCGCAGGGCGCGACGGAATAACACGGAGACGATCGGCACCGCTAGACCGCCTCTTCCACATCGGAATCCTGCGGATCGGCGTCGAACTCGGCCACCGAAAGATGACGCGCGCGTTCGATGCGGTCGATCCGCTTTCGGAACTGGCGTGTGGCGAAGTCGGTGAACGCATCCGGCTGGAGACCGAACGGAATCTGCGTAGGTGGATAGGCCGCAAACGCTTCGGTGACTATCGCGATCGCCGGGTCGAGCAGTTCATCCATGCGTTGCGTGATCGCATCCCATACCTCGTCGCCGTGCGTGACCACCAGCCGCGACAGCAGATGCATGCCGTACGCGAGATGGCGCGACTCGTCTTGCTTGAGCAGCGCAGCCACGCGCTGCATCCCCGGCATGATGCCGCGCTCCGACAGCACGCGATGGTAGACGTGGTAGCCCGTTTCGGCCAGCACCCCTTCCACGATCATGTTGTACGTGACCGAGGCACGCGCTTGCGCCACCGGGGAGCGATCCGTGCGCAGCCGACCCATCGCCGACGGCAACTCTTCCTCGAAGATCCGGCGATAGGCGGGCGAGTGATAGTGCGTCAGATCACTGCGCATCTCCGCCACTTGATCGAAGAACCGCCGGAAGGCCTCGACATGCTTGGCCTCTTCCCAGAGGAAGCTTGTGAGGTACAACTGCTCCTCCAGCCGCCCCTCGGAGGCAATCACATCCAGCAACGGCAGGATGTCGAGTGTCACACACTCTTCGCCCGCCTGGAAGAGCGCCGTGAGGCGCAGCAGCATGTCCTGCTCGTCCGGCGCCAACTGCTGCCAGTCGAGCCGGTCCTGCGTGAAGTCGATGTCAGCCGGATTCCACACCCCGAGCCGCTTGGCCTTTTCCCACAAGCGCATCGGTACGCTGTCGAAGCGCAGTCCGGTCGCACTGGTACTCTGCAACGCGTGGACGCGGACCGAACGGGACGGCGCATTCACTGGCGGTACGGCCGGCGCATCGGGCTCGGCGTGCGTTGGCACCGCCGCGTTTGCCACTGCGCTGCGATCGATGGTCTGCGCGACTTTTACCAGTTCGGCGGCCGCGTTGGCGTGTGGCATCAGGGCACCGATCGAGCCCTTCGACACCGCCAGCTTTCCGCGCAGCAAGGCCAACGTCGGCGCCATCCGCCCTTCAAGCATCGTCATCCACGCGTCAAGGTCGGCGGACAGCACGAAACGCGCATTGTCGTAGTCGGCAGGGGAGGCCATCCGCGACGCCCGACACTCGCCGTGGTGCAGATCGAGATAGACGCCGCTGCGATCCCGCTCGCCTCGTGCGTCACCGTCTGCGCCAGCACGCATCGGGGCATCGGTCCAGTCGAGGACCACCGCACCCTCCCATGACCGCGCGGCACGGCGATACGCATCGCTCCGCCCGAGCGCGGCACCGAGCGCCCTGGCCCACGTCTCGCTGAAAAGCCCTTCGGTCATGCCCTATCCTGGATCGAGAGTCGAGACGCTGTTGTCGCGCAAGGGATCGCCGTCATCCCAATACCATACCGTCACCACACCATCGTTTTTGGCAGACGAATGCGAAATGCTGATCACGCGATCCGGTCCGAGCGACGTGGCAAACGCCGCAGCATCGGTGAAGAGCGCCGTCCACGAGACAAGCGTGCCGCGAAACGTACGAAAGGCCGCGCGCACCTGCGGGATCCCGACCATTTCACCTGACGGTGAAGCGGGCACGGCTTCGTTGCAGTTCCAGCAGCGATCAAATCCATCGTCGATGTCGCTGCCACATCCGCCGCATCGGTACATGTCATCCTCCCGTAAAACGGTGACGAACGGTGCCGCAACGGCGGTTTACTGTCGCGGCGCAGGGCCGGCGGGCAGATGCTCACGCAGATATCGCGTGAGCAGGTCGTAGACGTGCCGCGTGGTGCCCTGCCCCTCGTAGATACCGTGCGACCGATTGGGGTAGGCCATCATCTGGAACGGCTTTCCTGCCGCCACAAGTGCGTTGATCAACTGCTCGGTGCCCTGATAGTGCACGTTATCGTCGCCCGTGCCGTGGACAAGCAGGAGATCCCCCTTCAGTCCGTCGGCGAAATGCAGTGCCGACGCGTCGCGGTACGCCAGGGAGTCGGTGGTGGGCAAGCCCACGTACCGTTCCTGATAGATCGTGTCGTAGTTCCGCACATCCGGCACCGGTGCCACGGACATCCCCATGCGGTATACGTCGGGCGCACGGAACATCAGCAGCAGCGTGGACGAGCCGCCGCCACTCCACCCCCACACGCCAAGGCGCGTGGAGTCCACGTACGGCAACCGGCCGATGACCCGCGCCGCGGCCGACTGTTCGCGCACACGCAATGCGCCCGACTGTCCGCGCACCGCTTTGCGCCACGCGCGTCCCTTGGGTGCCGGTGTGCCGCGCTGATCGACGCTGGCCACGATATAGCCCTGCTGTGTGAGCATGAGGTGCCACAGCCAATCGGCGCCGCCAAAGCGATCGGTGACCGTGGCGCCGGCCGGTTCGCCGTAAATGTGGAAGAGCACCGGATACTTGCGCGTGGGATCGAAGCCGGGCGGCTTCATGAGATACGCGTCGGCGGTGACCCCGTCGTCCACCGGAATCTGCAGAAACTCCACCGGCGTTTGCGCCAGCGCGCGTACGGTCGCCGTGAGCGCGTCGTTCGTCACCATGGTCCGCTGGACCGCATGCGACGGCAATTTCACGAGATCGAATGACGGCGGCGTGCCGAAGCGCGACCACTGGTGCATGGCAAAGCTGCCGCGCGGCGACACGTCGTAATCGTGCGTACCGCTCATCGCGAGCGGCGTGATCCGTTGCGCGCTGCCGGTCCCATCGAGTTTGGTGCGCCACAGTTGCTGCTGCGTCGCGTTCGCTGGCGACGCGTGAAAATACAGCCAGCCGCCGCGGTCATCGACACGCGCCACTTCGACGACGTCATACGCACCCTTGGTCACCAGTCGCGCGCGGCCGTCTCGCGCAACGGCGTACGCGTGACGCCAGCCGTCGGTCTCGGTCAGCACCAAAAACTCGCGGCCGCCACGCAACCAGTGCACACTGGGCCCCGGCCCGTGGCCGACGTGATCGTCCGTGATGTCCACCCACGCGCTGTCGCGTTCGGTGAAGATCGCACGCACCACGCCGTTTGCCGCGGAGCCCAGAAAGAAGGTCCGCGTCTGCTGCCGCCGATCGAGCTGCTGCACCAGCAGTTCTGTGCTGTTGGCCGCCCAGTCCATGCGCGCGATATAGTTGTTGCGCGGGTCGCCCGGGACATTCAACCACGTGGTCGCACCACCACTCGTCTGCACCACGCCCACCCGCGCCGCCGAGTTAGTGGTGCCGGCCTTCGGATACTGTACCGGAATAGTGAAGCTGTACAGCGAGTCCGTATTGTTGATCAACAAGAAATCGCGCACGCCACTCGCATCGAGCTGCCAGTACGCGATCGACTGTCCGTCCGGGCTCCACCGGAAACCGTCACGCAGATACAGCTCTTCTTCGTACGCCCAGTCGAACGTGCCGTTGATGATGGTGCGCGAGCCGTCGCTGGTCAGTGGCGCAATGGCCCGATCGGCGAGCGATTCGACATACAGATTGTTCGCGCGTACATACGCGACGCGCTTGCCGTCGGGCGAGAACTTGGCGAACTGTAGTGTTTGCGGCTCGGCAGATGTGCCGCCGAGCTGTTGCAGCGTGCCGTCGGCGACGTGCAGCACCCAGAAGTCACCACGCGTGTTGTCGCGCCAGACCCGCGCCGTGTTCGTGAAGATCAACAGGCGCGCGCGATCGGCGGACCATTCGTACCCCTCGACCGCCAGCGGCGCCGACGCGCCGGCCGGCACGAACACTTGGCCGGCCACCAGCACGCGTCGGGCGCCCGTCGCGGCGTTGTAGGCCACAAGGTCCACCAATCCACTGCCCGCAGAGGCGGGCTCAAGGCTGGTGTAGGTCGAGTCGTCCAGCCAGCGCGTCTCACCCGGTCGCTGGACAGCGAACTCGCGCGACGCGAAAATCCGGTCGATGGTCAGAAGCGACGGATCGGCACCCTGCGCCCGCGATTCGATCGGGACGAACGGCGCCAGCAACAGCGCCAGCAGCGAGAGTGTTCGCAAGGCAGTACGCGATCCGGCGCGACAGGGCGCAGACGCTCGGCGGTTGCACGGCGGCATTCTTACCACTCCGATCAGGGTATTCGCACGGTGCTGCAACTCTCGCAATCTGTCGTCGCACCGCTTTCAGCGCACCCGTCCCCCCGACAGCCACCCCCGTTCGCCTCGCTGCTCCTGATACGCGCGGCAATGGTCATCGGTCTGCTGCTGATGGTTTCCCTGATTGGCCTGGCCGTCGACGCGCGCATCATTGCCGGGGCCCCTGCATGGCTCAAGCCGGTCAAGTTCTGCCTGTCGACAGTGATCTATTTGGTGTCGCTCGCCTTCATGACGCGCACGCTGCCGCAGACGCGCGTACTGCGTTGGGCAACGACGGGTACCAGCGTAATCCTCACGATCGAGGTTGCCGTGATTCTTGTGCAGGCTGCTCGCGGCACGACTAGTCACTTCAATGTGGATACGCCGCTCGACGCCTCCATTTTCGCCGGCATGGGCGTTGGCATCATGCTCGTCTGGCTCGCGTCAATCGCGCTGCTCTGGCAGCATTGGCGCACGCCGCATCCCGACCGTGCGCTGGCGTTGGCGTTCAGGGTCGGACTGTTGCTCCACATCGTGGGCGCAAGTTTCGGTTGGATGATGACGCGTCCGTTTCCCGGCCAGGTTGATGCCATCACCCGTGGTGAACGCCCGCGCATCGTGGGCTCGCATACAGTTGGCGGTAAAGACGGTGGCCCCGGCCTTCCGCTGACCAAATGGAGCACGGCCTACGGCGATCTGCGTGTGCCGCACTTTGTGGGTATGCACGCTCTGCAACTGCTCCCGCTGCTCCTGCTCGGCGTGCGACGTGTGCGGCGCACGCGTGACGACCGCACAGAACTCACCGTGCTGTATGCGGCATCCGGTGTGTACGCCGTCCTGGTGTTGCTGGTGTTACGGCAGGCCGTCGCCGGACATCCGCTCCTCGCACTGCCGGTCACATAACGAGACCCACATGATGTCCGATGCCCAGCTGTTTCAGATCGCCAACACCACCGCACTCGTGAGCTGGATTGCGCTCATCGTGCAACCGCGTCGCGTGGCACCGCTGTTGCGCTACCTCGTGCCAGGCGCACTGGCCGTGTTGTATGCGTGGGCGATCGTCACCTCGCTGCCCGGGTCGCAGGGCGGTTTCGATTCGCTGGCCAATGTGAAGATGCTCTTCACCAACGACCGCGCCGTGCTCGCCGGCTGGGTGCACTATCTCGCCTTCGACCTGTTCATCGGCTGCTGGGAAGTGCTCGACGCGCGCGACCGGGGCGTGCGATACCTGTTCGTGATTCCCTGTCTCGTGCTCACCTTCATGCTCGGCCCGGTGGGGCTGCTCCTGTACTTTGCCGTGCGGCAGACCTCGCGTACACCGGACGCGCGCACGGTCTGACCCCACACGTCGCTCAGCGTGCGTTCGGTGACCGCACACGCTGCTCGGCGAGATAACCCTGCCAGAGAATGCGCGCTGCTACAGCGCGCAGCGGACGCCATGCGTCGGCCATGCGGATCGCGGTCGCGCTGTCGGGCGGCGTCGCAAGTCCGTGGAGCCGCTGCAGCTGCTTGTGCAGCGCGAGGTCACCCGGCGGCCAGACATCGGGCCGGCGCAGCACCATGAGCTGGTAGATGCTCGCACTCCACGGACCGATACCCGGCACCGCCTGCAACAGCGCCGCCGAGTCCGCGTCGGAGCGCGTATGCAGCGCATGCAGCGGCAACCGTCCGTCGTGCACATGCACCGCCAAGGCATGCACGTACGCCGCCTTCTGACGCGTGAGCCCGTTCGCCCGCAGCCCACCCACCCCGTGCGCCATCACCTGCGCCGGCGTCATGGCGCCCAATGCGGTCTCGAGCCGTGCGTACAGCGTCGCCGCCGACTTGAGCGAGACCTGCTGCTCGAGAATGATTTGCACCAACGTCGCGAACCCTCGCGGCCGCCCCCACATCGGCGGCCGCCCGTGCAATGCCACGATGCCCGCCAACCCCGCATCCCGCGCGCACAGCGCATCAATGCCCGCACGGAGCCCCACCTCCGTCAGCCCCTGCATTCCACCCACCATGTCGATTGACCACACCCCACGCAACCGAAAACGAGCCACACGCTCCACCCACCACTCACCAACGCCCACCCGACACCCGCCACCGGGAGTGCCGTTCACCCACCACCCAAAACCAAACCACCCCAAACCAAACCAAACCAAACCAAACGGCGCGAAGCCCGCCCCAGGCAGACCCCGCGCCGTTGCACCAACACCTACCACTGACTACCTGGTCTTGTTCTCCACGCGCAACTTGGTCTTCAGCGTCTGCCCACCGATCGACAGCACGACGCTGTAGTCGCCCGTGTCTGCCGACCGCTGCGCACCAAAGCCACCAAATCCGCCACCGCCGCCACGACCACCCAGCGCCGGCGCGGGCAGACCAATGATCGTGAAGATTCGCGCAATCGCCGCTGGATCGCCCGCCACCGCACCGAACGCCGCCGCGCCACCAGCAGCGGCACCGCCACGACCCGCAGGCGTGGGTGACGCTTCCGCCGGACGCGCGCAGAACGGCTCCCACTGCGTCAGCGGACGCTCGCAGTTGGCCGCGGCACCACCGCGTCCACCGCCACCGCCACCGCCACCGCCACCACGACCCGCGAACGCCGCGCCCGCGCCACCAGGCGACAGCAGACGACGCGCTGTGGCCAGCGCCGTGCTGTCGTAGTTGGCCTTGGCCAGTGAATCGAGCACCACCGGCGCACGCACGGCGCGCAGGATGCTGTCCCGCTTCTCACTCGGCGACAACATGGCGCGCGGCTGCGACGCCGGCGTCATGCCGTAGTTCCAGGTCACCGTGTGCAGGCCCGGCGTTGCCGGTGCCGTGAGCGTCTGCACCGTGTCGCCCGACGCGTCCACGATGAAGATGCGCGCCGTCGTGTTGCCCGCCGCCGTCACGCGATACGAAATCGTCGCACCGTAGGTCGGGTTGGGCGTAGCAAAGAAGCCCTGCGCATTGCCGTTGCCCGACGCGCCGAGTGTCGGGGCCTCGCCCCACATGAAGGCGGGACGCGGCTCGAACAGATGCGTGCTCTTGGCCACCACCGCCTTGGTCATCTGCTCCAACGGTGTGATGTCCACGATCCAGAAGCTGCGCCCGTGCGTGGCCGCAATGAGCTCGTGATCGCGCGGATGGATCTGCAGATCGTACACCGGCACGCTCGGCAAATTGGCCATGAACTTCGACCACGTTGCGCCGCGATCGATCGACGCGTACACCCCAATCGATGTGCCGACGAACAACAGATCGCGATTGTGCGGATCTTCGCGCAGCACGTGCACGAAGTCGCCCGGTCCGTCCACCGGCAGGTTGTTCACCAGCGACTTGAAGCTCTTGCCACCATCGGTGGTGACGAACACATACGGCTTGAAATCGCCCCAGCGATGGTTGTCGAATGTTACGTAGAACGTCTCCGTGTCGAACGCCGACGCTTCGATGCGCGACACGCCCACTTCGCCGCTGTTTGGCAGCATGGAGGCGATGCGGGGCGCCACATTGTCCCACGTCGCGCCGTCATTCATCGACTTCCACACGTTGCCGTCGTCGGTGCCGGCAAACAGTAGTCCCGGACGCACGGGACTTTCTTCGATCGCCACCACCGTGCCATACGTTTCGGCGCCCGTGGCGTCGAGCGTAATGCCGCCCGTCAGCCGCAGCGACGTGTCGAGCTTGGCCGTGAGATTCTTGGACAGATCGGGCGAAATGATCTGGAAGTCCTCACCGCGCTTGACCGACTTGAGCACACGGTTGCCGGCAAAGTAGATCACGGCCGGATTGTGCGGCGAGATGAAAAACGGGGAGTTCCAATTGAAACGGAGCGAAAGATCGACCGAATCTGCTTTCTGCTTCGTGCGCAGCGCGGCAATAGCCGTGTTCTGCGCGCGGGTGGCCGGCGCCAGCGGATCGCCGCGCACCAGCGCAATCGAATCCTCCCACACCTTGTACTTCTCCTGCCAGCTCGGCTTCACGAACGCCTGCCGTTCGCCTGTCTTGAGGTTGACGCGCGATGCGTTGCCGCCCTGCGATTCACCGTACACGATGTTCGGATCGGTCGGATCCATCGCCGCATAAAAACCGTCACCGCCGGCGATGGTGTACCAGTAGCCGAGTGTGGTCTGTGCACCGCGGCGACGACTGGGGCCGCACCAGGTCCCGTTGTCCTGTGCGCCACCACAGATGTTGTACGGCACCGCCATATCGAAGGCGACCTCGTAGAACTGGCCGATGGCGAGGTTTTGCATCTGCGTGAAGTTGCCACCCTTGTCGAACGTCATCGCAATGCCGCCATCGTTGGCGATTGCCCATCGCTCCGGGTCATTCGGGTCGATCCAGAGGCCGTGATCGTCCACGTGCACGTCCTGCGCGGCTGCGCGCGACGTCTTGCCGCCGTCATCCGATACTTGCAGCTGCGTGCTCGAGAAGTACACGCGATCGGCGTTCTTCGGATCGCTGCGTACCTGCGAGTAATAGAACGGACGCACGTTGATGCTGTTCATCTTCGTCCACGTCGCGCCGCCGTCGGTGGAACGCCAGAGCCCGTTGTCGCGCGGCGTGCGCGACGGCTCGTAGTTCCCCTTGGCATCGGTGCCGGTGCCTTCGAGCATGGCATAAATGACGTTCGGGTTCGACTGGTTGATGTCGAGCCCGATACGCCCCTTCACACCGTCCGGCCAGCCGCCGCCCTTCACTTCCGTCCAGGTCGTGCCGCCGTCGGTGCTCTTCCAGAGTGCCGATCCGGGGCCGCCGCTCTTGAGTGAGTACGGTGTGCGATAGCGCTCCCAGCTTGCGGCGAACAGGATGTCCGGGTTTTTCGGGTTGATCGCGACATCGATAAACCCCGCCTTGTCGCTGACGAACTTCACCAACTGCCACGTATTTCCGCCGTCCGACGTCTTGTAGAGCCCGCGTTCCGGATTGCTCTTCCAGGTCGCACCCAGCGCCGCCACGTACACCACGTTCGGATTGGTCGGATGTACCACAATGCGACCGATCGCTTCCGTCTTCTCGAGTCCCTTGAGCGTCCAGGTGATGCCGCCGTCGGTGGACTTGTAAATGCCGCCACCCGCTTCGATGGAATTGCGCGAGTTCGGCTCACCCGTTCCGGCCCAGACCTGCTGCGTGTCGCTCGGTGCGATGGCCAGCATGCCCATGGAGATGACGCGCTTGTCGTCGAAGACCGGCCGCCAGGTGATGCCGTTGTTGGTCGTCTTCCAGATGCCGCCCGCCGCCGCCGCGATGAACAGCGTTTTGGAGGGACCGGGGATGCCTGCTACGTCCGACAGGCGACCCATGAAGTTGGCGGGCCCGACAGTGCGCCAGCGCATGCCGGCGACGGTCGCCGAATCGAGGGACTGTGCGGCGGCCGTGCCTGCCAGCAGCAGACTGGCTGCTCCGGCAAGGGTGGAGAGCGTTCGAAGTTGTCGCATGGATTGGAGCACGAGTGAGTAACGCATTACCATCGGACGGAACCTGTGGCATATACTGAAGGCATACACTGCAGTCGTATACGGTGCAGTTCACCACTGCTATCGACAAGACGCGACAGCGCCCCGTCCCGTTGACCGTCCCGCGGGCCCGACACTCCGACCGGATTTCTGATGATCGCCACCAAGTCCTACGCCGCGCACAGCGCCACCGAACCCCTCGCCCCTTGGACGTTCGATCGTCGCGATCCGGGCCCCACGGACGTGCAGATCCAGATCCTGTTCTGCGGCGTCTGCCACTCCGACTTGCACACCGTACGCGGGGAATGGGGACCGATCGCTTATCCGCAGGTCCCAGGGCACGAGATCATCGGCCGTGTGGTGGCCACCGGCGCCGAGGTCACGTCGCACAAGGCCGGCGACATGGTCGGCGTGGGGTGCATGGTGGACAGCTGCCGAAGCTGTGCCTCGTGTGGTGAGGGGCTGGAGCAGTACTGCGAGGTCGGTATGACCGGAACCTACAGCGGCGTGGAAAAGCAGACCGGCAAGCCGACGCAGGGCGGCTATTCCGACGCGATCGTTGTGGACCAGCGGTTTGTGCTGCGTGTCCCCGCCGGTCTCGATCCGGCCGGCGCGGCGCCACTGCTGTGCGCGGGCATCACGACGTTTTCACCGCTACGCCAATGGAAGGCGGGTCCGGGCACGCGCGTTGGCGTTGTCGGACTTGGCGGACTCGGCCATATGGCAGTGAAGCTGGCCAACGCAATGGGGGCCGAAGTCACGCTCTTCACCACGTCGCCCGGCAAGGCGGCCGATGCGAAGCGGCTGGGCGCGCACGAGGTGGTGATTTCGAAGGACCCGGCCGAGATGAAGCGCGTGCGCAACTCGCTCAATCTCATCATCGATACCGTGGGATCGCCGCACGATCTCGAGCCAGAGCTCGCCTCGCTCCGTCGCGACGGCACGCTCGTGTTGCTGGGCGGTTCGCCGGTGCCGCATCCGTCGCCGTCGGCGTTCACGTTGATCATGGGGCGCAAGCGCATCGCCGGCTCGCTCATCGGCGGCATCCCCGAGACGCAGGAGATGCTCGACTTCTGCGGACAGCATAACATCGTCTCGGATATCGAACTCATTGCGGCCAAGGACATCAACGTCGCCTACGAGCGGATGCTCAAGGCGGACGTGAAGTACCGCTTCGTCATCGACATCGCCACGATCGGCCAGTAGCACCGCCGCCGCAGTCCTTCGAATGGGAATCGCCCTCGGTGCCAACCGGCCCGGGGGCGATGCAATTCAGTTACGCCGGATCGGGCTCGGGCTCACCGTCGGTTTCGGGCTCGTCGCCCGTACGGGGATTGCCGTACTCGTCCACGTCGTCAGGAATGCCGAGCGCCTTGCGACGGGCGCGCTCTTCCTTTTTGGCGTCCTTTTTCGCCTGCCGCTCCATTTCCTTGCGGCGCTTCTCGTAGTCGTAGTTGGGTTTGCGTGCCAAACGCGGAGGCTCCGATGCGTGCGTGCCGCTGAGAATAGGGATGCGTGAGCGCAAGATCGCGCGGTGCATCAGCCGCACGACCACCGTTCGGCTTGTCGCAACATAGTACGGGGACGCGCGCACCGTCAGCTAAGGCCGGGGACAGCCCGCGCCGCCGCCGCCAGTCCCTCCGCTCGACCTCACATGCTGGCCACACACTCGTTGTAGATCCCCCGCTCGGCGTCCTTCGTCGTCTGGATCTTTTTGTAGAAGTCGTCGAAGTAGCTCAGCGTGGACTTGACGACCCGGTCGGGCAGGAGTCGGCCGATCGGGTCGCTGTAGAGGGCATAGATGCTCTCCTTTTTCGACTTGAACAGGTCAAGCACCTTGGCATAGTCGTCCTTGAAGGTGCAGTAGCCCCGGAACTGCCGATCCCGTACGCTCTTGACGCGCAGCGACGGGTCGGGGAGTGCGTACTGGGTATTGACGGCACCGGCGTAGTCAAAATCGTACGCGATGGGCAGAATGTCGCCGTTGCTGGTGCGAATCAGCTCGGCGTTGTGCAGGCCGGAGAAGGAAAAATCGGTGTTGCCGATCATGTATTGAAACATGAAGGCGATCGCGGACTGCGCGGGATCGAGGTCCTCCGGACCGGCGCCTTTTTGTTTGACCACCTTGCCGCCCACGCGCGTCGCCACCTGCTCCGGGTCTTCCACAATGAAGCCGTAGCGCGTGGCGTCCACCTTGCCGGTGGCGCTGTCAGCATAGGTGATACGCAGCAGGCGCGCGTGGTGGCTGACTGGCGTGAGCAACCGGTACACGCGATAGAGCATGAATTCCTGCAACACGTACTGCTCGTATAAGTCCGAATCACGGCAGTAGTTCACCAGCTTCGGTTCCTCGACATCGTGGAACCACGTTTTCTTGCCCGCCTTGTTGCCGACTTTGATACGCACCGGCGGGAAGTGACAGTTCTTCAGTCGCCAGATGCCTCGCGTCCGTGCGCGCATGGGCACGGTGACCAGTTGCCCCGAGGTGTCCGTGTAGCTGATGCTGGCGGCGTGCCATGGCACCGAATCGCTTTTATCCTTGCGCAGCTGTTTCAGATTGGTCGTGAACGTGACCGGTAGCGGTTCTTCGCTCGTATACAGCTTGGGGAGTTTGGGTGCCTTGGGTGCCTTGGCGAGAGCGCTGTCCGGTTTCTGCGCCGGGAGCGGATGCGGGCCAATGGCCGTCACCAACGCCACCAGCAGCAGGGCGAGACGGAGCGGGTGAAAGATGCGCACTACGGAAATTCGCATCGTCGGTGTACTCCCGGTGGTGGGCATCTGCGCGGCGGTCAGAGGCTCAGGACAGTTCGACATCGAGCACATGCTGCGATGCAGACGCGCGAACGAGTGCGATCAGATCGTCCGGCGTCGTCTTCTTGCGCAGTTGGAGCGTGTACTCGACGACACTGCCGGTTTCATTCGTAACCACGGAGCCGAACCGCCACTGCTTCACGAAATCCTGCAGGCGCGGTTCGATTGCGCGACGCAGCGCCGGCACGTCGGTGGTGGAAATGCGCAGCCGCGCGTCGTTCGGCGCCGAGGGCGCATCGTCTTCCCCACCGGCATTGGCGCGTCGCCAGGCACGTTCGGCCACGCCTTCCAGTTGCTCGCGGGTCATGTTGCGAAAGACTTCATCGTCGATGCGGGCGACAAACGTGCCCGTGCGCGCGAGTTCCTTGGCCCGCTTGAGCCGCTTGTCCGCGATACGCCCCTCGAGTTCCACGGGCGCGCTGCCAAAGTCGGTGTACCAGAGGGCAAGGGCGGTGATGTTGAAGCCGATCGACAACACAGCAGCCACTGGCAGGTTGACGGCCGAGGCGAGCCCCACCGCCGTGGCGAGAAAGACGTAGACCGCGTCCTTGCTGTCGTCGAGCGTGTTGCGGAAACGTACCGCGGCCACGATCCCGGCCAGACTGAACGCGAGCGCAATACTGTACTTGACCAGCAGCACGATCCCGGCCACGACCACCGGCAGGATGATGAGCAGTTGCACCACCGACTGCTGATAGCCGCGCTTGGCGCGCGTGAGCAGGTAGACCCACGCCACGGGAATGGAGAGCAGCACGGCGGCCAACATCGCCACGCCGACCGTGATCGCCAAGGACACTTCGTCGAGTGCCACCGCCGCGTCGGCGGCACGCGCGGCGGCATCGCCCGTGCCGAAGAGCGCTTCGAGCGACGTGGGAGCGAGCACGCCGTTGTGGGGTAGACGAGTCCATCCGATCGCGGCGCTGGCGATCAGAACGACGTAATACACGATGCAGCGCACGATCACGCGTGTCGCCGGTGCTGCCGTCTGGGTTGTTGAACTCGCCACTCCGAACATCTCCGATGTGATTGCCGCGCAAGTATCGTGCGGCCGACGCGTTCCCGCCATGTGGCGTGCCACCATCTGCCGTGCCACCACCTGGCGTTTAACCATCTGGCGTGCCGTCAGGAGGCCCCATCCGGCTTGCCCAGCGTCAAACTGTCACCCACATTCGCCGCATGACACGCCACGCTCTGCCGGTTCTTGCGATCGTCGCCTTCGCGTTCGTCGCCGCGACCGGCACCGCCGCTCCCATCGACAATCTGGCGCTTGAGAGGCCGGACTCGGCGCACGTCGCCCCCCCCGTGGTCGATCCGCCAAGTCTGCTGGTGCTTATCACGATCGATCAGATGCGGGGCGACTATCTCGAGCGGTTTGCGCCACAACTGACCGGTGGGCTGGCGCGGCTCATGCGCGGGGGCGCGTGGTATACCAACGCTCACCACGACCACGCCATCACCGAAACGGCACCGGGGCACGCCACGCTGCTCTCGGGGCGCTTCCCGCGCTCCACCGGCATCATGATGAACGCGATCGGTGTGGAGGATCCCACCGCGCCGTTGTTGGCCGGTGCCTACGGCGACGGGGCGTCGCCCAAACGATTTGTCGGCACTACGCTCACCGACTGGTTACGCGCCGATCAGTCGCGTTCGCGCACGTTGTCGGTGTCCATGAAGGACCGTGGCGCGATTCTGCCGGTGGGTCGCTCCAAGAGTGACGTGTTCTGGTATTCGGCAGACGGGCGCTTCACCACCAGCAGCTACTACGGCAACGCGCTGCCCAGATGGGTCAACGCGTTCAACGACCGCCAGCTGCCCGCAGGCTATGCCGGCAAGGCGTGGACGCTGTTACTCCCCGATTCGGCGTACGCGGAGCCGGATAGCACGATCGGCGAAGGCTTCTCCGACGTCCGCTTTCCGCACACGCTCCCCGATGATGTGGTCGACGCACAGAGCTTGGTGCGGGCCACGCCGTTCATGGACGATCTCGTGGTGGCGTTCGCGCTTGACGGCCTGCAGTCGCTGGCGCTTGGCAAGGGTTCACAGACAGATCTGTTGTCCGTCTCGCTGTCGGCGACGGATGTAATCGGCCACCGCTACGGACCCGACTCGCGCGAAATCCATGATCAGGTGCTGCGCGTCGACCGCGCGATCGGGCGCTTTCTCGATTCGCTGTACGTGCTGCGGGATTCGGCGCGCGTGACCGTGGTGCTCACGGGCGATCACGGGGTCGGCACCATCCCCGAACTGGCGCGCGAGCGTGGCGTGCTGCCGCCGCCGGTACGCGCGTCACTGGGGTCGTTGGTGGGGCCGTTGCGTGCACGATTGCGTGCGGCGCGTGTGGACACGTTCGCGATAGAACTCGACCAGCAACTCGTCATCGTCGACCGCGCGGCGTTCAAAAAGTCGAAGGTGGACGTCGACGCGCTGCTCGACACGATCGCGCGCGACATCCGGGCGCTGCCGGGCGTGCAGCGCGTGGATCGCTTTCGCGCGCTGCTGGCGGACACGCTGCACGATGCGGTGGCACGACGGTGGGCGCATCAGTTTCCGGCTACGGTGCCGGTCGAACTCATCGTCACTCTCACGCCATCGAGCAGCTGGGGCGGCAATGTCGCATCGCACGGTTCGCCGTATGACTACGACTCCAACGTGCCGCTGATTTTCTATGGGGCAGGGATCGCGCCGGGGCGCCACGGTGACTTTGTGCGCATGGTGGATCTGGCGCCTACGCTGGCGGCGCTGGCCCGAGTCAAACCGCGGGAAACGCTCGACGGCGTGGTGTTGAAGGGCGCGCTGGCCAGACCGTAGCGCCGTCACGCCGTCACGCCGTCACGCCGTCACGCAGCCTCAGTCCGAATACGGGTAGTCGGGGTCGGCCAGGCGTTTGGCGCGGGCGACGGCCTCGGTGCCGGCAATCTGATGCACCAGATCGACGAGCATGTGGCTCAGATGATCGCCGTGCTTGAGCAGACTGATGGCGCGGACCGGTTTCTCGAGCAGAAACGACAGGAAACTGCGGTCTTTTTTGGCTCCGTTGCAGGTCTTACAGCAGAGCACGAGGTTGTCGCGCCGATCGTAGGCGCTCTGCCCACGCCTCGGCGTGACATGATCGAGCGTGATCACGCGTTCGGAGACCTTGGTCTCGCAATAGGCGCACACGGAGCCATGCTGGGCCAGCAGCCATTGTCGCGTTTCCGCGTAGGCGATGCGCGACGTGGGCACGGACGTTTGCGGCTGCGGGGCCTTACCGGGGCGGCCACTGCCACGGCGCTTGCGTGGAGCGGGACTCACGAGGGGCCGAGGTGGCGGATGATTTTGGGCGCGGACATTGGGAGAAGTGTAACTGTCCGGCAATCCACTGGGTTATCTTTCGGCATCGCTCAACCCCGAGGACGCTCTGCTAGACGCATTCGAGTTCGAAAACGACGGTCTCCGCTTCTCCTGCCGCATCGAAGCAGCCACAGGTGCCCGCAAGGACGCTTGGTGGTGGTTCGGTGTTTCTACGGACGATCGTCACCGCTACGCCCCGTTCCGCGCTGAAGAGACGGACACGGAAGACGAGATTCGCACCCGCGTGTTGCAGTACTACGCGGACCTGCTGGCCCGCCGTGCCGAACCGGTAGCCTCACACTGGCGCCGTGGTGTTCGCCCGGCTCCTGCGGCAGCTGCGGCCGTCGTTGAACCAACAGAACCTACCGCTGAAGATCTGGAAGAGGCCGTGGACGAGCTGGATCCGTCCGAAAACGATCTCGAACCGCCTGAAGGCGAGCTGGACGTGGCCGAAGTGAAAGCCTGAGGCGCGGCGTGGAACGGCTGTTCGTGATCATCGGCGCCCTCTCGGGTGCTATCGGCGTGGGTGCCGGTGCGTTCGGTGCCCACGCGCTGCGTGCGAAGCTGGAGCCGCGCATGCTCGAAGTGTTCGAAACCGGGTCCCGCTATCAGATGTACCATGCGCTGGCGCTGATCGCGGCGGCGTTTGTGGTGTCGCGGTGGCCCGGATCGCTCGCGAACGCGGCGGGGTGGCTGTTTCTGGCCGGCACCGTGCTCTTTTCGGGGTCGCTGTATGCCATGGCGCTGACAAATGTGCGGGCGCTTGGCGCGATCACCCCGATCGGCGGGGTCTGTTTTATCGCCGGCTGGGTTTGTTTGGCGATCGCGGCAGCCAAGGCCTCGTAAAGGGATCGCGAATGACGCGGGCTACGCCGCGAAGGGGATAGGGGTAGGGCTGACTGTGTCGCTCGACGCGGCCATCGGTGGCGATTTTTTTTGGGCGCGCGCCGAAAGACCATGGCGTGCGACCAACTCCCTCAAAAAGCCACTGTCGCCCCCACGCGACGAAGTGGCCCTTGCCCGGTTCCACTCGCGGCATCGCTCGCGCCATTCGCGATCCCTGCCGTTCGCGATTCGCGACCGCTACTCGTCGGCGCTCGCGTAGCCGCGATCCTGCAGAAACCGCGCGATGACCTCGCGATCCCGCACCACGTCGAGCGTGTTGGGTGCCAGACCGGTACGCACCAACAGCCCCTCGCCCGTACTGGCCGCAATCACGATCGCGTCCGTGGTCACACACACCACGTCAGCCGTCTCGGACAGCTGCCCGGGGTGCCCGGAGAAGTGCATCGTTGAACCGGCAGGCACCGCCAGCGACGCCGTGGCATTGTCCGCAATCGCGGCACCGGGTTCGCTCCACGTCACACCGGTGAACAGCACGATATCGTTGCCGCCCGCCGCGAAGTCGCCCGCGTCCTCGAACGCACGCTCGACGTCGAACGCACCCGCCGCGTCCGTAGCGTTGACCGCCTCGATCCGGAACGCCTCAAACAGGTCCTCCACATCGGCCGGCTCCACCTGCACCCGCACGACGGCACCGTCCGCCATGCGTACGTCCAGGAAATGCGACGAGACAGAAAAGGATGCCCACGGAGCACGCAGGCGGCGCAGTTCGGCGATCGTTTCTTCAGTAGCCTGAAATCGGTATTCGCGCACGGGATTCGAGCAAAAGGGCGGACAGGACATCGTAGATCGCGGGAGCGCGATCGAATGATGTCACGTCTCGCCTGTCAGCGGCAGCAGGTCGAACCGGGGACATCCAACCGATGCGACCAATTGCACCGCGCACCCCTACACCCGCAACAACCGCTCGATCTGCTCCGCGATCTCGTCGGCATCGGGCAGCACCGCCGCCAGCAGCGCCTCGTGATACGGCATCGGCACATCACGCGGCGCCACACGCTGCACGGGCGCGTCCAGATGCCAGAACGCCTCCTGCGCCACGGTACCCGCAATCTCGGCGCCAAATCCCGCCGTGAGATTGTCCTCGTGCACAATGAGACAGCGTCCGGTCTTTCGTACGGAAGCCAGTACGCAGGCGCGATCCCACGGCGCGATGGTGCGCAGATCGATCAGTTCCACCCGTTCGTCAAAACGTGACGACGCCGCGGTGCAGCGATGCACCATTGCGCCCCACGTCACGAGCGTCAGGTCGGTGCCTTCGCGCACGATACGCGCCCGTCCAAACGGCAACACGTAGTCGTCACCCGGATACCGCGCACTGCCGTCGCCGGTCATGAGCAGCGAGCGGTGTTCGAAGAAGATCGTCGGGTTCGCGCCACGCATCGCGGCGCGCAAGAGTCCCACGGCGTCCGCTGCGTTCGACGGCATCGCCACCTGCCAGCCGTACGCGTGCGCAAAGCGCACCTCGTCGCTGAGACTGTGCCACGGATCTCCCACGTCTTTCCCATACCCACCGGGCATGCGCACCACGATCGGCGCCGCAAAACGATTGGCGGTACGCCAGCGCATCGTGCCACAGTTGTTCAACTGTTCGGCAGCCGGGTCGGCGTATTTGCGGAACTGGATTTCAGCCACGGGCATCATGCCGCTGATCGCCATCGCCACCGCGCGTCCGATGATCCCTTCTTCCGACAAACTCGTGTCGAACACACGCGATGCGCCGAACTGCTTTTGCAAGCCCTCGCTGACGAGATGCACGCCCCCTTTGCGCCCCACGTCCTCGCCGAACACCACGACCTTGGGGTTCACCGTGAGTTCGTGACGCAACGTCCGACGGATCGCTTCTGCAAAGCGCAGCAGATCACCCTCCGTCTCCGCCACATCCGTCCCGCCCAACGTCGCACGCTCGGCACGCGTCAGACCACCGAACGGCTCGGCGACATCCGCCGCGTCATCGGCATACACGTGCTGTGCCACGCGCGACGCATCGGGCATCGGTCGCGCACGGGCAGCGACCAGTGCCGCACCCACATCACGCGTGACGTCCGCTTCGATCGACGACCACTCGTGTTCCGACAGCAGCGACGGCACGAGATACTCACGCAACCGCGGCAACGGATCGCGCGCGATATCGGCTTCGATTTCGTCGGGCGTGCGATAGCCCTTCTGGTTGTCAGGGCCCGAGTGACTGGACAGTCTCGGCACGGTGAGATGCACGAGCGCCGGCCCCTGCCCGCTTCGCACATACGCCAGCGCATCCTGCAGCAGTCCGGATGTCTCGTGCGGATCGGTTCCGTCGCCGTCACGAATGAGCAGGTTGGTGAACGACGCGAGGTTGCGCGCAATGTTGCCGCCCGGCGTCTGCATGTCGCCACGCACGGAAATGCCGAGATCGTTGTCTTCGATGTAGAAGAGCATCGGCAGGTTGAGCGTCGTGGCCATCGTGAGCGCGGCCCAGAAGCCGTTGGTTGCCACGGAGCCATCGCCGCCAAGCGCCACGGCAATGCTGCCCGCGTACGAGTCGTCGCCGAGAGTGTCGCGATGGTACGTGATCGCCTGCGCCCAGCCCGCCGCTGGTGTGTACTGCGATCCCACATCGCCCGCCATCGGCAATACGATCGGGCCGTCGCGATTGGGGAGATTGCACACCACACCGATATCACGTCCATCACTGAACCCGCCGGCGCGTCCGAGCGGACTGCCGAAAGCGTCTTCAAGCGTGAGGCCGAGCGCAAGCAGCAGTGGACGCGAGCGATAGTACGCACCCGCGCCGTCGTGCCGGCCGTTCAGCAGCGAACCGAGGATGATCTGTGCCGTTTCATGTCCACGCGCAGAGAACTGGTAGAGCACGACATGTTCGCGCGGCACCGATCCGCGATTGCGGTTCGTGCCTTCTTCGATCTCGTCGAGCGCGCGTGACGCCAGCACCTGATACGCGATACGGCGCCAATCGAACCCCTCGCGCGGTGCTCGGCCTGCGGTGAGAGACTCAGCAGGAGCGGCCAGGGACGCGGGGAGAACGGGCGTTGCGGCGGGAGGGGCGGATGGAGCGACCGAGGATGCCATAGTGGTGAAAGCTGTACAGGGCCACGGCTCAACGGGAGAGCAGAGGCGCACATCGCACGTATTCGATCTGACAGCGCGGGGCGCGGTGCCGGGTTGTTGCGAGTATCTTGGGCTTATGTCAGACGACTCCAACTACGAGTTCATCACGGTCACGGTTGAGAGCGGCGTGATGTCGCTCACCCTGAACCGTCCCACAGTGCTCAACAGCTTCACCCGCGTGATGGCGCGTGAGGTACAAGAGGCGCTGCGTCATGCCGCCGAGCGCGGCGATGTGCGTGCCGTGCTGCTCACTGGGGCCGGTCGTGGATTTTGTGCGGGACAGGATCTGGCCGAGGCGTTACCGCAAGGGGACGGCCCGATGCCTGACATCGGCGAGTTTGTGCGCGCGAACTACAATCCGATCATCCGGGCGCTCCGCACGCTGGAGAAGCCTGTCATCTGTGCCGTGAACGGGATCGCGGCCGGTGCCGGCGCCAATCTGGCGTTCGCCTGCGATCTGACTATCGCGGCCGAGGAAGCGTCGTTCGTGCAGAGCTTCGCGAAGCTCGGACTCATTCCGGATACCAGCGGAACGTTCTTTGTGCCCCGTCTGGTGGGGCCGCAGCGCGCGACCGGGATGTTCTTCCTGGCCGAAAAGATGCCGGCCGCGAAGGCGAAGGAGTGGGGGCTGATCTGGGATGTCGTGCCGCTGGCGCAGCTGCACCAAACAGCGTTGGCGTTGGCCCTCTCGCTGGCCACGCAGGCCACCCGCGGTTTCGGGCTCACCAAGCGCGCGCTCAATGCATCGTTCGGCAACACGCTCGACCAGCAGCTGGAGGTTGAGGCCGATGCGATGCATGAGGCGGGACGCACTGCGGACTACGAGGAAGGGGTGCGTGCATTTCTCGAAAAGCGTGCACCGGTGTACTGCGGCGCGTGACGAATCCGTCGGAGACCCGGGCGCACGATAGCGCGCTGGAGACGACGCTCGATGTCTCGTCGGTGATCGGCGTGGTGGGCGCCGGCGCGATGGGTGCCGGCATCGCACAGGTGGCGGCCGTGCATGGCCATCAGGTCGTGCTGGCCGATGCGCACCCTGCGGCCATTGCGCGTGCGCGCGAGGGGCACGCCAAGGCTATGGCGCGCGACGTGGAGAAGGGAAAGCGCTCCCGCGAGGATGCCGATGCCGTATTGGCGCGGATTGTGTACGTGAGTGGTGTGAGTGCGGCGGAGCTGGTCGCGTTTGCGCCGTGTGCTTTGGTGATCGAAGCCATCATCGAAGATCTCGCGATCAAGCGTGCGTTGTTTTCG